>JAFUJP010000125.1 GCA_017473745.1 Oscillospiraceae bacterium
CCTACGGTTTGTAGATTATCGCATTTCAATGTAGGGCGGGGGCTTGCCCCCGCCGTAAACCCTGTCAAATTTCGATGTGCGCTCCGCGTTCCCAGTTTGCCCTCATCCACCGCGCCGCAGGCGCGGTCACCCTTCCCCCAAGGGAAGGCTTTAAAACAAAAAATCCCTTCCGGGCGGAAGGGATTTTTTGTTTATGGTCTATCAATAAGTATTTTCGAGTTTGATTTCGATAAGGTCGCCGCCGACAACGGGCTGTTCCCAAAGACCAAGCTGGCCGTATTCACCGTTTACATAAACGGACCACCATACAGTCCAGTTTACAGAATCCTGTTCAAGGTCGCCGATTCTCTGGATCATGGTGTTGTCGATCTGTTCGTAATCAATGCCGTTTGCGGTAAGACCGGCTTCAAGAAGAGTTCCGGCGGTTGCGTTTTCGGTAAGTTCAACCTCGAATTCATAAACGACGTTGCCTTCAAGGTCGCTTACGGCAAATTTAACAACCTCTGCGGAAGAGCAGGCTGCAAAGCTGAGCATCATAACAAGCGCAAGAACAAATGCAAGAATTTTTTTCATTTCAGTTTCCTCCTGAATTAAATTTGTGTCCGCCCACTGCGGATTTTCACATTTTCGATTATAAACCTTATCACAGTTTACTTCAATACTTCAAAATGTTCCATTTTTGCTGAGTTTTCCGATCAAAGCAATTTTTCAAGGGCCGCAAAATCTTCAAGCGAAAGTTCTTCGGCCCTTGAGTTCGGGCCAAGGCCGCATTGTTCAAGCGCGGCAAGGATCTCTTCCTTGCTTTTGCCCAGCCCGGAAGAAAGGGAATTGGTAAGGGTCTTTCTTCTCTGGCTGAAAGATGCCTTGACTATACGGAAAAAGTGCTTTTCGTCCTCAACTTTCACCGGCGGTTCCTTGCGCAGGGTAAGGCGGATCACCGCGGAGGTTACGTTTGGCGGCGGAACGAAATTGCCTTTTGAAACGTCGAAAAGCTTTTCGGGTTCGCTGTAATAATTGATAGCCGCGCTGATGGCGCCGCAGTCCCTTGTGCCGGGTTTTGCGGCAATGCGCACCGCGGCTTCTTTCTGCACCATAACGGTAAGATTTTCGGCGCCGATATTTTCTTCGAGCAGCTTCATTATGATAGGCGAAGTGATGTAATACGGCAAATTTGCGCAGACAACAAATGGCATATCGCCGAAATGCTCTTTGATAACGGCTTTTAGATCCAACTCGAGCACGTCCGCATTGAGGATGCTCACGTTGTCAAATTCCGCGAGGGTTTCTTTGAGCACGGGCAAAAGTGCCTTGTCAATTTCGATGCTCAAAACCTTTTCCGCCCGAAGGGCGAGCTCTTTCGTGAGCACGCCGATGCCCGGGCCGATTTCAAGGGCGCAAACCCCGGGGCCGATCCCGCTCTCTTCGGCAATACGGGGGCAAAGATCCGGATTGACTATAAAGTTTTGGCCGAGGCTTTTTGAAAATTTAAAGCCGTGCCGCCCGAGAATATCCCGAACGACGTTTATATTTGAAAGTTCAGGCATTTTTATCCTCCTAAACAAGATTTTTATTTTTCGGCGGGAGCAAGCCCCCGCCCTACGGTTTAATCGCTTTTTTCGTTTTTATTATATCTTTTTATTACGATTCTGTAAAGTTTTTTTGATGTTGACCCGTTTCGCCTTGACGGATTCGCTGTTTTACTATAAAATATATAAGTTAAAAACTATCCTTCGGAGGCGAAAATATTGATAAAACTTGTAAACGTGAATAAATATTTCGGAAACCTCCATGTACTTAAAGACGTTAACCTCGAGGTCAAAGAAGGCGAAAAACTCGTTATCATCGGCCCTTCCGGAAGCGGAAAATCCACCACCGTTCGATGCATGAATTTTCTTGAAGAACCCACCAGCGGCGAAGTTTATATCGACGGCGAGCTTTTGACCCACAGGAATAAAACCGAACTTGTAAGAAAAACCTCCGCAATGGTTTTTCAGCAGTTCAACCTTTATCCCCACATGGACGTTCTTCATAACCTTACTCTTGCGCCCATAAAGCTCCAGAAAAAATCAAAGGCAGAAGCCGAAGAGCTTGCCATGAAATATCTCGGGCTTGTGGGGCTTGCGGATAAGGCGCACGTTTATCCCAACACCCTTTCCGGCGGCCAGCAGCAAAGGGTCGCCATTGCAAGGGCTTTGACCACCCAGCAAAAGATAATCATTTTTGATGAGCCCACCTCCGCCCTTGACCCCGAAACCGTTCAGGAGGTTCTTGACGTTATGGTGCGCCTTTCGGAAGAAAATATCACCATGGTCGTGGTCACCCACGAAATGGGATTTGCAAGGGAAGTTGCGGACAGAATAGTGTTTATGGACGAAGGAAGAATAATCGAAGAGGGCACCCCCGAACATTTCTTCACCAATCCCGAAAACGAACGCACAAAAGCCTTCCTCGGAAAAATTTTGAGGCAATAAACTCGGCTCCCCTGAAAGGGGAGCCGGATTCGCCCGAAGGGCGAAGACTGAGGGGTTTTCCCGGCTATACCATTTTACCGGAATTAAATTTTATAAAACCCTTCCGTCATTTCCTTCGGAAATGCCCCCTCCCCTGTTAGGGGAGGCTATTTGAAAGGAGTTAAATTAATGAAAAAAATTCTTTTTATCGTTCTTGCGATCATGCTTGTTCTGGCCTTTTCCGCCTGTTCCGACAGCGGTGAAGTAACCGTTGAATCCATCAAGGAACGGGGCGTTCTCCGTGTCGGAGTAAAGGATTCCCTCATCGGCATGGGTTATCTCAACCCCGAAACCGGCGAATACGAAGGCCTTGAAATCGACATCGCAAGGGCCATTGCCGAAGAAATGGGCGTTGATATCGAATTCCTTGTTGTCACCCCCACAACCCGCCTTCAGATGATTGATTCCGGCGATATCGACATAAGCCTTTCCAACTTCACCATCACCGAAGAACGCAAAATGAGCTATCATTTCACCGCCCCCTATTATACCGATGCTGTGGGCGTTATGGTGCTCAAATCTTCCGGCATCGAATCTCTCGAAGATCTCGACGGCAAGACCGTCGGTGTCACCATGAGCTCCACCTCCGCCCAGTCCCTTAAAGATTACCTCGGCGAAGGCTATGAGCTTTCTTTCGATGAATTTGAAGACCACGCCGCCATAAAACTTGCTCTTTCCGCAGGCGCCATTGATGCCCACTGCGTTGATACCGTTGTTCTTTCCACCTATATGGATGACACAACCATGATTCTCGAAGATCGCTTTGCGGCACAGCCTTTCGGCGTTGTTTCCAAACTTTCCAACACCGAACTCAACGCATACGTTGACGGTCTTATCGACAAATGGCTTTCCGACGGCACCATCGACGCCATGCGCGAAGCCAACGGACTTTTGCCCAGCTTTGAGGGATAAAATTGTCTTCCCCTTGAGGGGAAGGTGCCGCATGACCGTATGGTCGCGGCGGATGAGGTGTTGTTTTTAATTAACGCCGCTGCTACGCAATGCGGCTACACCTCATCAGTCACCTTCGGTGACAGCTTCTCCTCAAGGAGAAGCCTTTAAATTGACAGAAAGGAAGTGACAGCCAAATGAATAACGGCGTTTTTGCTCCCTGGCGCTGGGAAGCGCTTTGGGCATCAAGACAGGAATTTATCGACGCTTTTTTCGTAACCGTCGAGGTTTCGTTCTTTGCGCTTATTCTTGCGCTTTTTCTCGGCGTTGTTTTCGGGCTTTTCTCTTCCTCTCATAATAAAATTCTTAAAGGCATTGCAAGGGTGTATGTCGAGTTCTTCCAGAATACTCCCCTTGTTTTGCAGGTGCTTTTCATGTATTACGGTCTGCTTTATGCGGGCGTTGACCTTTCCAAAACCCAGATAGGAGTAATCGGCCTTGGGGTTTATACCGGCGCATATATTTCCGAAGTGGTGCGCACCGGAATCACTTCCATTCCATACGGACAGACCGAAGCCGCTTTGAGCCAGGGCTTTACTCATCTTCAGGCAATGCAGCACATCATTCTTCCCCAATCGGTGAAGATCGCTCTTCCGCCCCTTGTGAACCAGATGGTGGCGCTTATCAAAAACACTTCCGTTCTTGCTATGATAGCCGGCGGCGACCTTATGTACCGTTCCAACGCCTGGGCATCGAACGGTACCCTCAGCTATGGGCCGGCATATCTCACCTGCGGAATTCTTTTCTTCTGCCTTTGCTTCCCGCTCACCTATTTTGCGAAGCGGTATGAGCAGAAGCTCAAATCCGTCGGCAATTCCTCCGATAAGGAGGTGGGCGCCAAATGATGGAAGAACTCGCTCTTATATTTACAAGCTATAATATTTCGTATATCCTTGCGGGCCTTGCCATGACCCTTTTCATTGCGGTCATAACCCTTCTCGGCGGAACGCTTATCGGGACGGTTCTTGCGCTTTTCAACACCTATGGCAAATGGATGGGCAAAATCGCGGCTGTCATCGTTGAGATTTTCCGCAATACGCCTTTGCTTCTCTGGGTTTTTGTTGCAATAGCGGCGGTGCCGCTGCCTTCGCTGCTTTCAAGGGCGCTTGTGGCAACGGTGATTTTCAACGCGGCTATCATCTCCGAAATTATCCGCGGCGGGCTCAACTCCATCCCGAAAGGCCAGATTGAAGCCGGCAGAAGCCAGGGCTTCAGCTTCTTTCAAATTATGATTTATATTATCCTGCCCCAAACCTTCCGCAGGATAATCCCCACTCTTACAAGCCAGAGCATCACCATCATCAAGGATACTTCTTACCTTGCCCAGATAGGCGTTGCGGAGCTGATGTTCGTTGTGAAAAAGCTTATGTCCACAGCGAACACCTTTACCGGCCACCCCATCACCGCCCAGGATGTTTTCATCCTTTTCGGAACGGCGGCAATCATCTATTTTGTAATCAACTTCAGCCTTTCGGTTGCTGTAAGAAAAATGCAGAAAAAGATGGACAACGCAATGAAATAAAAAAAGCTCCCTTACGCAAGGGGAGCTTTTTTGTTTTATGAACGAATCCCACCACCGTTGCCGCTAGGGGTCGGCAACGGTTTTCATTTTACAGCGACGGCTCGGCTATGTCGACTCGCCGTTTCGCGGAGCGCTTGCCTCCCCTATCAGGGGAGGTGTCACCGCAGGTGACGGAAGGGTGGAGACCCTGTCCCGTCTGCCGTTATCGTCTAATCGAATGTAGGGAACGTCGTCCTCGACGTTCCGCAACCAAGGAACGCGGAGCGCATATCGAAATTTGACAGGGTTTGCGGCGGGAGCAAGCTCCCGCCCTACACTTAAAATGCGATAATCTACAAACCGTAGGAACGGTCTCGACCGTTCCGTTTTTTTGTAATTTATTATGTACCCCCATCTCTTTGACGGCGCAAAGAGACGGCGGTACCCGTCAGAGAAACGCCTTCTAACCCCAGCAGTTTGCTCCCGCAAACGCTGTCCCCTTTCAAAAGGGAACAAAACGCCCCACCGAACGAACGGAGGTTCCTAATCTCCACCGTCGCCGTTCGGGGCCGGCAACGGTTTTCAATATACCGTGGCGGCTCGGCTGTATCGCTTCGCCAATTCACCGTAGGGAACGCCGTCCCCGGCGTTCCGTAACCAAAGATTACGGCGGGGGCGAGCCCCCGCCCTACACTAAAATGGCGACAACCTGCAAGCCGTAGGGACGGATAATATTACCCGTCATTGCGCACCTCCTAAACGGATGTGCGGCAATCCGTTTTCTTTTCTTACGGATTCCCACGTCGCTTCGCTCCTCGGAATGACATTTGCGGTTTGATTTTAATTCAGGCAAAAACTCACTGAAGCATAAACAACAAATTATCCCAAAGGCTTCTATTGTTCTGTGATGTATGCTATAATCAGTTAAAATGGGTTATAAGGCGGATTTTTGAAATTATTCATAAAACTGCGAAGGAAAACAGGCAAAACAGAATTATATATATTGACAATATACCCCCCGGGGGGTATATAATTAAGTCAATAAAATAATAAGAGGTGAGTTTGTTGGAATGTGAATGCTGTAAAAAAACAAAACAGCGCAACGAGGATGAACTCAAATCTCTTCTCAACCGGTTAAGCAGAATAGAAGGGCAGGTAAGAGGCATCCGAAAAATGGTTGAAAACGATGCCTATTGCACGGATATTCTTATTCAGGTCAGTGCTGTGAATGCGGCACTTAACGCATTCAAAAGTGAAATTCTTGCAAATCATATAAGGACCTGTGTTAAAGACGATATAAAAAACGGCGGAGAAGAGACGATCGAAGAACTTGTTTCCACGCTGCAGAAAATAATGAAATAATATTTATATTGGAGAGAGGGAAAAATGGAACAATATAACGTAACCGGAATGAGCTGTGCCGCCTGCTCCGCAAGGGTCGAAAAGGCGGTTTCGGCAGTGGAAGGGGTTTCTTCCTGCTCTGTAAGCCTTCTGACCAACTCCATGGGAGTTGAAGGAACGGCTTCTGCCGAAAAAATAATCGCCGCGGTTGAAGCGGCGGGCTATGGCGCTTCGCTCAAATCCGAAGAAATAAAACAAAACCAAGGCAAAAAATCCGATGCTCTGGAGGACAAAGAAACGCCGGTGCTTAAAAAACGGCTTATTGCATCCCTTGGATTTTTGGCGGTGCTCATGTATGTTTCGATGGGCCATACAATGTGGGGCTGGCCGATGCCGGATTTCATAGCCGAAAACTGCATAGCCATCGGACTTATCCAGCTTCTTCTTTCGGGAATTGTTATGGTGATAAACCAAAAATTCTTTATAAACGGTTTCAAAGGGCTTATGCACAAAGCACCGAATATGGATACCCTTGTGGCCCTCGGTTCCGGCGCGTCTTTTGTTTACAGCACCTATGCGCTTTTTGCCATGAGTGCCCAGGTCATTGCCGGTAATATGATGGAAGCCCACCACTATATTCACGAATTTTATTTTGAATCCGCCGCAATGATTCTTGCGCTTATCACCGTCGGAAAAATGCTCGAAGCCAGAAGCAAGGGCAAAACCACCGATGCTCTGCGTTCCCTTATGGATCTTGCGCCGAAAACCGCGACTGTGCTTCGTAACGGGGCTGAAGTTACCGTTGGTGTTGAAGAAGTCCGCAAAGGGGATATCTTTGTTGTTCGCCCGGGCGAAAGCATTCCCGTTGACGGAATAATCCTTGAAGGTGAAACCGCAGTGAACGAAGCCGCCCTTACGGGCGAAAGCATTCCGGTGGATAAATTTGCCGGAGACTCCGTTTCTGCCGCAACCATCAACCAGAGCGGATTTATAAAATGTGAAGCCGCAAGGGTCGGCGAAGATACGACCCTTTCACAGATAATAAAAATGGTCGAAGGCGCCGCCGCAACAAAAGCGCCCATCGCGAAAGTTGCGGATAAGGTTTCGGGCGTTTTCGTTCCGATAGTCATAACCATTGCGCTTGTTACCACTGCGGTTTGGCTCTTCCTCGGCGAAAGCATCGGCTTTGCCGTTGCAAGGGGGATTTCCGTTCTCGTAATAAGCTGCCCCTGTGCCCTTGGGCTTGCAACCCCCGTTGCAATAATGGTCGGAAGCGGAATGGGAGCGAAAAACGGCATCCTTTATAAAACCGCCGCGTCCCTCGAGGAAGCCGGCAGGGCCGATATCGTTATCATGGATAAAACCGGCACCATCACAAAAGGTGAACCCGCTGTCACGGATATCATGACCGCCGGCGATGAAGTCAGCGAAAGCGCGTTCCTCAAAATTGCCGTAGCTCTTGAAGCAAAAAGCGAACACCCCCTTGCAAAGGCAATAGTGCGCGAAGGCGAGGCAAGAGAGATTTCCGCGCCGGAAATTTCAAATTTCTATGCCATTGCGGGCAAAGGCGTTACCGGCCTTATGGGCGGAATTCCCGTTTTCGGCGGAAATTATGACTTCATCAAAGATACCGCACCGATAGAAGATGAATTTGCCGCCGCGGGCGAAGGCTTTGCCGCAGAGGGCAAAACTCCCCTTTATTTCAGCGGAAACGGCAAATTCTTCGGGATCATCGCCGTTGCGGACGTAATCAAGGAAGAAAGCCCCGAGGCTGTAAGCCAGCTTAAAGGCATGGGCATCCATACCGTTATGCTTACAGGCGATAACGAACGCACGGCAAACGCCATTGCGGAAAAAGTCGGCGTTGACGAGGTCATAGCTGGGGTCCTTCCGGAAGGAAAAGAAGAAGCGGTGCGCCGCTTTAAGAAACAGGGCAAGGTCGTTATGGTCGGCGACGGCATCAACGATGCGCCGGCGCTTACTTCCGCGGATATCGGCATCGCCATCGGAGCGGGCACCGACGTTGCCATTGACTGCGCCGATATCGTTCTTATGCAAAGCCGTCTTTCTGACGTGCCCGCGGCGATAAGACTCGGCCGGGCGTCTCTTCGCAACATTCATCAGAACCTTTTCTGGGCTTTTGTTTATAACTGTATAGGAATTCCCCTTGCGGCAGGCGTATTTATCGCCGCTTTCGGCTGGGAACTCAACCCCATGTTCGGGGCCGCCGCCATGAGCCTTTCGAGCTTCTGTGTAGTTACCAACGCACTGCGCCTTAACTTTGTTGATATCCACAATCCGAAGCACGACAGAAAGAAAAAACACAAAGCCGAAATCTCCTCCGCAGCCAAGCATGAAGAAAGCGCCGATGTTACAGCAGAGAACGGCCTTGAATGTTCCGTAAATGAAAATGCCGCCGAATCTATGGAAAACGCCGAACCCGAACAAAACGAAATTCCCGATAACCCTTCCGCAGAAGCTGCGCCGTGCGGCACCTCCTCTGATGAGGGAGATAATGCCATGGAAAAAACCTATAAGGTAATGGGTATGATGTGCGGCCATTGCGAATCTCACGTCAAAGAAGCCATCGAAGCTGTTCCCGGCGTTATCGAAGCAAAACCTTCTTTCCTCAAAGATGAAGTATCCGTTAAAATGAACGAAGAGATCCCCGAGGAACTTATAAAAGAAGCGGTCGAAAACGCGGGATACAGGATGAATTGAAAATTATTTAAAAATTTTCCGGCGGAAAAGGCTTTAAAATTAACTCCGCGTTCATATTCCCGCAAAACCTAATTCAATCAAAAACGGTATTATGTGCCCGGCGGAAAAAGTTTTTGAAAAAATTTATTTTTCATGCAATACTTTTGCCGTTTTTCGACACTTAATATATACGCGCTTTTTTTTGAGGGCGCAGTATCAAAGACAAAAAAACGCAAAGAATAATGCCGGAACAAAACGGCAAAAACGTTTTTAACAAAGAAAGGAAACACAAAAAATGAAAAAAATTCTTGCACTTATGCTCGCTATGATTATGATGCTTTCTTTTGCTGCATGCGGCAGCAACGAGCCCACTGACGAAAACAACGGTGAAGCCGGAAACAACGAAACCGTTCTCAACACCGTTGAAGGCACCCCCGAAGAAATCATCGAAAAAATCTATGCTGAATTTGAAACCCTTCCCGAATTCCCCGTTATGACCATGAACCTTGCGGATATGGATGCTGAATCCTTCCCCTACTACACCGGCCTTGCGGATAACTCTAAAGTTAAAGAATCCGCTTTTTCCGAAGCAGCAATGGGTTCCCAGGCATATTCCATGGTAATCGTTCGCGTTAACGATGCCGCAGATACCGAAGCAGTTGCAAACGAAATGCTCAATGGCATCGACACCAGAAAATGGATCTGCGTTGAAGCAGACGACCTTGCTGTTGCCGCATATAACGACGTTATCATGCTTTATATGATCGACAGCCAGTATGGCTTCTCTTCCGAAAGCGCCGTTGCCGCATTCAATGCAGTGGTAGGCGGCGAAGCAACCGTTTACACCAGATAATTTATCTGAACTTTTCGGGCGCATCGTAAAAGGTGCGCCCATTCCTATTATGCCTTCCCCTTGAGGGGAAGGTGCCGCAAGACCGTATGGTCGCGGCGGATGAGGTGTTCTGCATCAGAACGGCAATTATCAGGACAACACCTCATCAGTCACCTTCGGTGACAGCTTCTCCTCGAGGAGAAGCCTAATATGAATTGGAGGTGAACCCCTTTGCTCTTTTCGAGCATACCCTTCCTTTATTATTTTATTCCGCTGGTGCTGATTTGTTATTTTGCGGCGCCGAAAAAGCTTAAAAACAGCGTGCTTTTTATATTCAGCCTTGTTTTCTACGCCTGGGGAGAGCCGGTTTATGTATTCCTTATGGCGGCTTCCATAACCCTTGCGTGGGCCTTCGGGCTTTTGATGGAAAAGGCAAAAACTCCGAAAGCGAAGAAGGTCTTTATGATAATTTCGGTTATCATAAGCTTTTCCTTCCTCTGCTATTTCAAATACGCCGATTTCTTTATCGCGAACTTCAACGCCGCAACGGGGCTTTCGGTTCCGCTGCTCAAAATCACTTTGCCCGTGGGTATAAGCTTTTATACTTTTCAGATCGCAAGCTATACCATCGACGTTTACCGCGGCGACACAAAAGCAAAGCATAATATAATTGATTTCGGCACCTATGTTGTGCTGTTCCCGCAGCTTATTGCTGGGCCGATAGTCCGCTATGTTGATATTGCGGAACAGCTTGAGCAGCGAACCCACAGCATCGAAAAAGCCGCATACGGAATCCAGAGATTCTGCATCGGCCTTGGCAAAAAGGTGCTTTTTGCAAATGCCTTCGGCGAGCTTTGCTCCATCTTCCGCGAAAGCGGCGAGCAAACGGTGCTCTTTTACTGGATGTACGCGGCGGCGTTTATGCTCCAGATATATTTCGATTTTTCGGGCTATTCCGATATGGCCATCGGCCTCGGAAGAATATTCGGATTCACCTTCCTCGAAAACTTCGATTTTCCTTATATTTCAAAAAGCATCACCGAATTCTGGCGCCGGTGGCATATGTCCCTCGGAAGCTGGTTCCGGGATTACGTCTATATCCCCATGGGCGGCAACCGGGTGAGCACACCCCGCTGGCTTTTCAATATTTTTGTCGTGTGGTTCCTTACCGGGTTCTGGCACGGCGCCGACTGGCAGTTTATTGCCTGGGGCATTTTTTACGGAATTTTGCTTGTGATCGAAAAGCTTTGGCTTAAAAAATGGCTTGATAAAGCCCCTTCTTTCATAAGCCACATCTATGTGCTTTTCTTTACGGCCATAGGCTTTGTAATATTCAATTCCGTGAGCATCGGCGGTGCGGTCGATGACCTTATGGGTATGTTCGGCCTTTCGGGGCTTCCGCTTTTCGGCGAAGAAACCTTCTACTATCTCAGAAGCTATGCGCTTATGTTCGTTGCGGGTACGCTTCTTGCAACGCCCGTTGTCAAAAACGTGCTCAAAAAGATCGCGGCAACCGAAAGCGGCGGAAAAATCATCGCTTTTGCAAAGCCCCTCGGCTTTGCGGCGGTGCTCATAATCGTAACCGGATATCTTGTGGACGGTTCCTTCAATCCGTTCCTCTATTTCAGATTCTAAAGGAGGCGCGAAAATGAAGAAAAGAACAGAACAGATTTATACCGTTGTGCTTATGGCGGTGCTCGTTTTCGGGCTGGCCTTCTGGGCGGTGCTCAAACCCGCAGATGAATATTCCGAGAGCGAGCGCAGACAGCTCGACAGCTTTCCCGAAGCAACGCTGAACACAATTCTTAACGGAACTTTTATGGATAATTTCGAGGGATACACCCTCGATCAGTTCCCTTTGCGCGATGCTTTTCGTTCCGTAAAAGCAATGGCGCAGTATTATCTTTTCGGCCTTTCGGATAACAACGGGCTTTATATTGCGGATGGGCAGGTCGCGGCGCTGGATTTCCCTCTGGATGAAAATTCACTGAACTATGCCGCGGAGCGTTTTGATTATCTTTACGATAAATATATGGACGGCAAGGTGAACAAGGTGGTTTTCAGCATGGTGCCGGATAAGGGATACTACCTTGCGGAAAACAACGGCTATCCCGCCATGGATTATGAAGCCATGGAAGAATATTTCGCCGAAAATCTTGATTTTGCGAAGTACGTTGACATAACCGGACTTCTTGATTCGGGGGATTATTACGCCGCCGATACCCATTGGCAGCAGCAAAGCATAACCGCCGTCGCGGATGAGCTTCTTGTTTTCCTCGGGGCAAGACCCTTCGATGATCTTGAAGAAACCGTCGCTTCCGAAAATTTCCACGGCGTTTATTACGGGCAAAGCGCGCTTCCGCTTCCGGCGGAAAATATAGTTTATCTTCATAATGCGGCTCTTGATTCCATGACCGTTCTGAACTATGAAAACGGTGCGGAAAAAGGCGTTTATGATTTCGATAAGCTCGAAAGCAAGGATCCATACGAATTTTATCTTTCGGGTGCGGCGGCGCTTCTTGAAGTGACCAATCCTTCTGCCGAGGGCGATCGCCATCTGATAATCTTCAGGGATTCCTTTGGTTCTTCCATTGCGCCGCTTCTGATGCGTGATTACGCAAAAATAACCCTTGTTGATACCCGCTATATTATGCCGGATCTTATCGGCGAATACGTCGATTTTGAGGGCGCGGATGTTCTTATGCTTTACAGCAGCCTTATCCTTAACGACAGCTACGCACTGAAAAAATAATAGCAGCAAAAAAGACGCTTCGTTGCGAAGCGTCTTTTTTAATTGATAATTGAAAATTAAATTCGCGCAAAATTGGTTTCAAAAATCGCAATTTCATTGTAGGAAACGGTCTTGACCGTTCCGTTTCGCGGAGAGCTTGCCTCCCCTAACAGGGGAGGTGGCAAAACCGAAGGTTTTGACGGAGGGGTTTAATACTTACCCTGTTTCTTTGCCCGTGCAAAATCCCTCCTCCACCGTCTTCGACGGTCCCCCTCCTCCTCCGAGGAGGTTTGTACCGTCGCC
>JAFUJP010000126.1 GCA_017473745.1 Oscillospiraceae bacterium
AAAACCATTCTTGATTAATATTCCAAAAATGTATATTGACAGAAAATTTCGCATTTTTAATATAATCCAATACTTCTTGTTTCGCACTTCCGGTATATTCATTACTAAAATCGAGCTTTTGCAAGTTTGTTGTTACCGGCAAATTTATTGTCCCATAACTAAAACTTTTTCAAGCTCCTGAACCTCTTCGTAATCTTCATAACTTGCACCTTCAACTCACATTTTGTATCCCAAAAAGGTTTCGCAGAAATCTGTGTGTTTACGTTTCTTTTCACAAAAGCCATTCCCGGCGCACTCATAATTGCGCCTGCCGCCGTTCTCATAGCCCAAATCTTACGTCCATTTCAATTTTAGCATTAACCAAAACCGCCGGGCGCGGCGCCCTCCTCAACTTTTAAAACCAGTGATGCATTCCAAGCCTTAAACAAACATTCATTGGCGTATCCTCGAGCCATTTTTTGATGTGAAATTTCGTTATGCGAAACCATTTCCAATCTTTCGGTTCTGTTGCTTCGGTTGCATAAATTCCGCCGTCATTATATCTTTGAACAAAAACTTCCCTTCCACCCCACAAAATCGCACGACACGCTCCGCAGCGATAGTGACAATTTAAACATACTCTCTTCTTATCATTAGTCCAATCGACTTCCTTTGCCAATCCTCTCGTAGAACCACAATTCGCACCTTGTTGAATATCTATGCAATCATCAAAATCTATCTCTTTCTCTATCGCAGGGCAATAAAACACCGCTGTTTCTCTGTCTATTTCATCGAATTTTGACTTGAACTCATCCTTCTCTTTTTTCACTTTAAAACCTCCATTATCTTTTTTTCGTCATCATTAAAGTACTCTTTTGAATAACTCCTGGTAATTTTGCCGGTTTTTAAGTCTATATATACGATACCATTCAATGAATAAAATATTTGTTTATTTGGTTTTAAAAGAGATTTTGTGGAACACTTTGCATTTTTAATATAGCTAATAGCTTCTTGCTGACAGTTACTTTCATTTGTATCAAAGATCCATTAACATCAACAAGAAGTTTTTCCTGATTTGCTTTTGAGCAGATATTATACGAAAATTCATACCCTTTATTTTTCATTTTCAATCCCCATATCGCAATCACTTCGCTGTTTGTTTTTATTTCGTGCTCTTGCCCCGCAAAATCAAAGGACGCCGGTCGCAGCGCCGTTTTTTCTTTCTCATATTCATTTTTTAGCTTTGCACAACCGATTATTAACATTTATAAAAAAACTTCCTCGAGATTGAAGTCAAGACCGAATTCTCCCAACTCCTCATCTCTTATTTCAAGTTCATTCTTTATAATATCCAGTATCTCATAGTGCGCCATTTTTCGTCCAAGATAGAATTCTTCTCCCGGATTGTCTTTTGCTTCTTTAACTGAATCCAATGCATTGTTTATAATTCTCTCAATTATAAATTGAAAGGCTGAATCAGTCATTATAATCCCCTCTTTTTTCAATTCTTCGATTCTGTTTTCTATGGATTTTTCAAAATTATCTGTTTCTTTTTGCCAATGCTTTTTCAGGCCTGCCTTTTCCTTCTCGGGTTTCATATCCCATCCTCTATCATATTCTTGCGGATTATTTAACTCGCTTTTATGCAGTTCGATTTTACTTTCAAGCTTTCTGATACCCCTTTTCAATGACTCCGATTTTTGCGTCTTCAAATCTTTTTCGGCAAAAAACTGCATGTTTATGTTTATTATATTATCATTACCATTGTTCAAATTCAACACCGAAGATTTATTTGTGTTTTTTTCTTGAGCCATTGCCGGAAAAGTATTTGCCGAAATAGGTTTGTCATAAACTCCTTTCAGTTCAACCTGATAAGCATTAAAAGGTTTTACCGAAATCGGTGCGTTTGCGTTGCTTCTCGTTCCAAAAAAAACATCCCCGGCGCACTCATAATCGCGCCTGCCGCCGTTCTCATAGCCAAATCTTACGTCCATTTCAATTTTAGCATTAACCAAAACCGCCGGGCTCGGCGCCTCTTCTTTACTCAATGCAAAACTTTTATTCCAACTATCGTTCCTCTTCTTGAATTTACATAGACTTTACACACACCATTTAATGTGTAACAAAGGTATTCTCCTGCCTTTTCAGGGTTTGTTTGCATAGCTTTCCAAACATCTTCAACGTCGATTCTTTCTATATCAAAGTGCTCAAAAGGAATGAACTCTTCTTTGTCGTTCTTTTTCGAAATACCTTCACAACAGTTTCCTTCTTCCATATATCTTCTTCGGGCAATAAAGAACTCTGCCTTTTCCGTATTTGTTTCAAACAGATTTTCACCGCATTTTTCCGCTTCATTATATAAAGTTTCCACCTGTTTTTGCTCCTCTTTCGTAGCAAAGCCCTCGATATATTTTTCTATTAAAAAGCCTTCTTTAATATCAAACAATACGTTACCCTCCTAAAATGATCTTCAAAACCCATTTACTGATATCGCTTGGATCATCCGAGCAAATATATTGTGCTGTTGCTTCGTAAAATCAATAGTCAATAATTCCTTTCAAGTACTCCTCATAATCATAAGGAATCCCAATATCATAGTTTTTATAATAGTGTAAGAATTCCATCGGGAACATAAATTTTCCATCTTCGATCAAGCCGCATTCTATTTTTTGACCTGTAAATATATCATGCGAGTTCATAAGTCCATAACACCTTACAACTTTATCCGACTCCATGTGTTCTATAATTTTCTTTTTTGGTATTGAATTCTTAAACTTTTTATAGTCTTCAAATTCTTCTGCACAACCGTCATGCGGCATCCCTTTAATAAAGCCAAAATCTCTCATTTAAAACGTCCCCCTGTTATTCGGTTCATATACAAGCATTTTGCCTTCACCATGCCTTCCTGCCTTTGTAGTTCCATTCGGATAAACATATAACTTTCCGTCAGACGCAATAACTTTTACTCCAAAATATTTGAAAGAAAACTTCTGTTGAGTTTACATACATAGCAAACATCGAAATAATTTTCTTCTTTATCACTTGATTAGTATATGCCTTTGCTTACCAAATTCAATACTTCTGCTCACCTGCTTTTCAACAGGATTTATCAGATCAATAATCGCTTCAACGCGTTTTCTCCGGCTTTTCTTTGTTTGTAAAAGAGAATGCCTGTTTTTATTTGTCAGTGAGTATTTCTATCATTTTTATTTCATGTACAAAAATAGCCCAAGTTCCATCGAAGCAATCAATAAAAACACATTCATCTGTATAGCTATCATCTTCATCAACATCTTCGATAAGACAGACTTTTCCAATGTGTTCAATTCCTTCTTTCGTTGTAATTTTACTTTTCCATCATGGTCTAAAAGTTTCCAAATATTCATCATCTCTTTATCTCCTCCAATGGTTGTACCGGAATAATGTGCGCTCCTTTGTTACCATAATGAATTGAAAATCTTCTTGTGGTATAATATTTCCCATTTTTATAATATTTTCCTACAATTTCATCAGCAGCTACAAATTCTGTCCACATTCCTTTTTCAGAGCTTTTTCCAGCGTCTCCTGTTCCCGCATATTTATTAATAAGCTCTTGTGCTTCGCTAATGCTAATTGTCAGAACACCCTGAGGATTCGAACCGTCTTTGTATTTGTCCTTATATTCTTTCGTTCCCTCAATATGTTTTTTCTGTTTTCCTTTAAGTATTTTTGTTGAAATTTCTCCATTTTACAATCTTTCAGATATTTTACCATTGCAATCACTTAAATTCAATACTCCTATTCTATCTTTTACCCCATTTCATCACGCTCGAAAACGCATTTGCAGAATTCAGCCTGCCGCCGCCCACAGCCCTCGCCATGTTCTTTGATTTTCTCTTATTGAAATCCTCTCTGTAAGACCCCGAAGAGGCAGTTTCTTCTGCCTCTTTCGGTTTCTTTTGTTAGATAAAATGCCTGTTTTTGTACGCAACACGTTTCGTGTTATGTATTTATAGTGTCACAGTGTTAAAATCCTTCCTCAATTAATTACATTGTATTTATTCATCTTTTATTATACCTAATATTATAAGACGCTTTTTTGTTACATCATTCTCTGTCAATTTTCGATTGGAATTTAAGCAATTTCTTATAAAAACAGTCATTTCCTGCATCTGTTCTTCGCTCATTCCTTCCGGTAAACACATAGAAATATGCTCATCCAACCCGGCATCTACAATAGCTTCAATTAACTTTTTTTCATTTTCTGTGAGCATTGTCGTATTCTTTCCTCTCATGAATATTCTTTCCGCCATATCTGCCAAAAACAATCATACTTACATCGTCTTTTATATACACATCATATGTAATTGCCGGATCACCTTTTTCGTTGTCAAGAATTTGCATAATGTAGCCTTTCTGATTTGGATGATCGGTATTAAGTGCCGCTTCAAGCCTTGCGTATTCTTGTTTTCCCAGCTTTTTTCCATTATAGGCTTTTATTTTATTCGAGTCAACTTTTCTTATAACCCCGTTGCTGCCATAAAGCACTTCATCAACAGGATTGTTCTTCCCGATGTAGTCCTCGGCTTTTTCCATAAGAACGGCAACAATGGCTTTTTCTGCCGCCGCGCCTGCTGCTTCTTCTTCGGAATATCCGCTTTCTCTTTCAACAAGACCTCCCACAGAAGAACAGAAGTTATTCACAGACCTTTTCACAAGGTTGCTACTTCACACATCTACCCACATTATATTCACTTCTCAAGGTACTGTTTTATCGGAGAAAATGCCTGTTTTTGTGTGCAACACATTTCGTGTCACAATCCTGTAAAAGCAAAGGGCGCCGGGCAAGGCGCCCTTTATCAATAAACGGATTCTCTCCCTAAAATTTCTCCGAGGTCCACGTTGGATTCAACATATACACAGCTTATTTTGTTGCAGTTATAAACAGCTATTTCCTCGCCATCAAAATAATATGTTCGCACTAACGACCCGTCGATATCCATCAAAAGCTTTTCTTTTTTTAACCCTTTTAAGCTCTTCTCTATTGTTTTACATGTATTCTTGAAAACTTTTTTGCTTGCTTCCATACTCATTGTATATGAATATCTGTACTCGTCCATTCTCAACATGCTTCTGACCTCTTTCAAATTTTATCATTTTCTAATGCCGCTTTTATAGATATCTCGAATTGCTTCTTCTCTTGTAATGCCCTTTCTCTTCATTGCTTCTGTAATTTGTCTCTCAAAATCCACAATTCCAAACTTTCTATTAATTGCACTTCCTGTTTTTGAATCAACCATTACATTTCTTGCCTCATTTAACAATTCATTATGAAATTCATATTCTTTGCTTGCTATGTGAGATTGCGGGAACGACTGGTCGACCATCTTGGGAATCTGACTCGTAATATTTTCGTACCAGCTTTTTCCATTATAGGCTTTTATTTTATTCGAGTCAACTTTTCTTATAACCCCGTTGCTGCCATAAAGCACCTCATCAACAGGATTGCTCTTCCCGATGTGGTCCCCGACTTTTCCATAAGAACGGAAGTTGTTCACAAACCCTTTCGCAAGGTCATCTCCGCCCTCGCTCATAAGCCATTCTTCTCCGGCTTTGTAGCGTTCGTAAATATTATTCGACCTTTCTATGCTCGCTCTCTGCATGGGCAAAAGATATCTTTTTTCATTCGCTTCGGTCTCTTTTTTCGTCTTGCTTTCAATCCCGTTTCCAAACCTGTTCGCCTGCACCCGCGTTGTCTGGCTGTTTTCTTCCGCAATAATCTCTCCGAAAGTCCCCGAAGAGGCAGTTTCTTCTGCCTCTTTCGGTTCTTCTTTTTATCAGAGAAAACACCTATTTTTATATTTTTTCCAATTCTTCTTTATTACACCAAAATAGCTTCCACGAATTTTCTCCGCCGTATCCACCCGGTACCCCTTTTTCATCACTTTCTACAATATATACATATTTTCCTTCAACAATCGATACATCGATTATTTCTCCCGTAATGTTTGCTTTTTTTATTTTCACATGGTCATTTTCTTTTAACATTTTTAATCCTCCCTGTGATTAGTTATGATTCTTGGGGTTTCTCCCGGGCTATCTATCTGCCAAACAGTTCTGAATCTTTTTTTCTCCGTAACACCAAGTTCCATAAAAATACTAAATGTTACTTGTGGTTCTTTGTAACCGGGACCAAAGTCAACAGCTCTTCTTATATCAAATTGTTCTGCTATTTCGGATTTTAATAATAAAGAATCCCTTTCGGTGTATCCTACATCAAAAAAATCTTTTGAATGTTTCTTGCCCGGTTCCAACATATAATGTGTTATTTTCTTCTGGGTAAGTTCGCATGGTGCATTTTCAACAGTATCAATTCGTTTTTTAATTACATCTATTGTTTCTTTCGATCCGGTTTTATTATACAACCACTTTTCATATTCCGCAAATGTTTCTGGAATATCATCACCAAAATCCTCTTTATGTTCTTTATACCAATTTTCATAAATATCGTTTTGGTCAATTTTATTTCCGTTGCTGCCATAAAGCACCTCATTAACAGGATTGTTCTTCCCGATGTAGTCCTCGGCTTTTTCCATAAGAACGGCAACAATGGCTTTTTCTGCCGCCGCGCCTGCCGCTTCTTCTTCGGAATATCCGCTTTCTCTCAGCTTTCGATATTCGCGGAGGCTTTCTCCTGCCGCCTCAAGATAAGAACTTGCTTTAAGACCAAAAATTGAATACCCAAGGGATTCCGAAAACGAATCCGCCATATCAATGGCTCTTTTTCCGGTTTCTCCAACTTTCTCTTTTGCGTTTGCAAACTGCTTTTCCGCTGTTTCTTTTATCTTTCCTGCGGTGTTGTTTTCAACAACCTTCTTCGCCGGTTTATACCACGGTGCATAGTCATTTATAAGATACGCCGCATCTTCAACAAGACCTCCCACAGAAGAACGGAAGTTGTTCACAAACCCTTTCGCAAGGTCATCTCCGCCCTCGCTCATAAGCCATTCTTCTCCGGCTTTGTAGCGTTCATAAATATTATTCGACCTTTCTATGCTCGCTCTCTGCATAGGAGAAAGATATCTTTCTTCCTCTTCTTCAATTCCCGCTTCTTCCATGAAAAAATCTATAAACTCTTTTTCATATTTTTCTTCCTCGGCAGCGCTCCTTTCGGAGCTCTGCCGATTTTCTTTCAAATCCTCTTCCTCGAAAAGAACAAAATCCTCTTCCTCGTCCTTCTCAAGCGGCGGATTGCCCTTTTTCTTTTTCCTGCCCTTGGTATCTTCCTCAAACAGATAGCTTGTATCAAGCCAATGATTTTCTCTCCTCAATATTTTTCCTCCACTTCTCCCATCAGAATGGGTGTTGCCTCTCTGATGGCGTTGGCATAAAGGGCATAATATTCATGGCTCGCCGCAATATCCTCGTTCTCGCGGAATATCCATCTCGCCATTCCGTATGGAAAAGCCCCTCTCACAAGCCTTTCGTTATACGGAATTTCGTCGTTTTCGCTCTCCACCTTCGGCAGCTCCCAGATTTCCGGCAGCTTGTTTGCAACCCTGTAAATATTTTCATATTCAAAGGTTTCCGCAAGCAAAACGTTGCACCACGCCACCATAAATTTCTGCATTTCCGGGTTTTCCTCCGGCTTTTCCGGCAAAAAGCTCACCGCGTGCTCATAACATTCCTTAACCTTCATTTTGCTCCCTCCCTTCGTGCTCAAACTATTCCTGCCGCTGCCGGTGCGGGAACTAAGCCCGGCATTCCCGTGCTCAAGGCCGGATTTGCGGTGCTCATGTTTTCTTTTTCTTCTTTTTTCTCTTTAAGCCTGCGGATGATTTCCTCTTTTCCCTGAACATATTCATCCGGAATATGCTCAAGATAGAGCACCGCGTCATCTATAATGCCGTTTTTGAAGAAAGAATCCATTGTCTGCACCTGCATAAGCTGGCTCCAATAGGTTGCGGTGCCTATGTTCACCTTGATATCAAATCCGTCGTAATCTATCTTTGAAAAATCGTATTTTCTTTTTCTCTTTATGACCTCGCCGTTTTCAAGCTCCTTTTCTTCAATAATCTCTCTGACGCCATACATCTCTCTGAAAATATCAATAAAAATTCTCACAAGATCCTCCCAGAACTGGTGATTTGCAAGGCGCTGGAACACAAGGGGCGCCGCGGTCTGCTCCGCCGCCGCAATAATTGCGGAAGTGTTTTCGGGCCTGATATCGCCAAGGGCCGCATCGGTAACACCAAGGCTCTCGCGGGTATATTTAATGGTGCGGTCCACAAGCTCGAGCACCTGCGCACTCATGTTGCCCGCGGGCGCATCAAACCAAACAGCCGTTTTCGGGTCGCCCGCAACGCCGATGGCTTGTCCGACTCTGTTTGAAAGTCCGCCCCGGATCTTTGTGGCGTCATAAAATCTTTGCGGCCATGCCATTTTGCTGCTGAAAACCATCGCCAGTGCCCACATTTTGTTGATGTAAATCTGATTTTGTATGTAATGGGTAATTGCCGCCGCGCCGTGATAGCTGTCTTTGACTCTGTCCCAGGGCATCCATGCAACGTGATAAATCCTCGCCTTGGTTCTTACGGGCTTTCTTATAAAAACCTCCCGACAGCTTTCACTGAACCATACCACCCCGTCTTCCTTCCAAAAACGCAAAAGAACCGTTACAAGGCTTTTCCCGATATCCCTGTTTTCTCCCGCGTAATCCGCAAATTCGTCGGGCTGTATCTGTTCGATATCCTCTTTTGGAACACCCGATTTCTCCGCAAGTTCCCTTGCTTCGTCAAGCATCATTCTTTTCACGATAATAATGCTTTTCTGCTTCTGAATATCCTTCTCAAAAGGGTTTCTGAAAAGAACTTTTTCGTTGTCAATGGTTTCAAGCTCAATTTCTCCGTATTTTCCTTTTTCCGGGTCAAACCATGCGTATGCCGCACCGTCGCCGCTGATGGCGGCATCTTTGATGATATCGCGGTTCTTGCTTTTGGCTTTTGTGTGCTCAATAACTCTTTCAAGCTGCTTTGCAATGATCTTGCATTCCGCCGAAGCTTCGTCGCCGCCGTCAAAGGATTCCACCCCAATGCCCACGTCATTGCTGATTATCTGGCTCCCGAGATAGGTAACCGCGCGCTTGAAAACATTTATAACCGGCTTTTCAAGATCCGGCGCATTTACCCCTTCCCATTGATCGCCGTTATAAAATTTTTCGTTCCTTCTGACCGTTTCATGAAGGTCAATCTGTCTGTGATAGTTTTCTCCTTCAATATATTCATTCCATATATCCTTCGGGGTAATCATTTTCTTCATATCCGTCCTCCGTCTGGCTTTCGCCGCTGTAATTCATAATGTTCACCCATTGTTCCGCAAAAGTTGGGTTCCTTTCTTTTGTGACCCCATATCCGTTCCGCAAAGTCATCGGGCTCAAAATTTCTTCCGGTTTTTCATTTGAAGCAAAGGCTTCTTCCTGTTCCGTTTCAGATTTCTTTTCCTCCGAGTTTTTGTTTTTCCCTTTTTTAGTGCCGCGGCTTTCTGCAAGATCCGAAAAAACAAAGCCCGCCAAAAATGCAAAAAGTATAATAAATAAAAGCTCCCGGATTTCTTCCATTTCCCCGCCCCCTTATTCAAGCCGGATATTTTTGATTCTTATGGGGTTATCGGTCTCTCCGTTTACGTTCATAACCGCTTTTATGTAGTTTTCGCCCTTGATTTTTGAAATATCGAACGAAAGAACCTCGTATTCATCCGGAACTTTTTTGCTTT
>JAFUJP010000127.1 GCA_017473745.1 Oscillospiraceae bacterium
CTGGATCCTTTTAAAAATTATTCTCCTTTAATAATTAACGAAATATTTAATGCTTTATATAGGCTATATGATAACTCTCATACTTTTTATCGTCTTGATAGTTCCAAAAAATTTTTACCCACTTTAATTTCTTCATTTGAAAAATTTTTAGCCAGATATTGTGATCCTGCTATAATACCATATGGTGAAAACAAAAGTTTATCTTTAATTTGCGAAAACAATAAAATATATGGCTCATTAGAAACAGAAGAAACATATGTACAATCGATAATCGATTATATTTCCGGAATGACAGATAGGTTTGCCATAGAATTGTTTAACGAACTTTTAGAATATTAATTAATCGTTTTATCTTTCAATTTTCCTCTGCCTTTTACGGTAGAGTTCCAACGCTTTAATAATCGTTTCTTCAATTTTCTGGCTACTCGTACCCGGTGCAAAATATTTAGAAATTCGTTCTTTTGGCATACGGAATTGTTCCTTTTGGTTCGGTTTTTCTTCTTGCAGAATTGACTGGATTACCCCTTCGCTCAACTTTCCTTCTTGTGAAAACTGACGTAGCTTTATTGCTTGAGCATGGGAGGGAGTGCAATCTTCCCATTCCATAGTGTTCAGCAATATTTCCTGCTCGTTTTCACTAAGGTAAGAGAGTTCCACAGCCGGACGCATGGCAATTTTGCCTTCATCCACCATGTCAAGAAGCGGTTGAGAAAGATAGGTCAAGCGGATAAATCTATGAATTTGTCTAGAACTATCAGGTGAACTATCTGCTAATTCATCTCGTGAATACTTTTGGCCCACTGGTCCAAAAGTTAAATCGGTTCTTTGCCCCTGCCTGTTCATGGCATCAAGCTTCATTTTGTAAGCAAAAGCTTTCTCCGAAGGAAAAAGTTGTTCTCTCTGTAGATTGCTGTCAACCATAAGAATAATTGCTTCATCATCGGTCACATTCTGGACAATACATTTTATATTGTCTTTTCCCGCGAGTTCACTCGCTCTCTTGCGACGATGTCCGGCAATCATTTCATATTCTCCGTTATCTCTTGGTCTTACAATTACGGGGGAGAGGACGCCGTATAACTTCACGCTTTCGACCAAATCCGACATTGATTCGTCCATTTTAACTTTGAAAGGGTGATTAGGAAAATCCGATATCTGTGATAAAGGGATTTCCATTATAGTTTCTCTTTTTGCTTCATCACGCTCCTCTTGGGTAGTGAAAAGGTCATCTACTGATGTCAGCAGACTTGCTGCGCTGTTTTTCACCAATTTCCATCACCTCCTTTACAAGTGTTCTATAGCTTTCAGCGGCACGTCCGGTTGGTTCGTGCCAGAAAATACTTTTGTTGGCGGTGCTTATTTCTGCAAGGCGCACCGTAGAAGGAATTACAGATTTCATCACCGGAAGATGTTTGCCATAGTTTTCTTTTACAGAAGCTACTATGTCTTTTCTGAAATTAGTTTCATTTGCCATCGTCAGAAAGATTCCTCCGACTTTTAACTTCGGGTTGATTTGCCGTTTTATACTTTGGACAGTACCGATAAGTTCGGTCATATCCTCTGCTGCAAGATAATCCGCCTGAACAGGGATAAGAACATAATCCGAAGCGGACAAGGCGTTGATAACAAGCATACCGAGAGAAGGTCTGCAATCAAGCAGTACATAATCGTAATCTTTCTTTACACTGTCAATATACTGCCGCAGTACCGTTTCTCTGCTAATTACATTTACCAATCCTACCTCCACGGCAGATAGTGATCTGTTTGCGGGGATAAAATCAAATCCCTCGTAGTGATGCATAATTTCCGGATGTTCATCCTTGCCGCCAACACCGGACACAACGTCATTCATAACGTTACTCAATGTCAGCGGCAAATCATGGGGTTTCCGAAGACCCAGCATTTTTGTGAGATCTCCTTGTGGGTCAACATCCACAAGAAGAACTTTTTTGCCGTTTATCGCAAGACCGGCGCCGAGGTTATACACGGTTGTGCTTTTTCCGACACCGCCTTTTTGATTTGCTACAGCAATTACTTTTGGTTTCATTGGGTTACTCCTTTCTTTAAAATAAAAAAACGCCCATTTTTAGATGTTCAATTTACTAAATTAAAATTAAATTTTATTAATTTATAATCTTTATAACTATTATGTTGACCTATATAAAGCAATATTGTATGATTATGTTGAAAATATAGAAAGAGGTTGGCTTCATGGAAAAGTTTAACAAAAAACATCCTATTATGTTTTCCTTTCTCTTATCTATATTTGCATCTATCATATACGCTCTTTTTATCGATCCTTTACTAAAAACTTGTCAAAATTCCAATTTCTTAAAAATCATTATAAGTTCGACTTCATCTAGCAAAATTTCGTTTATGTTTCAAGTTAATGCAATAACGATATTGTTTATTCTTGGCATAATCATATTTTTAACTATAAAAATAACACATACTATTACCTATAGCAAAACCAAAAAGGAAATTAAAAACAAATTACCAGATGATGTTTTTTGTGAAAAATGTATAAATGTCGAGAAATTGGTACATAAAAACACCGATTTGCAAAAACAATACAATGAACTTGAAGCGGAGTACCGTTCTGAACTGCCGTATAAAAAACTTACAGATTGTTTGAGTGTTTTTTTCAAAAAAACGGATATTTTAGAAAGTTTACAATTGTTTTCAACTATTCGCTTGCCCTCTGCAGAGAATATTTCCACAATGAGTGAAATTAATATACCGTTGCATTTTATAGGCGGAAATGCAAAGGATTTTAGCAACACAAATGCATTGTTCAGCATAAATTATACATTCAATAAATCAATTTATTATGATCTAAAAAAACTGTTTGATTTAAGAAATAAATATTATTTAACAAAAGGTACACATAGAGATCCCGATACTGAAAAGGAAATTCAAAAAAATGCTATTGATTTATTTAATAGAATAAAAAACGATTTGGATAGCATTAATGATAATAGAAACATTCAAGATACACACTACGCATGCTATAGAATGCTTGAAATTTTAGCAAATCTAGTAATCGGTGATACATCAATTATTAACTGTGATCAGCTTTTACAGTCAAAAGAAATTGAAACACAATTAAAATATGGTCAACGCACAAGTATGCTTGGTGCTATATTCACAGAAAATTTATATTGCTTCTATAATGAAAATAGCATAACCAAAAAAGATAGAATGTATTTTTCTGTACCTATAGAATACAAGGGAGATTGTTTTCTTATATTGGGGATATGCAACAAAAATAATCTTAAGATTACTGCAACTTGTGACTATGTAAAATGTTGCGAACAAATATTTGAAGATATGGAAAAATCATTAAGCGAATTAGGGGGAGTAAATTGTGGAGAATCGTAGAAAGAAATGTCAAAAGCTATCAATATCATCACAAAGAAAACAACTTGCATCTAAATATTGGAGAGAACGAGCTCAAACTGTTGCAATCATTGATTACAATACAAATATGTTTATATCACAAAAAAACATCAAAATATTCAAATTAGATGAATCTAAAAATATTGATGTGCCTTTTTCTACGATTATTTCTTCTAAAAGTAAAATTATCATAGATTAACCTGCAAAAAGTTTATGTTTATAATTTCAAGTAATGTAGACTCTCTTTTATCAACAGCAGATGTCCACTTATAATTTTCAAAATGCCCTCCGAATGCCCTCCGGAGGGTTTTATTATTGGAAAAATTCTCATGCTCAAATTTTCTTTTATTTAAGCTATCTTGTCAAACAAAGTTGATGCTCATGCGATTTTTTCGGGTTATCATGTTCTATTATCTTCTGCTATATAACCCCATCTTCCACATAGCTTCTATAACTCAAAATCCGTTGGGCTAATCACCCGTGCGGGTTCGACCCCCGCCACCGGCACCATAAGAACCACGCAAAAAGTGGTAAATAAAAACGGATAGCCATGAGACAATGGCTATCCGTTTTTTGTTGCGAATTAATATAATTTTTTGAGGAAAATGAGTGGAAATTTGAAGAAAAAGAGTGCCGGTTCGGGACGGAGATGGGACCAATGGAGGCACGAAAAAACAAACGGGTAACCGAAAAGGTTATCCGTTTTTGTTTACCCGATTATATCTTTTATGATTGCTTCAACGTGCTCCAGTTGGTTTCTGTTTAATTTTTTAAGATTGTCTACAATGCGATCAATGATGATTGGGTCGTTTGTTGAATCATCGAAAAACACAGCAGGTGTAATTCCAAAATAATCACAGATATAAAAGAAGCCAGTAAGTGATGGAAGAGCTTTCCCGGTTTCAATATTGTTTATATATCCGGGATTTTGTCCGATAGATAAGCTCATATCACGTGCCGATACGCCTTTTTGTTCCCTTAGATTGATTATACGCATGGCAAATTCTTTTTCGTTCAAGTATATCACCGCCCACATCATATTTTAGACCACATATCACATAAAAGTATTGGATAAAATATGTCATTTTTATTGAAATGTGGGATTATAGATGATATAATATAAATTACTTATAGGATTTAATGTGATATATTTAAAAATATAACAGGATAATTTCCGTAAGTGCCGATTTTATCCCTGAAAATTCAAAAAAGGGGGGCGAAGCTGTCGTAATATGGAAAAAAGAAAAGTTGCAGTTGCTGCGGTTTCGCTGATACTGTGTTTTGCTGTTCTGATATCCTCTAGCTATGCATGGATTTCTATTTCCCGTTCACCTGAAATCAGCGGGGTTTCCACAAATATCGGTTCAAACGGAAGCCTTGAAGTTGCACTTCTTTCTGATGAAACCTTTAAAAACCTTTCGCTTATAAGTAGTAAAATCGGAGATTCAGCTGTCATGCAGGAAAAAACCGTTTCAAACCTTGCATGGGGAAATGTAATCGATCTTACCGGTGAAAGCTACGGTCTTGATAAAATTTCTCTTCTTCCAGCAAAACTGAACATTTTTCTTGGCGAAAACGCTCAGAAAACCGTAAGCGGAAATCTTCTTGGATTTGTAGATTACGGTACAGACGGACGAATTGAAAGACAAAATCTTGAAACTGTTTCGGCTGTATATTCGGAAGAAGGATTCGTTTTCAATTCCGAAAATCAAAGTCATGGTGTTCGCGGTATAGGAACGATATCTAATATCTCTCCGCAGCAGACTTCCCTTACAGCAGCACGTTCTTTTGTAAGCTCGTACAGAAGCAGTGCCCTTGCAGAAACAAAGGCGGCATGGGGTACCAACGGAAGCGGAATTATTGATATATGTGAAAGAAGATATCATTACGGCGAAGAAACTTTTACAGTTGAGGACGTAAAGGTGCTTCAGGATACCGCAGTAAAAATGAAAAAGGCCCTTGATTATATTGACCTTGCTCTCCGCCAGGGAATTATCGGATATGCTTCTTCGATGATTGACGATGCGGAAACTTTCCGAACTCTCCGTTCGGCGGTTGAAAACACTTCAATACCCCTTTCAATGCTTGTTTCTTCTTTGCCTGATGAACTGCCTTCCGGTTTTTCAGAATGGATAACTAAAACCGATGAAAAACGTCTTGAACTTCAGCAGGTTATTTACGCCTGCAACTATATCCAGGGTTCGTGTACATGGGAACAGATTTCACAGATACTGAGTGTTCTTATTGATACCGAAAAAGTATTTATCGGAGATTATAAAATTTCCTCTGCGGAAGCTTTTGAAAATATGATACCGGATAACATCCTGCTGTTATCCCCCGGTTCCGGAGTTTTTGCCGATGTTGCGGATTTCTGCGGAAACTACAGCGTTTTGTTTACATATCACGAAACAACGGCAATCGAAGCTGTTTCTGCTTCTGCGGTATCAGAACCGCATCTTGATTGGATTTCTGTAAAGCTTGACAGATGTGAGCCCGCCGGTACGGAAAACGGTGTATCCGTTTCCCAAATCGAAGATATATACGGATTTGCCATAGATCTTGCGTTCAGATGTAATCAGGAATCGAATCTCCTTCTTCAGACAGAAGCTATTGAGCGTTATGGAGAAACGATCGAATCCGGTCAGAATATGGGCAGCGGAAGCTATATGGAGTTCTCTTCCGAACAGCTTGATGATGAACAGATACTTATGCTTGTGGATGCCATCCGAATCGGTTTTGTTGACGGTCAAAATAACCTTGTGGCTGTTGCAAAACTCGGAACAAGCAGCTACACCGTTGAGGAAAATTCCCTTTCCGCTCCGCTTTGGCTTTATGAATTTGAACTTTCCGAAAGCGGAAGCCTTATCATGGGAGAACGCAGAACAGAAGATAATTCCATAACTACTCTTCTTAACGATACTCCAATGATAATTACAGTTGTTATATGGCTTGACGGAGACAATATCTATAACAGCCATGCGGCGATATCTAATCAGAGTATGACCGGTATTCTTAATCTTCAGTTTGCGAGCAGCGCGGAACTTAATCCTGCGGATATTTCCGTTGATGTTACGGAAGAAGATGAAAGTTCCGATTAAATACCAAGTTATCAATTTATTCAGATAAAATTTTTTGGAGGCGAAAACTTATGAAAAAACGTAAGGACAATCGCGAATACACCAAGAGGGAATTCAAAGGCCTTAAAAGAAAACTTCTTTCTGCGTTCACGATGTTCCTGGTCGCAACAATCCTTATGACCTCGACTTCCTATGCGTGGTTTGTTCTTTCTGTTGCACCGGAAGTTTCCGGAATCAGCACCAGCATCGGAGCAAACGGAAGCCTTGAAATGGCTTTGCTTACAACCGAAACCAGAGCAGACCTCAGCAAAATAAGAACGGCTGTAGGCGAATCCCTTGCACAGAGAAACCCAGCAGCGAATAATACCTGGGGTAACCTTGTTGACCTCAGTTATTCCGATTACGGTCTTGGAAACATTGTTCTTATGCCGTCACGTCTTAATATTGTACAGGGCGCAGACGGATACTCCGTTGATACAAACCTTATCTCCGTACCGAGCTATGGTTACGATGGACGTATCGTTGAACTCAACGATGAAACCATGAGCGCAACTTACAGCAACAACGAATTTACCCTTGTTGTGGGCAGTCAGGATTACGGTGTAAGAGCTATCGGAACAACCGATGCACTCAGCGTACAGGCAAGCGCCCTTGCTCTCGCAAAAGCAAACATCAGAACTTATACAAATAATGCAAAGAGCAGCACCAACGCAATCCTCAGTTCACATGGCGATACTCTTTTCAATATCGTCCTTACTCATTCCATGGATTCTTCGAGCACATATGGTGAAACCGAACTTGATGCCCTTAAAGCTATGCTCAACAATCTTAACGATGTTGCTGATTATATCGACAGAGCACTTCGTCAGGGTATCATTGCTTTTGCTGCTTCTGAAATTGCAGGAAAAACTGAATTCACCGAAGTCCGAGATCGCGTTATGGGTGCTTCCAGCCTTGAAGCAGTTCTTGGTGATCTTGAAGAAGTTGGCGAAATTCCCGCGGAATTTGCAACCTGGACATCTGCTCTTTCCGAAATGAGAAACGATATCAACGCAGCCAACAATGCGGCAAACGCACTTTCCGGAGGAACTTATACGTGGGATCAGTTCCGTGATATTCTTGACTACGTCATGAACGTTGACAGTGTTTATATCAATGATACTATTTTCAGCCAGTTTGATAAAAACTCTGCAAGTGAGCTTCTTGGAGGAACCGTAACTCTTACCCTTGCTCCGGGTTCCGGAATTTTTGCTGATATTGCAGACTTTACCGGAAACTATTCTTCCGTTATGACCTATGTCGGAACAAATATCGAAATCAAGACCGCTTCAACTGAAAATCCTCCTTATCTTGATGCTCTTAATGCAGAAGTAAAAGATCTTGAAGCCGCAAACGGTGAAAGCGGAGATGCAGAACCTGTTGCTCTCAATGCTACTTACGGCTATGCAATCGACCTTGCCTTCAGATGCAACGCAAACACTTCTGACCTTCTCCTTCAAACCACCGCGGAACATCGTATTTATGACGGAACCGAAAGCGGAAGTGCTATGGGCAGCGGAAGCTATATGGAATTCAGCACCAGCGATAATTCCTTCGCTCTCGATAAAATTATTCAGCTTATGGATGCTGTAAGAGTAACCTTTATCGATGATAAAAACGCAATCCTCGGTATTGCGAAACTCAACACCAGCAACAGAAGCATCGTTGACGGTAAAGTAAAAGCTTCTCTCTATCTCTATGAATACAGCCTCAGTGAAGAGGACGGCTCCATTATTATGGGAGAACGCCGCAATACCGATAATACCATCACTTCCCTTGAACAGAATGTTGCAAAAGCAATTACCGCAATAGTATGGCTTGACGGTGATATCGTTGATAACACTATGGTTTCTGCAACAGAATCCGCATCTCTCACAGGTGTTCTCAACCTTCAGTTCTCCAGCAGTGCAAACCTTGTTCCCGCAAACAACGGCGAACTTCTCAATATAACTGCCGATAAGACAGCTCTTGAAGAAGGACTTGCCGGATATGAAGAAAAAATTGTAGCAGGACAGGGAACTTATACAACTGTAAGCTGGGAAAACTTTGTAAGCGCATATAACTATGCCGTTGCGGTAAACGAAAACCCGAACGCAAACGACAATCAGGTTTACTTTGCGGCATATGAACTTGCAAAAGCCGATACCGAACTCGAAAATGTTTCCACCGAAGCACTTGAGACAAAAATTGATGAAGTCCGCGAAATTATGGGAACTTCCGAAAACATTGCACGGTATGTAATCAAAAACAATGACGGAAGCTATTCCATAATCGGTAATGAAGAACACACACAGGAAACTCACGATGGTTGGAATATCGTTGATGAAATATATCAGGTGGATTATTCCAACAACCTTCATGATGAAGGAAACGAGCTTTATACCCAGATTTATACCGACGAAAGCTGGCTTTCCCTTGCAAGTGCTCTTTATAGCGCAGAGAGTGCTGTTCTGAATCCTAAACATACCGATGCAGAACTCAACTCTGCTCTTACCGCACTTGAAACCGCTCAGAAATCGCTTCAGCGCAAAGTTTTCTATACTCCTTATGAATATAACGGAAAACTTTATTACGAGGCAATCTGCAACGCAAATGATGCCGATACTTACGGAAAATGGTATGATTCCGACTTCAAGCGCATTGTTGCCGATATTACAATCCTTAATCTCGATGCCTATGCAGAACCGGTAGAGATTTTTGAAATGGAACAGGATGAATATGAACTTTGGAATCGTTCCGAGCTGACCCCCTATATAAATGTTCTTGATGAAGTTTATCCTGAACTCCGCGATGAAGAGATTGCTGGTATGCACTGGAATGTTTCTGATTCTGAATATTATACCGAACTTATGAATCAGCGTCATATAAATACCATCAATCAGTATATCGGCATTGCTGAAGATGAAAACCTTGATGTAGATACGACCAACGCAAAAAATCTTCTCAGCCGCAATGAAAAAGTTTCTGCAAAAGAAGCAAGAACTGTTATAACGGCTCTTCGTGATAGCGTTACCGCTGCTCTTGATGAAAAACTTGCAAAAGCAGAAGAACAGAATCCTGCCATGACTTCCAGTCAAAGAATTCTTCTTAATACCGCGGTAACAAATGCAAAGGCTGTTGAGGGATATAATGACGCATCCAACACAGACCTTGATAATCTTCGCTCCGCAGTCCAGGCTGTTGAAACACTTCTTGCCATGGAAAACGCCACAAAAGATATGGCCTCCACCGCTCTTGCCGGTATAAACACCGAACTCAAAAATGCAGAAGCCAAAGAGGTCAGCGAATACAATACCCTTACACACAAACTTCCGATAATAAGCGAAATTTATGAACTTGTTTATTCTGTTGATTATCCCGGAATGATTCTCGGACTCAGCGGAAAAACCGGCAATATTACTCTTAACGCCGTAGTTCTTACCGAAAACGGAATAGTTGGTACTGTAAGTAAGAATGTTAACATCTATACTCCTTTTGACCATATTGCATTTAGCACTAATGATTGGGAAAATACACCCCATTTCAATAGCGAAGCACTGGTCATAACAGAAGGAAACGAAAAACTTGTGCATATATTTGCGTATTACTGCATTTCGGGCGAAGTTGGCAATGCGGCATGCAGAGCAACTGAACAGAAAGAAATTGAACTTGGAAACATTGTTAACGGAGTTGTTCAGTTCCCGGAAGAAGTGAGGGAATATGTATGGGCTTCCGAAGATACTGATATTGCAACTGTTTCCATGAACGGAGACGGAACCTGCACCATTACGGCCAAAAAAGCAGGCACTGCAAGAATTACAGTATCTGTTGAAACAGTTCAGGGCAACACCTATACAAATTATGTAACCGTTACTGTAACCGCACCATAATAAGGCCTATAACTTTATATACATTCCTTTCATGTTAAGGAAAATCCTCCAAGCTTCGGCAAGGGGGATTTTTCTTTTTATCCTTATTTCTCCTTCAGCAAATTTTCAAAAAGAGCGTCCGTATTTTTGAGCATCGCATTTCTTGTCAGCTACGCCTCGTTCGTGCTCAAACGCAAATAGCATAAAACTCCAGGTGCTCACCGATGGTGAATCACCGGCACCACTAGAACCACGGGAAAGTGGATAAACGAAAACGGGTAATCTTGCGAAAAAGATTGCCCGTTTTTCGTTATGATATATACGTTCAGAAATGCCTGCCTATTTTCGATAATCGGCTTTAAGCCCAGTTAGCCCTCATCGGTGCTCGAACATAAATGGTAAAAAACGGAAGAAAACCGATGATTCTGCTCCACCGGCACCAAAAAGCAGCGGCAATTTTCTTCGGAAAATTGCCGCTGCTTTTTCTTTTTCACCGTTTTTTATTTTCTCTTTTCTCTCAAATCGCTTTTGGGGTTAAAAGATAAAAACGCAAAAATAATTTGTGAAAGCTATACATACGCCGCAAATGAAATTTATACAGATTCACAATTTAAAATTCGCTGGGAAACATTTATAATTAAAATATAAAGTTGGGCAAAAACGCTAAGTCGGAAAAACATCATTGCAACCGATGCAAACCCCTTCCGTTACTGTGGCGAGTACTTTGACAAGGAAACGGGAACATATTATCTCCGAGCGAGATACTACGACCCGAGTATAGGACGCTTTACACAGCAGGACACCCATTGGAACACCGCAAACATGATTTATGGGGATAACCCCAACAAAATCAATGAACGGGAAGATGCGTTGGGATTAAAGACATACACATACGCACCTAGCATAAACTCCATTATGCAGAGTGGGAATTTGTATGTGTATTGTGGAAATAGTCCAATTAGTAAAATTGACCCAACGGGAAACACTTCTTATGCAGTAGCATGGACTACAAGTATGTGGTGGCTATGTGCTGCTGATACTGTATTACCATTTGGAGATATATTATATTTAGTTGGTATTGGTTGTGCTTCGGTGGCAGATATTATCAGCACTCTTGGTGTTGACAATATTGTGATGTTTGTAAGCGAATCACCCAACGTAGCGAATAATATTGCGGAAAATGTAGAAAAGTATCACGAAGTCAGTTCTAACGGTGGAGGGAGTTCACCTTCTCCGGGAGATCCTAAATGGGGTAAAGGGTTTGATAATTTTAAAAAGCTTAAAAATTATCTTGGTTCACCAGGTGAGGGGAAAGAATGGCATCACATCGTAGACCAGTGTCAAATCGAAAAATCCGGTTTTAATCCTAATTCTATACACAATACGAATAATATAATCAATATTCCAAAAGAAATACATACTAAAATTTCTGCTCATTATTCAAGAATATACGATTATACTGACGGTTTGCGCCTTAGAGACTGGTTAGCAAACAAAAGTTTTCAGGAACAATATGAATGGGGTCTGAAAGTTCTAAGATTATATGGGGTGGAAATATGAAAGATGACGTTTTTTCCGCAATAGAATTATTTAAAAACATTTGTTCTAATTTATCTGATACTGACACGAGAAAAAGTGCTATAAAAAAACACAACTCTGCAATGCTACAGTTGAGAGCTTATTCTGATAAACTATGTTCTAACGAAGACTTTTCTGAATTGGTTTTTAATGAGTTGTTGTTAGATGAAAACAAACGGGTACGACAATCTGCAGCAGCTAATGCATTAAGACATAATATATGTGTTGATAAATCAAAAAATGTTTTGGAAACCATTGCAAAAGAAGGAGGGCTATCAGGTTTCGAAGCGGAAATGACATTAAAAGTCTGGAGAGGAGAAGTACATGATAGTCATTTGTGATATTTTAGATAACAGGGTTTAATTTGTATAAATTCACACTAAAAGATATATAGATGTGGTGATATCTTCATATTACAGTAATGAAATGAAAAAGTACTTAAATTTGATTTGATTCGTTAGTAAGGATGAAGCCCCTCTTCCGAGGGGCTTTCGGTAAAACGATGGCGGAAATGTTGTTGGTGAAGTTGAAAGTGGCGAAGTAACGGCAACATATCTTCGCGGTGCGAACCTTATTTCGCGCGAAACCGACACCGCAGAGCAGTATTATATATTCAACGCACACGGCGATGTAATTGCATTAACCAACGATGCTCAAACCGTAACAAAGAGCTACGATTATGATGCTTTCGGCAATGAAAAAGAACCGAGTACAACCGATGTAAACCCATTCAGATACTGCGGCGAGTACTTCGACAAGGAAACAGGAACATATTATCTTCGAGCAAGATACTATGACCCATCAATAGGCCGCTTCACATCACAGGATAGCGTTAGATATTCGCAACGGTCTTTACCGACAGGAAACGTAATCGCCCCACTTAGTCTTAACTATTACAATTATTGTGCAAATAATCCGATTTTGTATTGTGACCCGAGTGGAAATGCTTGGGAAACCGTATTCGACATAATTTCTCTTTGTGCAAGTTTTTCTGAAGCTCTTGAAGACCCAACTGACGGTTGGCTTTGGGTTGGCGTAGCGGCAGATGCTGTTGACCTCATTCCTTTTGTAACAGGTGTTGGAGAGATTACAAGAGCTATAAGAATTGCCGATAATGTTTTTGATACTGTTGATACCGCATATGATACGAGACGAGCTGCAAATACCACTGGCAAAATACTTGAAACGACAAGTACTTCGAACAGAACCACCCGCAAAATCACTCAAAAGGGTTGGAATGTCGGCGATGATATATCTGTACCAACAAAATATGGAACAGATCCATCATGGTCCACAGCAAAACAACGTTATTGGAAAAACGAAGAATATTATGGTCCATCACAATATATGGATACTTCCAAGTATTCAGCTGATTCTATGGATAGAATGAAAAAAGGTTTAGCTCCACAAATTTTAGGTAAAGATGGAAAGTATTACTCTATGGAGTTACATCATTGTAACGTCCCAAGACGTGATGGTGGAAAACACACATATATGAATTTGATGGCTGTATCACCATGGAAACATGCCGAAATAGATGAGTTTAGGCATTTTTCATTCAAAGTAAAATAAATTATATAGGGGTATTATTTATGATTGAGTATATTGCAGTTGACAAATATAATTACGAAACGCCTTTTCCTGTTCTTAAGCATATAAAATATTCAGGATACAAAGAAATAACATTTACATTCAGAATGAAGTCCTCAAAAGCACAACGCTCCCAGGCAGCTGTTGTTTGGATAGCTAATGACTTTGTTGGTGATGTTTTTGTAAATGATGAAAAAATCAAACTACCTAAAAAAATGTGGCGTAAACTTGTTTTTTGGGAAAAAGGCGGAAAAATAAAATTTTGGGCAGATTCTCCGTGTGATGATGAACTTAAGGTAAAATTTGTTTTTAAAAAAGGTTATGTTTTAATATGCAATGGTTTTGACCCAATGTTTGAAGAAGAGATGCAATATAAATATTGCGATGTCGATGATGCTATTTTGATGGTCGAACCCATAAGTGAAAATGAAAACATCGTAAGATGTAAAGAGATTAAAGGACATGGAGAATTCGATGATTTAGTTTTTTATATGAAAGTTGAACTCGGTGAAGAAATGGAATCTTCTAATGAATAATATGTTATAGTTAAAGCCCCTCTTTCGAGGGGCTTATTTCTTTGCATTCTTTCGCCAAGAAGCAAGCAAGAGCCGCCATCGTTTTGATGGCAGCCCCACTTTTTTGCCTGTTCTTGCCTTATCTCCCGTATTTCTTCCAGTCAAGCGCTTGCCCACAGCGGTCGCAAAAAGACTGGTATTCCCGCTCCAATGATATATGGCAGCGAGGGCAAACCGGAAATACATATCCGCCTTTCGGCGCCGAAAAACAATTTGTTCCCATCAAAAAAGCGGAAGCTTTGCGCTTCCGCTTCCTGTCTTTTTTCTGTTATCACTCAAAAGAAACATTCGAAACAAGGTTTTCGAGTTCCGCTTCTTCAAGGGAAGCAACCGTTACGGCGCCCATCCAGTCGCCGACTTTTTTTACAACGATGACCTCGTAAATCGAAACGCCCGAATATTCCATGGTCACGTAAAGGCAGGGAACTTCTTTTCCGTCAACGGTGGCTGTTCCCGCTTCGTTTTTTGTAATGCTGAGGCCCGAAGCCGCAAGCTGGTTTTCAAGCTGGGCGGCGGCAGAAGCGATATAGGCTTCTTCGTCAAGAACAGTTCCGTAAATGGCGCCGAGGTTTTCGTAGTTGACGTTGACCGTTTCGCCGGTGGTAAGGTTCGCGCAATACATATCATAAATAATTTCCGCATCCGCAATGGCTTCGGCATATTCATCGGTAAAAAGCTCTTCGGCGGTAATACCCATGGTCGCGGCGATCTCATCATCGGTGTAATAATACCAATCCGCTTCCGCAGTATAGCTTATGCCGAAAGCTTCGTTTTTATAAACGTTGTTTTCAACAGTGCCCCTTGCGGGAACGAACTCCTCTTCCTGTTCGGCAGAGCAGGCGCAAAGCCCGAACAGCATCACAAGTGCCATAAGCGCAGCAAGGATTTTTTTCATCAAAAACATCTCCTTTTCGTTTTATTCAAATGTAATTTTTTCTGCGAGGTCGGAAAGTTCGGCCTCGTTAAGAGCCGCAATGGTTATTACCCCAAGCCAATCGCCGCATTTTTTGACTATGATGGTTTCATAAATGCCAAGGCCGCCGAAATCCGCGGCAATGTTGAGGCAGGGATACATCGCTTCGCCTATTCCGGCGAAGCCGATTTCGTTTTTCTTTATGGATATATTCCCGCTGTTGAGCTGGGTGTTGATTTCCATCTGATAAAGCTCGAGATAATATTCAACGTCGATAACTTCGCCATAGGTCGCGCTGAGATCTTCGTAGGTTATATTGACCGTTCCGCCGGTGGCGGTGTTCGCGCAATACATATCATAGATTATGCCCGCTTCGGCAAGGGCTTTTGAATCATCCGCCCCGGGGATATCCCCGGCAGAAAGACCCATGGAAGCGGCGATTTCCTCATCGGAATAATAATACCAGTTTTCGTCGCCGGCAAAGGTTATTCCGAAAACGCCGTTTGTATAAACGCCGCTTTCAACCGTTCCCCTTGCGGGAACAAATTTTTCGCCCTGCTCGCCGGAACAGGCGCAAAGGCAAAAAAGCATTATAAACGCCATTGCGGCGGAAAGAATTTTTTTCATTTCAAAACCTCTATTCATTTTATTTTATACTGCTTTCAGTATATCACTTTCACAGCCGAAGGTAAATATGCTCTTTCGCGGAAAACTTTGCAAATATTTTCGGATATCGCATAATTTTGCATTATTTACACTTGAACCGAAGCAATAAAGGTGATATTATTGTATTTAGTGAAAGTTTTGCCAATATAGGAGATTTTGAAATGAAGCACGAAAAATCCTGTGGTGGCCTTATTTACCGTGAGCATGACGGCGAAACCCATATTCTTTTGCTCAAACACCGCTGCGGCGGCCATTGGTCTTTTCCCAAAGGTCATATGGAAGCCGGCGAAACCGAAATGGAAACCGCTCTTCGCGAAATCCGCGAGGAAACCGGCCTTCGGGTGTTTTTAAGAGAAGGTTTCCGCGAAGCGGTTGAATATTCGCCCAAGCCCAACGTTAAAAAACAGGTCATTTATTTCATCGGATTCACCCTTAATGAATCCACCCTTCATCCCCAGGAAGAGGAAGTTTCCGAACTTCGCTGGATGGAGATCCACGAAGCTTACGAAGCCGTGACCTTCCGCAACGATAAAAACCTCATCTCCA
>JAFUJP010000128.1 GCA_017473745.1 Oscillospiraceae bacterium
CCTCCTCGGAGGAGGAGGGGGACCGTCGAAGACGGTGGAGGAGGGATTTTGCACGGGCAAAGAAATGGGGTAAGTATTAGATGAATCCCCTCGCCACTGCGTGGCCCTCTCCCCTTTAACAAGGGGCGTTTGCGCTCCGCGTTCTTGGGTTACGGAACGGTCAAGACCGTTCCCTACGGTAAACCCCGCCGCAAAAACCTTCGGTTTTGTCATTTTGCCTTTCCGCCGTTTCTTATAAAATAATCGGTCAGCTCGGTATCTAATATTGTTACATCCGTAATAAGTTCCCCGTCTTCCAAAAATTCATAATAATCCGTGTTGTCAACTTTAACGATGTTGTTATCCGAGTCGTACTCAATATTGTATGTATGGGTTTTATTGTTCAGTTCAAAGGAAAGTGTCAACGTCCGGTTTTCGCCGGGCTGTTCTTCTTGGGAACATGCGGCCAATCCGAAAACGCAAACCAACGCCAAGCATATTGCAATCAGTCTTTTCATAAGATTATCTCCTTTCAAACTTGATTATTTCTTTTTCTTCGGTGCCGGGAGTTCATCATACATAGCATTAAACAGTCCTGTCAGAAAATCCTTGCTGTCAACATCATCAACCGGCAACATTTCTTTTGCACCTTCATAAGGCGATTCATAAACTGCGTCCGGCATGAGCGAAACGGCGGATTTAACAGGCTTTACAAGTAATCTGTTATCGTATATACCTCCGACGATTTTTCCGCGATAATAGATAATGTATTCGCCCATCATCGCTCTGTATGTTATTTCTTCAAGTTCTGACAGCTGTTCCAATATAAAATCCAAATACTCTTTACTTGAAGCCATATTCCGCCCCCTTCAAATTCAAATTTTTCCGCTCTTTTTACCGAATAGAGCATATCATAAAAATGTGAATATTTCTACCTTATACACAAAAAACGCCCGAACGTTTCCGTCCGGGCGTTTTTCTCAATATTCAGATAACCGTTTTATAAACACCGCCCGCTTTGCGGTGCCTTGCTTTTCGTGAATCCTTCCGTCCGCGCCCTTCAGGGCATCGGGCAATGGAGGTCTATAAAAGAATCAATTATTTGCCGAAAACGATTTCAACGGTGTCTTTTGCGATCATAAGCTCTTCGTTGGTGGGGATTACCCAAGCTTCAACTTTGCTGTCGCCGGTGGAGAATTTAGCTTCTTTGCGGCTTGCGTTGTTGTTAAGCTCTTCGCCGATGGAAAGGCCGAGGTATTCCATGTTGGAGCAGATCTCGCCGCGCTGTACTGCGGAGTTTTCGCCGATACCGCCGGTGAAAATGATTGCGTCAACGCCGCCCATTGCTGCTGCGTAACCGCCTGCGATTTTTTTGATCTGATATGCGAACATATCAAGAGCGAGCTGTGCTCTGTGGTTGCCCTCTGCTGCTGCATTTTCAAGGTCGCGGCAGTCGCTGGAAATGCCGGAAATTCCGAGGAAGCCGGATTTCTTGTTCATAAGGGTTTCCATCTGTGCGGGGGTAAGGCCTTCTTTATCCATGATGTAGGTTACAACGGAAGGATCGATTCCGCCGCAGCGGGTGCCCATTACGAAACCGTCAAGAGGGGTAAGACCCATGGAAGTATCGCATACTTTGCCGTCTTTAACTGCGGAAAGGGAAGAACCGTTGCCAAGGTGGCAGATGATGAGTTTGGTTCCTTCGGGGTTTTTGCCGGTGATTTCAAAATATCTTCTGGTGATGAAACGGTGGGAAGTTCCGTGGAAGCCATAGCGGCGGATGGAATATTTCTCATAGTATTCATAAGGAACACCGAACATATATGCTTTTTCGGGCATGGTCTGATGGAAAGAGGTATCGAAAACAGCAACCATGGGGGTGTCTTTTCCGAAAACTTCCTGGCAAGCTTTCATAGCAACAGCCTGGGGCGGGTTATGAAGAGGGCCAAGATCACGGAATTTTACGCCGATATCATCGATGAGTTCATCGTCGATAAGGGTGGAAACTTTGTATTTTTCGGAACCGTGAAGGGTTCTGTGGCCGATAGCTTTGATTTCGCTGATATCGGAAACAACTTTGTTTTCACCTTCGGTAAGGAGTTTTACGAGTTCCTCGAAAGCTTCTTTATGGGTGGGGAAGCTTACATCGTATTCGGTCTTATATCCTGCTTCGGTTTTGTGGCTGATTCTGCCGTCGATGCCGATTCTTTCGCAAAGACCTTTTGCGACTACTTCTTCGGTGTCCATCTCGATAAGCTGATACTTAAGAGAGGAGCTGCCTGCGTTAATAACAAGTACTTTCATGTTTGTTTAACCTCCAAGTATGTTGTCCCGATTATTTTTCCTTTAACTTCCGGCCATGGCAATGCCGGCCTTCATTGACATTCGGGTTACAATTATATATTATTACATTAGAACGCAAATTGCAAGAAAAACCGTTAAAAAGTTGATTATTTTTATAAGATCCCCTTGTTAAAGGGGGCTGTCAGCGAAGCTGACCGGGGGATTCTTTCCGAATTTTCGGTTTGTTTTGAATTCCCCACCGTCTTCGGCGGTTCCCCTCCCTTTTATAGGGGAGGCTTCGAAGAAAGGAGAACTCAAATGAAAATTGCCGGAATCATCGCAGAATACGACCCTTTTCATAACGGGCACGCCTATCAGATCGCAAAAACCCGGGATATGGGGGCCAAAGCCGTTGTTGTCGCTTTGGGCGGGGAATTCACCCAGCGGGGCGAACCCGCCTGGTGCTCAAAATATCTCCGGGCAGAAGCGGCTCTTAAATGCGGCGCCGATCTCGTGCTCGAAATCCCGCTCCCATATGCCGTAGGCTCTGCGGAAAGATTTGCCGAAGGCGGAGTAAAGGTTCTTGACGCTCTCGGCTGTGTGGATATGCTCAGCTTCGGAAGCGAAAGCGGAAATGCGAAAAAAATAATGGATTTCGCCGCCCTTTCCGAAAGGGAGGATTATATCGAAGAATACAAAAAAGCTCTTTCCGAAGGGATTTCTTCCGCCGCCGCAAGGCAAAAAGCCGCCGAAGCCGTCGCCCCGGAACTTGCTTGTATTGCGGCAAATCCAAACGATACCCTCGGTGCGGAATACTGCAAATGGCTTTTGCGCCTCGGGAGCAAAATCAAGCCGAGCACCGTAAAAAGATACGGCGCCGGCCACGGCAAAGCCGCGGTGCTCAAAAGCGGTATGGCCTCCGCAACCTATCTCCGCAGTTTCGAGGAACCGGAGGACATCTTCCCCTTTATCCCCTACAAAGTCTATGAACTTCTGGCGGAAGGATACCGCGATGGCAAGCTCCCCTTTGACAACAAAAAGATAGAACCTGCCGTTCTTGCGGTGCTTCGCATGATGCGCGAAGATGACTTTGCGAAGGTGCCGGATTGTGCCGCCGAAGGGCTTTATCATCGGGTTTTTGACGCCGTTCAGCAGGCAGAATCTCTCGAAGGGCTTTATAACCTCATCAAAACAAAACGCTATGCCATGAGCAGGGTGAAACGCATTGTTTCGGGCGCGTTTCTTGGCCTTGATTCTTCCGTGCTCAAAAATTCAGATTTGCCCTATGTTCGCGTGCTCGGAATGAACGATACCGGCGCCGCGGTGCTCAAAGAGGCAAAAGCCGCCGGGTGCAGGCTTCCGATTTCATCTTCTCTTGCGGATTTGGCAAAAACTTCCGAAACCGCGGAATATTTCGCCATGCTCGAATCCCGTGCGGAAGATCTCTGGCAACTCGGCCTTCCGAAGCCCGGCCGCTGCGGTCTTGCCTACACAACGAAAATAATCAAGGTCTGAACCAAGCTTATCCCCCGAGGAATGGCGCAGGCAAAGAAAAACCGCGTTTCTTTTCCGAAACGCGGTTTTTTTACAATATAACGGTGAATTTTGCTCCGCCCTCGGGGCGGTTTTCTGCAAAAACCTCTCCCCCGGAAAGGGCAAGAATGTTTTTGACAAGGGCAAGGCCAAGGCCGTTGCCTTCTTCCTTGTGGGAAAAATCGCTTTGATAAAATTTATCAAAAATATGTTCTGCGGCGGCGGGGTCTATTCCCGGGCCGCTGTCTTCGACGGTGCAGGTTATCTTTTCGTTTTCCTCGCTCATTCTTATTTTAAGAAGCCCGCCGACGGGGTTGAATTTGATCGCATTTGCGATGATGTTGTTCCAGACGTGAAACATAAGGTTTTCGTTACCCTCATATTCCACCTCGTCAAGGTCTATATCCAGTTCGATATCCTTTTCCGTCCATTCCCTTTCAAGAGAAAGCACCGACTGGCGAACCTGTTCGTCAAGGCGATATTTTTTGGCGCTTGAGCTTATGGCCTGGTTATCCACCTTTGAAAGCAAAAGAATGTTGTTGACAAGGGTTGAAAGCCTTCTGGTGTTGAAAAGGATCTTATCCGTATAAACCGCTTCTTCCGGGGAACAATCCGGCCCGCACTGAAGAAGCGTCGCATAACCTTCGATGGCGTTGATGGGCGTTTTGAATTCATGCGAAACGTTTGAAACAAAATCCGTCTGCAAAATCTCCGTTGCGCCGAGCTCCTTCGTCATAAGATTGAAGTTGCTGTAAATTTCCTGAATCTCCCCGAAGCGGCTTTTTGTTTCAAGGCGGATATCGAAATTCCCCTTCGAAACCTCGTGCATGGCATCGCTGAGCTTCGTTATGGGCTCAAAAAACATCTTGCTGAGCAGCGATGTCGTAAGCGAGCTTATGGCAATACTGAAAAGGTTTATAAGAAGAATCGAAGCAAAAGTTCCGGAAAGATCCAGATATTTGCTTATTATATCCGTAAGAATACTTGCAATGATAACCGCGCCCGCAACCTCAAGCATCACAAGGACTATGAAATAAAATTTCGTGCTGCGATAAGTGCGCTGTTTTTTCATGCTTTTACCACCTTATAACCGACCCCGCGGATCGTCACTATTTTGAAATCTTCGCTGTCGCGGAATCTTTCGCGAAGGCGGCCGATATGTACGTCAACGGTATGTGTTTCGCTTTCGCTTTCATATCCCCATATATCATCCATAAGCTGCTGGCGGGTAAAAATCTTGCCCGGGAAGGAAGCCATTTTGTAAAGAAGCATAAATTCTTTCTGGGGCAGAACCATGCTTTCTTTCGGGGTCGTTACCGTAAGCGAATCGCATTCCATAACGGTGCTGCCGATGGTCTGGCGGCGCTCGTTTATCATCTGGGCTCTGCGAAGAAGCGCGCCAACCCTGAGCACCATCTCATTTACGTTCACGGGTTTTACCATGAAATCATCGGTGCCCGAAAGGAACCCCATGCGCATATCGTCAAAAGCATCTTTTGCGGTTATCATCATAACCGGGGTGTTGTTCCCCGAATCGCGCAAAGAACGCACAAGCTCGTATCCATCCATAACCGGCATCATAATATCCGAAATAATAATATCGTAATAATCAGCATCAAGAGCCTCGAGAGCTTCTTTTCCATCCGAAACCCCTTTTACCGAATATCCGTTTTTTGTAAGAACATGCTGAAAAAGCTGGCGGAGTTCTTTGTCATCCTCAGCAATAAGTATTTTGAACATAAAGGCATAATCCCCTTTTGTAATTAATCTTATTCTATTATAACTATAATAGCGATATATTTTCAAGATGCTGTAAACACAAGTTCAACAATAATTGAAAATTTATACTTTTCTTATTTTGAAGAATAGTGTATAATAGAAACAGAATATTTTTGAGAGGAAGTTTTTTATGAATTACAAAGCTTTTCTTATTGAAGCCGGAAAAAGAATGCTCCATTCCGGTCTTACTGTCGGAACCTGGGGAAATATAAGCGTGCGCGATCCCGAAACCGGATACGTTTATCTCACTCCCTCCGGCATGCCTTATGAAACCCTTACCGAGGACGATATCGTTGTAATGGACGTTGACGCAAACCGTATTGAAGGCGAGCGCCGCCCCACCATCGAATATCTTATGCATCTTGGCATTATGAAAAAACGCCCCGACGTCAATGCCGTTATCCACACCCACCCCATCTATTCCCAGATTTTCTCCCTTCTTCATGAGGAAATTCCGCCCGTAATCGACGAAGCGGCACAGGCTCTTGGCGCAAACCCCATTCGCATCACCGAATACGCTCTTCCCGGCTCCGTTGAAATGGCAGAAAACGTAATCAACACCCTTGGCGATGATGCCGCTGTTCTTATCGGAAACCACGGCGCGGTTGCAGTCGGAAAAGATATGGAAACCGCTTTCAAAGTAACCACCATTCTTGAAATGACCTCCCAGATTTACTATATGGCACGCTGCATCGGCACCCCGAAACCCATTCCCCAGGATAAAGTCGAATATATGGTAAACGTAACCGTGAAAGAATACGGTCAGAAATAATATATTCCGTCCCCCGTGCTCAAATTTGAGCACGGGGGCTTTGTATATGAGCACGTTCTTCGGGAACAATATTCCCGAGGTGATTTTATGGCTAAAAAAGGAATGAAGCGAATCGAAATAACCCATACCGAACCGCGGAACGAAGCTCCCGCTGTTCCCGAAATAAGCGGAAAAGCCAAATTCGGCAAAGAAAAAGCAAATCCCATCATCGCCGGAACCCGATCCCCCGGTCTTAAAGTTTATCATTCGGCAAAGGCATCGGCAGAAAAACCCATTTCTTTCAAATGGGGGCCCATCGCAAGCGATCTTGCCCGCGATAATCTTGAAAACGATATCCCCGCGGCGGATCTTGAGGATCTTTGAGGGCTGCCATGGCGAAAAAAGGAATGAAAAAAGTCAACTGGCGCGAAAGTGCCCCAAGGCGGATAATCCCCAAAATTTACAAACCCGGCGAACGCGAAAAGGAATTTGAAACCCTTATGGAAATGACCGCCCCGACCCAAACTGATTTCCGCTCGAAAGATGCGGAAGAGGGCGAAAAGCTCGCCCCTTTTTGGAAGCCGGACGACGTAGGAACGGATAACTTAGGCCAAAGCACCACAACGGCTTATCTTCGCAGAATGGATTGATATTCCGTAAAAAAACACGCACCTTTTTTCAAAGGTGCGTGTTTTTTATTGCTCAAAATCCGTATCCGCTTTTGGAAGGCTCCAGCGGAAGCGCGCCGCCAGAAGGCGAAGAATTATAACCGCCGCGGCGCCGCCGTAAATTGCCGCCGGTGAACCGAAAATTTCCCACAAAAGAATGCAAACCACCGCGCCTATAAAAGAAGCGCTGGCATAAAAATGCTTCACAAAGATATAAGGTGTGTTCCCCGCAAGGATATCCCTTATAACACCGCCGCCGATGCCGGTCACCATGCCGACAAATATAAGAAGAAAAGCGTTGAAGGAATGATTTGCGGAATATGCCGTCTGGATACCCACAACGGTGAAAATTCCAAGCCCCGCGGAATCCATCAGAAGCATTGCCGCGTCATAAACGCGCTGTTTTCTTAAAAGGAATTTTCTCACCGCCGGAATAAAAATAACCACCGAAACGCCTATGGCCACAAGGGCATATATCGGTTTCTGAAAGGTTGCCGGCGGGGTATGCCCAAGGATTATATCGCGGATAACTCCCCCGCCCACGGCCGTTACAAGCCCGAGGGTCGCCACCCCGAAAATATCCATTTTCTTTGAAAGACCTGTTATTGCGCCCGAAACGGCAAAAGCCACCGTTCCCATAAGTTCAAATATAAGCAAAAGATTTTCCGACATCGAAATTCACCTTTCAAAAGCCTTTGATTCATTGATTATACCACACCGCAGAATATCTTTCAACCGAAAGATAAATTATTGTTTAGCGTTGCATTATTGAAAACGTCGTAGGGGCGGACCTATGTGTCCGCCCGTCAAAAAGGATTCCCGGAGGGCAGGCTTCTCCTTGAGGAGAAGCTCCGCCGAAGGCGGTGATGAGGTGTTTGTCCGCTAATTTCCGTGTTTGCA
>JAFUJP010000129.1 GCA_017473745.1 Oscillospiraceae bacterium
TCTTCCGGAAAGCCTTGAAACTATTGGAAGTTATACTTTCTATGGTTGCTCTGGACTTAAAGAAGTCATCATACCTAAAAATGTTGTAGATATTGGAAAAAATTCTTTCGGTAACTGTTCTGGACTTGAAACTATAGAACTTTCGGAGAATCTTGAAACTATTGGAAGTTATGCTTTCTATGGTTGCACCAAGCTTGAAGACGCATATTTCTGCGGAGATGCTCCTGATGTTTACGGTGCAAACAGTAACCCTTCCTTTGAATCTTCTGTTGTAACCATCTATTACATCGAAGGCAAAGACGGTTGGAAACTTGACGAAAACGGAAAATGGAACGGCTATAATGTTTCAACATGGGAAGGCCCGGTTGTTGAAACTTATACAGTAACCTATAACGCAAACGGTGGTTCCGGAACGCCCGCAAGCCAAACCAAAACCGAGGGCGAACCGCTCACTCTCAGCAAAGTTGTTCCCGTTCGCGAAGGCTATATCTTCCTCGGCTGGGCGACTTCTGCAAGTGCGACCACGGCAAAATACCAACCCGGCGACACCTATACCGCCGATGCAGATATAACTCTTTATGCTGTTTGGCAGGAAAAAGTTGATGTAAAACCCGAACCTGATCCCGACCCGGAACCCAATCCTGATAATATCGACCTTGGTATTTCTTCCGCAAGTCTTCCTCTTGGCGGCAAGGCAACAGTTTCTGTGAATATCGAAGGTGAATCGAACGCTGTTGCGATACAGTTTGCGGTAAAATATGATACCGATAAACTTGTTCTCGAATCATGTTCCGCGGGCAAAACGATGGCCGAACTCGACCCTGTGCTTAACCTTGAAACAGATGGGATCATCATATTTACATGGGATGGCCTGGAGGCATTTACAGGAGAAGGATCTATCCTTGATATAACTTTCTCTGCCAAAGAAGGAGCAGAACCGCAAGATGTTGAAATAAGTATTGTAACGGATGAAAATATATATGAACTTTTGCTTGCAGACTCTGATTTCAATACTATAGGAGTAAATGTTTCTAATGGCATTATTTCTATCATTGATGTTGCTTACGGTGATATTAACAGCGACGGAAAGGTAAATGTTATCGACGCCAACATAGCAAGAAGAGCGGCCGCAAAGCTTATCACGCTCGATGAAAGTCAGGTGAAGGCTGCTGACGTCAGCGGCGACGGGAAAGTGAATGTTCTTGACGCAAATATCATCCGCAGATATGCGGCAAAACTTATAACTTCTTTTCCTGTCGAGGGATAAATAAAAACCGAAAAAGGGTCGGAAATTCCGACCCTTTTTTCTTATACTTCTTTCGCCAAGAAGCAAGCAGGAGCCGTCATAATTTTTATGACAGCTCCGCTGTTTTGCGTTATCCGTGTCGTTCCATCAAGGGACTTTCGCGGCATATGCTCCCTATGGTCCGCTATTCCACAGTTCCCCTGATTCCACTCCCGCGCCGATTATCACGGTGAGGAGTTTTTATTTTTACCGCTATTAGCATTAAATTATTCAGAAAACAAATTGGCTAATAAGCCATAAATATTTTTTATTGAATTTTTCATATTCATTAAATCCTTCTGCTATTGCATAAAACTGACTCAAATTACCTGTGTTCAGCGTATACTATACATAAATTTGTATAATTATTACTACCAACAGGAAAGTTTAATAGAGCCCCTAATAGGGGAGGCTTTGCGCTCCGCGTTCTTAAATTACGGGCGAACACACAGGTTCGCCCCTACGACATTTCGGTTAACAATGTCGGTAGTTTATACCATCCTTCCGTCTTTTTTGACCTTCGGTCAATAAATCCACTTCCCCGAGGGGAAGGTTTTGCTCTTTGAAAAGGGAGGTTTTAAATGCTGTATAATTATTGATAAATTCAACGTTTGTACTGCATAAAAATACATTTTTGACTGATGAAAGTCTTTATAATAAAGGAAATTTATTAAAATTATTAAAAATATATATTCATACTTTGTAAATTTTGTAAAAAATTACTATTAACATTTTGAGTGAATTGTGCTATTATATTTTCAATCACTTTAAATCGTTGAAAAGAGGTCCTTAAAGATGAAAACCAATTTCAAAAAAATGTTCGCTGTGGCTCTTGCACTCATTATGGTTTTGAGCCTTGCCGCATGCTCCGGCGGAGTGAAATATACTGAAAACAACACCGAATTCGTAATCGGCGTTTCCGGCCCGCTTACCGGCGGCGCTGCTGTTTACGGCACTGCTGTTCAGAACTCCGCACAGATGGCTGTTGATGAGATCAACGCAGCCGGCGGCCTTAACGGCGTAATGTTCAAACTTGTTATGACTGACGATGCTCATGACGCAACCAAAGTTGCCGCAAACTATGCCTCCATGTTTGAGGGCGGTATGCAGGTTTCTCTCGGTACCGTTACCACCGGCCCCGGACTTGAATTCAGCAAGCTTTCTGTTGAGGATAACGTATTCTTCCTCACTCCTTCCGCTTCTGGCGATAAAATCCCCGAATACGACAACGGCTACCAGATGTGCTTTGCAGACGGTAACCAGGGTAAAGTTGCTGCTGAATACGTAAATACCCTCGGCCTTTCCGAAATCGGCGTTTTCTATAAATCCGACGACGCTTATTCCAACGGAATTTTTGAGCAGTTCAAAGAAAACCTCGATCCTTCCATCGCAACTGTTGAAGCTGTTTTCACCGGCGATGCTTCCGACTTCTCTGCACAGATTTCCACTCTTAAAGACTGCACCTTCATCTTCATGCCCATCTATTATCAGCCTGCTTCCATCTTCCTTACTCAGGCAAAGGGCATTATCGCTGACGATGCTGTTTATTACGGATGCGACGGTTTCGACGGCCTTGCAGGTCAGTTCGAAGACTTCTCCGTAATCCCGCAGGAAGTTTCCATGCTTTCTCACTTCGATTCCAACGCAACCGAAGGTATGGCTGCTGAATATATTGCAAAATATACTGAAGCATTCGGCACCGAGACCCTTAACCAGTTCGGCGCTTCCGCTTATGACTGCGTTTACGCAATCTATTACGCAATGCAGGCCGCAATCGAAGCAGGCGAAACCATCGACGTAACCATTTCCGCATCCGACCTTTGCGATATTCTTAAAGAACAGTTTGGCGGCGGCTTCAGCTACAGCGGCGTTACCGGCAATGACATCACCTGGGATGAAAACGGTTATGTTGCAAAAGGCGCTGTAAAATATACCCTTAAAGAAGCAAACTGATAAAGAGGATATATTAAAATAACATAATCAGGAGCGATTTGCCGGTGCAGAATTCTGTTCCGGCAAATCGTCGTAATTGAAAAGACGTAGGAATTATTATGGAATTTATTGAAACATTGATAAACGGCCTGAGCATGGGCAGTACATACGCCGTTATTGCTCTTGGCTATACGATGGTTTACGGCATTGCAAAAATGCTCAACTTCGCCCACGGCGATGTTATCATGGTGGGCGGATATTTGATCTATGTTTCGATGGTCGCAACGAAAAATCCTTTCATAGCTCTCGGCGCTGCCGTTGTTCTGTGCATCCTGCTTGGTGTTACCATCGAAAAAATTGCATATAAACCTCTTCGCGGGGCTTCGCCCCTTGCGGTTCTTATAACCGCCATCGGCGTGAGCTATCTGCTCCAATCCTCCGCACAGATGATCTTCGGTTCCGCACCGAAAATGGTCAATATTGCCGAACTCGGCAACCTTAAATTTGCGGGGCTTTCCATTCCGGTTTATACCCTTATTACCCTTGGCTGTTCGGTAATCATTATGACGGCCCTCAGCATTTTTGTAAAATATACAAAAACGGGCCGTGCAATGATTGCGGTTTCTGAAGATAAAGGCGCCGCCCAGCTTATGGGCATCAACGTCAACCGCATCATTATGATAACCTTCGCAATAGGTTCCGGCCTTGCGGCATTTGCGGGACTTTTCATGCTTATGAAATCCCCGAGCCTTTCGAATACCCTTGGCGCAATGCCTGGTATCAAGGCTTTCACTGCGGCGGTTATCGGCGGCATAGGTTCCATCCCCGGGGCCATGCTCGGCGGTATCCTTATGGGTGTTGTGGAAGCGGTTTCCTATACCATTCCGCCCATCGCGCCCTATACCGATGCCATTGAGTTCATGCTTCTTATTGTCATACTTCTTGTCCGCCCCACCGGTATTCTCGGCAAGAAGAGAAGGGAGAAAGTATGATGACAAAGTTAAAAAACATCAAATGGAATCATTACGCAAACTATATTGTTGTTGCGGCTTTCACCCTTATTTTTGCGATACTTTCACTCACCGGTTTTCTTGAAAGTTCGGATAAATACCTTCTTGAAAAAATCGCCATCGCCATAACCCTTGCGGTTTCTCTCAGCATGGTTGTCGGTTTTCTCGGCGAGCTTTCTCTCGGCCATGCGGGATTTATGTGCATCGGCGCCTATATCGGCGGAAAAACCGCCGTTGTTCTCGAACCGGTTCTCGGCGAAGCTCCGACCCTTTTGATTTCGCTTCTTGTGGGCGGCGCGGTTGCGGCGGTTTTCGGCATGATAATCGGTCTTCCGGCGCTTCGTCTGCGCGGCGACTATCTTGCGATAGTGACCCTTGCCTTCGGCGAAATAGTGCGTTCGATTTTTATGAACTCCAGCAGAGAATCCTTCGGCGGTTCTCTTGGACTTGATACCCCCAGATTTAACAAGGATGTTCTTTTCATCATTGCTTTTGTTATTGTCCTTGCCTGCCTTGCGGTTACCCAAAACCTTATACGTTCCAAACACGGAAGAGCCATTACGGCTATCCGCGATAACGAAATCGCCGCAAGGGCCACCGGCATCGACGTTACGAAATACAAACTTCTGGTATTCACCGTTTCTTCTTTCTTTGCGGGAATTGCCGGCGTTCTTTACAGCTATTCCAACTTCACGGTTCAGAGCACCAAGTTCAGCTATAACTATTCCATTGAAATACTTGTTATGGTCGTTCTCGGCGGCATGGGCAATATCAACGGTTCCATCATCGCGGCGGCGCTTATCACCTTCCTTGATGTGGAGCTTCAGACAATACTCACCGGCAACCTTGCGGTTTTGCAGGATCTGATTTATGCGCTTATACTCATCGTTCTTGTTATTTACAATAACGCCCCGGCGCTTAAACCCTTCCGCGAAAAACACAACCTCAAGGCGTTTATCGGGAAATTCCGCAAACCCGAACCTTCGAAGCACCGCGACGACGAAGCCAAATGGGATCGCGTTCCCACCAAGATCAAGATGGACGAAGTTCTTTCTGTCGATCTTCAGGTTTCCTCTCCATATACTCCCGATAAGGCAGAAAAGGAGGAGAAATAATGTCTAAAGTTATTCTTAAAACCGAAAATCTCGGAATCTCCTTCGGCGGCCTTAAAGCTGTTCAGAATCTCAACATCGAGATAAAAGAAAAACAGCTTTACGGTCTTGTCGGCCCAAACGGAGCGGGCAAAACCACAGTTTTCAATATGATCACCGGCGTTTATAAACCCACCACCGGAAGATTCTGGCTTGACGGAGAGGACCTTACCGGAAAAGGCCAGGAGACCATCAACCACAAAGGAATCGCGAGGACCTTCCAGAATATCCGCCTTTTTAACAATATGACGGTTATCAGAAACGTAATGGTCGGCCTTCATAACCAGCCGGAATATAAATGCAGCGTTTTCGCAAGCATTTTCAGAACTCCGAGGCATTTCAAAACCGAAAAGGCCATGCGCGCCCGCGCAAAAGAGATTCTTGAAATAGTCGGGCTTATGGATGAACGCAACAGCCTTTCGTGCAACCTTCCTTACGGAAAACAGCGCAAGCTTGAAATTGCAAGGGCGCTTGCCACCAATCCGAAGCTTCTTTGCCTTGATGAGCCTGCCGCAGGCATGAACCCGCACGAAACGGCGGACCTTATGGATATAGTCCGCCGCATCCGCGATGAATATAACATCACCATTTTGCTCATTGAGCACGATATGAAATTTGTTTCGGGCCTTTGTGACGAAATAACCGTTCTCAACTTCGGAACCTCGCTGGTACAGGGCACCCCTGAAGTCGCCCTCAGCGACCCCGAAGTTATCAAAGCATATATAGGAGGATAACGCCATGGCACTTTTGGAAGTTAAAGACCTCGAGGTTTCATACGGCGTTATCAAAGCGCTTAAAGGCATCAGCTTTGAGGTAAACGAAGGCGAAATTGTAACCCTTATCGGCGCAAACGGCGCCGGCAAAACAACGACTATGCAGAGCGTTATCGGGCTTATCCCGGCGCGCCACGGTTCTGTTTTCTATGACGGGCAGGATATCACAAAAATGCCCTGCCACAAGATAGTCCATCTTGGAATGTCCCAGGTTCCGGAAGGACGCAGGATTTTTCAGGAACTTACAGTTTATGAAAACCTTCTTATGGGTGCATATTCCAAAAAGAAAGATGATACTTTCAAGGAAGATCTTGAAAAAGTTTATAAACGCTTCCCAAGGCTTGCGGAAAGAAGCGGCCAGATCGCCGGAACGCTTTCCGGCGGTGAGCAGCAGATGCTCGCCATGGGCAGGGCACTTATGTCCCGCCCGAAGCTTCTGATGCTTGACGAACCTTCCATGGGGCTTTCGCCTCTGCTCGTTGATGAGGTTTTCGATATCATCAAGGATATCAACAAAGATGGCACCACCATTCTTCTTGTTGAGCAGAATGCGGGCAAATCCCTTGCTATTTCGGATAGGGCATACGTTCTTGAAACCGGAAGCATCGTTCTTTCGGGTACCGGCGCAGAACTTGCCGCCAGCGAAGAAGTTAAAAAAGCCTATCTCGGCGTATAAAAACAATCTGAGCACCGCCTTTTTTTGGCGGTGCTCATGCATTTTAAAGCTTTCCCCTCGGGGAAGGTGGATTTTTTTGACCGAAGGTCAAAAAAAGACGGATGGGCAAAAACATCGAAGCGCGCCCTGTGGGCGATGAAGCGAGATGTTTTTGGCGCCGCGGTCAAAATATTCAAGGCGTTATGCCGCAGAATATTTTGGGCACCGCAAGAGGGCATATAACCAGGACCGCGGAGCGTTTATCTTAATTGGACAGGGTTTACGGGGGGGGCGAGCCCCCGCCCTACACTGAAAATGCGATAATCTGCAAA
>JAFUJP010000130.1 GCA_017473745.1 Oscillospiraceae bacterium
GATTCCTTTTTACTATTGATAATTTCTCTTCCACGCTTCTTATTTCATATTTCCTTGCCATTTTTATCACCCCTTTCATCTATCTTAACATAAAAAATGATGGCAGACACTTTTCGTGTCTACCATCATTTTAGCACTTCAGATTTTATCCGTCCGCTTTTTCATCTTAATAAAAAATTAAAATTTGAAACAAAAGAAAAATATTGACAGCATAATACTATGTATTGTATAGTATTATGCAGAAGGAGGTATGCAAATGGATATACAGTTAAAGCGCGGCCTTTTGGATATTTGTGTTCTTGCCGCCATAAAAAACGAAGATTCCTACGGATATCAGATCATAAAGGATATGAAACCCTATGTCGATATATCCGAATCCACCCTTTATCCCATTTTGCGAAGGCTCGAAGCTTCTGAATTTTTGACCGTGCGAAGTGTCGAGCACAACGGCCGCCTTCGCAAATATTACCACATAACCCAAGCCGGCCTTGGGCGTATTGCGGATTTTAAAGAAGAATGGAAAGAGATTATGTCCATCTATCAATTTGTCACCAAGGAGGATAACGACAAATGAATAAACAGCAATTTATTTCTTCCCTTCGGGCAAGGCTTTCTTCCCTGCCCGGGGCTGATATAAACAGATACGTTGATTATTATTCCGAAATGATTGATGACCGCATAGAGGACGGCCTTTCGGAAGAAGAAGCCGTTTCCGACCTCGGCAGCATCGATTCCATCGTTTCACAAATTTTTGCCGAAGCTCCGAAAAGCCCCAATTATACATATTCCCCTGCGCCGAATCAGCCCGGGAAAAAGGAAAAATCAAAAATATCCCCCGTCTGGATAATTATTTTAATTGTGATAACTTCTCCCTTCTGGCTTTCGGCCATAGCTTCTTCTGCAAGTGTAATTTTGGGGATTGCCATCGTCTTTGTTTCCATCATTCCGGTTCTCTATGCCGTTGATCTTGTTTTTGCTGTCAGCGGGATCATCTGCTTTATCGGAAGCTTTGTTCCGCTTTTTACTTTGGATTTAGCTGTTTCGGCTTTTATTTTCGGCTGCGGGCTTATGTTTGCAGGCGGCGCTGTACTCCTCTTTTTTGCCGCAACATGGGTTGCAAAAACCGAGATAAATTTTTTCAAATGGATATATAAAAAAGTTGAAAAACTTTTTGATAAAAGAGGTGCCGCCGTATGAAAAATTATAAAAGAACAGCCATCATAACCGGCGTAATTTTACTTGCCGCAGGCTTTGTAATAACCGCCGTTGCCTCTGTTTTCACCGCAGGAACTAACTATTCCGCACCTTTTTTGGGCGGGGAGCTTGTTCTTGGTCAGTCTTATGAACCGAACGTTTACACCATTGACGAACCTTTTGAAAACATTTATATCGACGAAACCTCCGCAAACGTCCATATTTTTCCTTCAGACGATGATATTTGCCATGTTAAATACAAAAACAGCAAAAGTGAAAACCGCAGCATATCCGTTGAAAACGGAACTCTTAAAATAACCGTTGAAAAGAATATGGGCTGGTTTGAACGCCACGGCCTTTTCTTCATAAAATCTAATAACACAACCGAAATTTATCTTCCCGAAAAAGAATATCAAAACCTTTTTATCGAAACGGAAAGCAGCGATATCTGTCTTTCTTCCGAAATAAAATTTGAATCTGCCGAACTTTCAAGCACCGGCGGCAAAATATATTTAATGCCCGCCGAAATAAATTTTCTTTCCATAGAAACTACCAGCGGCGATATCGAGATAAACTCATCTCTTATCAAAAGCTGTTCCGTTACGACCACAAGCGGCAATTTTTATTCACAGGACAGCAATTTCAGTTCCCTGAACTGTTCCACCATAAGCGGAGAAATCAGCTTTTATAACTCTGCCGCGGATACGAAAGCAACTCTTTCAACCACAAGCGGCGATATTATTTTTGATAATTTCGACCCAAAATCCGTTTTCATCAACAGCGTCAGCGGAAACGTAAGCGGAAGCTTTTCTTCTCCCATGGATGTTTTTGCCTCAACCAACAGCGGCGAGGTAATGGTCGCAGCTTCCGACAAATACGGAAAGATATGCGAAATAATAACGGTAAGCGGCGATATTGACATATATTAAAAAAATCCCATGCGGTTTTCCGCATGGGATTTTTTATAGCTCTATCCAGTATCTTTGTTCGGTGACACCGCTGACCGCTATCTCATTCTCAAGGATTTCACCGTTACTCAGATATATCCGCCGCTGATAATCGGACCTCGTTCGCCCATCATATCAAAATGCTGTTTTGGTATGATAAAGCCAATTTTACAAGCTTCGGTTTTATTACCAGTTTTCAAGAAGATCTTTCATCCATACGCAAAGTTTTTCGCTTGCTTCGTTTGCGGTGCGGACCACCTCTTCATGGCTGTGTTTGACCGTTGCAATACCGGTTGCCATATTGGTGATGCAGGAAACGCCGAAAACTTTCATCCCGAGGTAATTGGCAACGATGGTTTCCGGAACGGTGCTCATGCCGACCGCATCGGCACCGAGAATGGAAAATGCGCGGATCTCTGCCGCAGATTCATAGCAGGGGCCGGTGAAAAGCGCATAAACGCCGTTTTTATATTCAATTCCGAGTTTTTCGGCAGATTTGATTGCTTTTTCTTTAAGTTCAAGGGAATAAGGTTCCGACATATCCGGGAATCTGGCGCCGAAACGGTCGTCGTTGTTGCCGATAAGCGGATTTTCGGCAAGAAAGCTGATATAGTTATCAATTATCATAAGGTCGCCGGGTTTAAAGCTTCTGTTAACACCGCCGCAGGCATTGGTAACTATAAGGTTTTTAACGCCGATGAGCTGCATGACATAAAGAGGATATGTAAGCTCGTGCATGGTGAAACCTTCATAAAAGTGGAATCTTCCCTGCATCGCCGCAACGGTTTTGCTTCCGATTTTACCGATTACGAAGTTGCCCGCATGGCCCATAACGGTGGATTGCGGGAAATTCGGAATATCTCCGTAAGGAATGACGGTTTTGTCTTCCATGATATCAACTATGCCGCCAAGCCCGCTTCCGAGGATAATGGCAATTTCGGGGGTTTCGGTTATTCTTTCGCGGATAAAATCCGCAGATTCTTTAACTTTATCGTACAACATAAGGCTTTCCTCCCTTTTTAATTTCTGAATATATAATATAAAAAAGCCGCGGTTTAGTCAAGCAAAAGAAAAAAATACCCGGCGAAAGCGGCAGCTTTCATAAAACCGTTAATTTATAATGCAATTTAAGCTATATCATCTTTTCTTGTATCATCTGTTTTTCTGTGATAATATTAAACATACCGGAATTGAAGTTTTCTGTTTTCCCGAAAATGTAAAAGGATTTTTACATCTTTTTTTATGATGTAAAAGTAAATTGGTGGAAAATCTTTCATGGATTTTATATATTTTGTATGCTTCTGTCGGAGGCGAAAATAAAACGAGGTGGATAGAATGGAAATAGGAAGTAAACTCAAAAAAGCACGAAATGAAACAGGAATAACTCAGGAACAAGCGGCAGAGCTTCTTGGTGTCAGCAGACAAACTGTCTCAAATTGGGAAAATAATAAATCCTATCCTGATATCATCAGTGTAATAAAAATGAGCGAAATCTATTCCGTAAGTCTTGACCACCTGCTTAAGGAGGAAAAATCCATGAACCGGACTTATCGGGAATTTCTGGAAGAAAGCACAAACACGGTGAAGGCCGAAAAGAATTTGGGAATGATCGTATTATTTTCCGCATATTTTGTTATTTGGGCTGCGGCGATGATCGTTTTTTGGCAAACAAAAGGGCCCCTTACGGAGGAACTCGGCGTAATATTCAGATGGATATTGTTGCCTCTTCTTTTATTTGTATCAACCGTAATTGTTGCAAAGAATGACTATTTTGGAAAAGGAAACTGGCTTTGCGTTCCTGCTGCGGCAATTACATTTCTTACAGTACCATATACGGTATTGGCTGAAGAGATGGATACCGTAACTTTCACATTTATTTTCCCCAATTTTATGTATATGGCGGCAGGTATCATTATTTCTGTTTGCGGTATTGCAACGGGCACTTTTTGGAGAAAAAAGCATAAATGATACATAAAAAATCCGGTCTGCTTCCCGCAGACCGGATTTTACTTTTTCTGTTGCTTTCAGCTTTCGGCATAAGCGCTTATGATATCAACGCATTTTTCAAGGCCGACGGAAGAATCTATGCAAATATCGAAATGATGCGGGTCGCCCCAGCTCTGGCTCGAAATAGTGCGGTAATAGGCAGAACGCGAAGCATCCGAACGTTTGATATTCGCCATTGCTTCCTCTTCACCGTCGCCGTAAACCTCCATAATCCGCTTCGCGCGGAAATCTTTCGGCGCATGAACAAAAACGCTGACAACATTATCGTAATCCCGAAGAACATAGTCCGCCGCGCGGCCTACTATCACGCAGGAACCGTTTTCCGCTATCCTGCGGATAATCTCTTCCTGTGCAACAACCGCCTGCTGAACGACGTTGGTGCTCATATAAAGCTCCCGCAGAAGGTTCGGCGAATCACTGTTGATTTCAGACATAAACTGCTTGTCAAGGCCGCTTTCCTGTGCGGCAATGGCGGTCATTTCTTTATAATAGAAAGGAATGTTCATTTTTTCGGCAATAAGTCTGCCTATCTCTTTACCGCCGGAACCATGTTCCCTTGCAATGGTAATGATAACGCCGGGTCTCGAAGGCTTGATAGCCGTAGTAACCTCAACGGTTTCTTCCTGCTCGGTATTTTTAAGAGAACGGATAAACGGAACGGTGATACAGATTATAACTATAAGCGCAATCAAATCTGCAACAGGCGCGGCAAAAAGAATTCCGTAAATGCCTGTTCCCGCTTCTCTTCTTTCAAGAATTGCCGGAAGGATGATCGCAATAGGCGTAAAACAAAGAATATCCCTTACAAGCGAAGCCGCAACAGCTTTTACCGGCTTGCCTATGGCCTGGAAGAAAACCGAAGTCATCTTTGTAAGGCAGGTAAAAGTCATAAGCGAAAGATATATCCTGAAGGTTTTTACAGCAAAATCATAATAAAGCTCGTTGCCGGAACCGAAGATATTGATAATAACCTGCGGGCAAAGCTCAAAAACAAGCGTGGCGGCAATTCCAACAACAAGGCTGGATTTAAGAACAACGTTATACGTTTCCTTTACCCTATCCATTCTCTTAGCGCCGTAGTTATAACCGAAAATCGGCTGTGCGCCGAGAACAATTCCCGTAACAATACTGCAAACGATTGTATAAACCTTTGTCTGAATACTGAAAACAGAAATTGGGATATCCGGGCCGTAAATCGAAAGTGCGCCGTATTCCGCAAGGGTAATATTGCAGACAAGAGAGATCACAACAATGGAAAGCTGGGTCACAAATGTGGATGCGCCGAGAGAAACGGTGCTTCTGAAAATCTGCCAATCCGGAATAAAGCTTTTCCAGCAAAGCTTGAAGGTTTTCGGCTTAAGGAAATAAAGCATACAAACCGTAAAAGAAACAATCTGACCGATAACGGTTGCCCATGCGGCACCGGCAATTCCCCATTTGAAAATAAAGATGAAAACCGGGTCGAGAATGATGTTGATAACAGCGCCTACAAGAGTGCCGATCATTGCAAAAGTCGGGCTTCCGTCCGCGCGGATCATGCTGTTTATTGCTCCGAGAACAAGATAAAACGGAAAAGCCGCGGAAACAATAACAAAATATTCAACCGCCATTTCAAGAGTCTGCTCGGATGCGCCGAAAAGCATCATTATGGGTTCCGCAAAAATAACGCAAATCGCCGCAAGAACAATACTTATTGCCATTGAAACGGTGATGCCGGTTCCCACACATTTATGAGCACTTTGAGTATCTTTTCTTCCTGCGCAGATGCTTAAAAAAGAAGCCGCACCGTCACCTATGCACCATGCAAAAGCATTCGCGATACAGATAACCGGGAAGGAAACACCCGTGGCAGCGTTGCCGAGGAAGCCAAGCTCGCTGTTGCCTATGAAAATCTGGTCAACGATATTATAAAATGCGCTGATCAAAAGACCCGTTATACAGGGTATAGAAAATTTAAGCAGAAGTTTTGATATTTTTTCTTCGCCAAGCCTTCTGCTTTCGTTCATTTGTTCCATTAACTAACCTCTTTCTATATAAACATAATCATTTGCGTAATTAATAATTATAACATAATAAGTAAGAAAAGTAAAACGAATTTTTGATTTTTTAAAAATACAAATTTTTCCGCAGGAAATATTTGTAAATTTCTGGTAAATCTCTTGACAGTTTGGAAAAATATGGTATTATTTACTCATGGATATCCAAGTATTTACATTTTAGTAAAATAATGGAATTTAACCGCACAGAAATTCCGCTGTTTCTATAAATCAAAAAAATAAGTCAAAAAGTGCGGAGAAAAGGTTTGCCATGGAAAATAAACTGAAAATTTTGATTTCTGACGATGATGCCGAATTTTGCGCTTCCTGTGAAAGCGCACTTTCTTCCCTCGGTTTTGATGTTTCTGTTGTTTGCAAAGACGGGCGCGAGCTGTTTGATAATATCGTGCTCAAAAAGCCCGAAATCGTTCTTGCAAGCGCATTTATGCCCCAAATGGATCTCATAAGCGTGCTTGGCGCCGCAAAGGATAAGCTTGGCGAAGGCATTCCCCTTTTCCTTGCCCTTGTGCCTTCAGAAAGTACCGTTCTTGAAAAAGAACTTCTTTCCGGTGGAGTTGCCTACTGTTTCATAAAGCCTCTCGATTATACCGTGCTCGCGGAACGTATCCGAAGCCTTTGCCTGAGCACCGGGCGCAGCAGTGCTGTTCCCGCAGGAAGAGATTCTTCCAATCTTGAAATCGTTATAACCGATATTATCCACCAGATCGGTGTTCCTGCACATATCAAAGGCTATCACTACCTTCGCGAAGCCATTCTTATGGCTGTTGATGATATCGAAATAATGAATTCCGTCACAAAATGCCTCTATCCTTCCGTTGCCAAAAAGCACGGAACAACCTCTTCCAGGGTCGAGCGCGCCATCCGCCACGCCATCGAGGTCGCGTGGGACCGCGGCGACGTTGACGTGCTCAATTCCTATTTCGGATATACCATTCACAGCAGCAAGGGCAAGCCCACCAACAGCGAATTTATCGCCCTTATCGCTGATAAATTAAGGGTGAATATGAAATCCGCATAAAAAGTCGATTTTTCCGCATGAGCATCAGCTTTTTTGAACATCAATTTTTCTGTTCTTCAATGCTATGAACACCAAAATTTATCGGCTTTTCGGCGATTTCAAGCCTATAAACTTTTTTTGTTAAGCCTATGAATACTCTCGGTTTATCGGGTTAAAAAATCCTATAAAACGGGGGTATTTTTTTATGAAAAAGAACGTGTATTTAAAGGACTTCGACTATTATATCGACGAGTATATGTATAATTGCCGAAGCAGAAAACTCAGACCGAAAACCATGATGAGCTACGAACAGACCCTTCGGTTGTTTGAACGTTGGTGTCTTGAAGAAGAAAAAATCGCCGAACCTGGGCAAGTCGTGGAATCCACCATACGCCACTACATTTGCAGCTTGCAGGAACGAGGTAAATATACCTTTTATTCCCTTGAAAACAACAAAATCACTTATAACCCTTCACGACGCAGAGATTATTCCGAAAGCGTGAGCACAACAACAATTAACAATTATATCCGTAACCTGAAAGCCTTTTATACGTGGTATTCAGACGCAACCGCATCCCGTAATCCCACCGAAAAAATACGTCAATTACGCAATAAGCGCAAAGCACGTGAATATCTGGACGATGCCGAAGTTGAAAAGCTTCTGAAGATTTTTGACAAAAGTTATTATTCCGAGCACCGAGATTATATGATAATTATGCTTCTTCTGGATACGGGCATGCGTATCGGAGAATGCCTTAAAATTACCGTACAAGACCTTGATATTGAAGAAAGAATGATTTTTCTTCCTGCCGAAAACACCAAAGGCGGCACTTCTCGATATGTTTTCTTCTCGATGAAAACCTGCAAAAATCTTCAGCGGTGGCTGCAATACAAAGACAGGTATTGCAACAGCAAATTTCTTTTTCCAAAAAAAGATGGTTTTCCCATTGAAGTTTCATCGTTTGAATCTGGATTCACAAAATATCTCGGAAGAGCGGGAATCAATAAGGACTACTCCCCTCACGCCCTTCGTAACAACTTCGCAAAGCGCTGTTTAATGAACGGAATGGACATTTATACCCTATGCCGAATCTTAGGGCATAGTTCTGTCACCATTACAGAACAGGCATATCTGGATATTTCGGATAAAGACTTGTGTAAACGTTATCAGCTTTACAGCCCTATTGAGAACATGAAATAATCAAAAGTTATAAGTTTTGATACCGCTAAGAAATCCGCATTACAAAGCCATTAAATCGGTGTCAGAACATAGTGTCAAAAATGAAGGAGAATTTTTATGATTTACGGATATGCAAGAGTTTCAACAGCCACACAAGGAAGGGATGGCAATAGCCTTGAAGACCAAACCACAGCACTTAAAAAATATGGCTGTCATGAAATAATCACCGAAGCTTTTAGCGGTAAAACCATGGAAAGACCACAGTTTCAGAGCCTTTTGGAGAAGCTTGAAGACGGTGATACTCTGGTGGTATGCAAGCTTGATAGGTTCGCAAGAACGGCAATCGAAGGTGTCCAGACCGTCAGAGAACTGTTTGAAAAAGGTATAAAAGTACATATTCTCAACATGGGTCTTGTCGAAAATACGCTCACTGGCAACCTGATTCTTACGGTCATGCTCGCCTTCGCAGAATACGAACGGGGAATGATTGTCGAGCGCACCCAGACCGGCAAAATGGTGGCAAAACAAAACCCGAACTTCAAAGACGGACGTCCGAAGAAATACACGACTATCCAGATTGAGCACGCCCTTTCCCTGCTCTCTTCCGGTAAGAGTTACAAAGAAGTCGAAGCGATTACCGGGATATCGAAAAGCACGCTGATTAGGGAGAAAAGAAAAAGAGCTTGAGCACGGACGCTCAAGCTCTTTTTAAGTGAGAAGTTTATGTTCACACAATTTTTTTATTTTATCTCTTTTCACACCAATTCTCTCCAATATACAGAAGTAGACCAATCCGCATAGATAGAAAGCCGTGTTTACAATTTCTATATCCGGAGTGCGATGTTTGCCATGTGTTATATCATTTCTATACTTAACGACTGCTTTAATTTTTTCATCTGTTATTTGAGAAGAAGATTTATTAAGTGTAGTCATCTCTTCTTCATATCTGTGATAAAGAGCGCATAATTTTTCAGATAATGGAAAAGACCAATATCCCATACTTGAAGAAATAGAGTTATACATATCATTTGATAATTGGCTGTGCTTTTTCCGAAACTCTTTTATTGCTACTTTTACAGTATTAACCAATTCATTAAGCTCTTTATTTTCTTCAACTTTTATATCTTTGGCGAAGGATAATTCACATTCAAGTGCTGTGCAAATCAAGCGTATTTTTTTGTCGTCCAATATATAATAATTTTTATCATCTTCTGGAATAAATCCAATAGATAACGATATTTTTTTATCTTCTGAATTATATAATAGTTTTATCAATTCTGGTAATGATTCGCCGATTTCATTGAAAAGGATGTTTTCATAACAACTTTTACTTGTAAACTCTTTATTTTCTCTTACAAACACTTCTGCGGATTTTGTTAATACATGTGTATTTGAATCAGACTTTTCAAGAAAAATCTTATCAAAACCAACATTACGTCGAAACGTCATAAAAGATAATAAATCTTTTATTTTATTATAATATTCAATAAAAGTTTTCAATAATTGTGGCTTATCAAACTTTAATGTTAAGACAACATCATTATTTATTAGACTATTACCTTCAAGTCCCGTTTTTTCAATTATCTTTGAAGAAACTGTAATTTCCATGTTGTAATCATTCGTTTTTACAATATATTTCTCACTATCATCAAAAAAGTTCACAACTTTTTTATCTTTCGCTTGTTCAAGTCGAAGGGCATTAATGTTGAATAACTTATTTAGGGTTCCTCCTTGAAAACTTATCGCATCATATTTTTGAATATCTAATGCTCCTATATTAGAAGTTGACAAAACATATGC
>JAFUJP010000131.1 GCA_017473745.1 Oscillospiraceae bacterium
CGTGCCACCTTCCCCGAAGGGAAGGCTGCCCTCCGGGAATCCTTTTTGACGGGCGCACACGCAGGTGCGCCCATATATTCACGTCCTGCACCGAGGTGCTGTAAACAATAATTCACCTTGCTGAAAGAAAAGAGCCGCCGCATTGCGGTGGCTCTTAATCGGTTTATTATCAGCCGTTCTTTTTCTGTCTTGCCTCGATATCAGCGAGTGCGTCTTTTCTGGAAAGGTTGATTCTGCCCTGCTGGTCGATTTCAACGACTTTAACGACTACTTCGTCGCCGGGTTTAACAACGTCTTCAACTTTTTCAACGCGTTTGAAGTCGAGTTTGGAAATATGGCAAAGGCCTTCTTTGCCGGGGGCGATTTCAACGAATGCGCCGAACTGCATAAGGCGGGTTACTTTGCCTTTATAGATTGCGCCGACTTCCGGATCCATGGTGATGGTCTGGATTACCTGGATAGCTCTTCTTGCGTTTTCAATATCCATACCTGAAACAAATACGCTGCCGTCTTCCTCGATGTCGATTTTAACGTCGCATTCTGCGCAGATTTTCTGGATGGTTTTGCCGCCGGAGCCGATAACGTCACGGATTTTGTCAGTATCGATTTTGATGGTGAGCATCTTGGGAGCATATTTGGAAAGTTCTGCTCTGGGTTCTGCAATGGCGGGAGCCATGATGTCGTCGAGGATATAGAATCTTGCTTTTTCGGTTTTGTCGAGAGCTTCTTTGATGATTTCGGGGGTAAGACCGTCGCATTTAAGGTCCATCTGGATCGCGGTGATACCGTCTTTGGTACCCGCAACTTTGAAGTCCATGTCGCCGAAGAAGTCTTCAAGACCCTGGATATCGACCATGGTCATCCAGCGGTCGCCTTCGGTGATAAGACCGCAGGAGATACCTGCAACGGGTTTTTTGATCGGAACGCCTGCATCCATAAGTGCAAGAGTGGAACCACAGATTGCGCCCTGGCTGGTGGAACCGTTGGAGGAGAGAACTTCGGAAACGGTTCTGATTGCATAGGGGAATTCTTCTACGGGCGGAATAACGGGTTCAAGAGCTCTTTCTGCAAGGGCGCCGTGGCCGATTTCACGTCTGCCCGGGCCGCGGGAAGGTCTGGTTTCACCAACGGAATAGGAAGGCATGTTGTACTGGTGCATATAGCGTTTGCTGGTTACGCCGTCGATGCCGTCAAGTTCCTGGGATTCGGAAACAAGACCGAGGGTTGCAATGGTAAGAACCTGGGTCTGGCCGCGGGTGAACATACCGCTGCCGTGGGTTCTGGGAAGAAGGCCGACTTCTGCTGCGAGGGGTCTGATTTCATCAAGGCCGCGGCCGTCAACACGTTTGCCGTCGTCGATGAGCCAGCGTCTTACAACGTATTTCTGAAGTTTATAGATAGCTTCGTCGATTTTGAGGATATCGTCGGGATAAATCTCGTCAAATTTTTCATGAACAGCGGCGATGATGGGCTGAAGAGCAGCATCGCGGACGTTTTTGTCATCGGTATCGAGTGCTTTTCTTACGTCTTCGATGGCGAAATCCTTGATGGCATTGAACATCTCTTCCGGAACTTCGATTACCTGATATTCAAATTTGGGTTTGCCGATTTCAGCAACAACGCTGTTGATGAAGTTTACCATTTTGACGTTTTCTTCGTGGGCGGTCATGATTGCTTTGAGCATGGTGGCGTTGTCAACTTCGTTTGCGCCTGCTTCGATCATAACAACCTTTTTGTCGGTGGAAGAAACGATAAGGTGAAGGTCGGATTTTGCATCCTGTTCTGCGGTGGGGTTGAGGATGATTTCGCCGTCAACAAGACCGACTTCGCAGCCTGCGATAGGGCCGTTCCACGGAACATCGGAAATTGCAACAGCCATGGAAGCGCCGATCATGCCGCACATTGCATAGGAATAATCCGTGTCAACGGACATTGCGGACATAACAACTGCGCAGTCGTTTCTCATATCCTTGGGGAAGAGGGGGCGCATGGGGCGGTCGATAACGCGGCTGTCAAGGATAGCTCTGTCGGTGGGGCGGCCTTCTCTTCTGGGGAAGGAGCCGGGGATTTTGCCTACGGAATAAAGCTTTTCGTCAAAATCGACGGAAAGGGGGAAATAGTCGATACCTTCGCGGGGGGTCTTGCTTGCGGTTACGTTGCAGAGAACAGCGGTTTCGCCGTATCTTACAAGGATGGAAGCGTTTGCAAGACAGCACATTTTGCCGGTCTCGAAGCTGATTTTTCTGCCGCAATATTCAGTTTCAAAAACTCTGTAATTTTCAAACATAAAAAAATACCTCCGTTATGAATTTTTGCGCGCGGCAAAAACAAAAGCGGAAGCGGGAATAAACAATAAATCCAAAAGCCGAAATTCAATTCGGTTCCTCGATTAACTGCTTATTTCCGAAGGCTTTTCCGTTTTTGCCGCACTGTTATTATTGGTTTATAAACTCAATAAAGTCAGGGGAAAATAAAATTTTCCCCTGACTTTAAGAAAGACAAAATTATCTTCTGATGCCGAGTTTTGCAACGATTGCACGATAACGTTCGATGTCGGTTTTCATAAGGTAGTTGAGAAGGTTTCTTCTTTTACCAACCATTTTGAAAAGGCCGCGGCGGGAATGGTTATCTTTTTTGTGCTCTTTAAGATGCTCGGTAAGGTCAGCAATTCTTTTGGTAAGAACAGCGATCTGAACTTCGGGGGAACCGGTGTCGGTTTCGTGAAGTCTGTTAGCAACGATTACTTCGGTTTTTTCTTCCTGTCTCATCATAGTGATTCACCTCAAAAAATTTTATTATATGGCTTCTTCGCAGGAAAGGGCGGTTTTGCTTTTGAGGCATAACGCTATCGGACGCTTTCGCGTTCAGCGGACAGACCCTTTTCCGGGAAGGAGTTATTGCTGCACACAGTCAGCCTTAAAATTATATCAGAACGAACCGTATTTGTAAAGACCTTTTTGCCGTTTTTTTATAAATATTTTTCAGCATAAAATATATATAAATTATTGTTTATGCGTTGTGTTGCATTATTGAAAACGTCGTAGGGGCGGACCTATGTGTCCGCCCGTCAAAAAGGATTCCCGGAGGGCAGGCTTCTCCTTGAGGAGAAGCTCCGCCGAAGGCGGTGATGAGGTGTTTGTCCGCTAATTTCCGTGTTTGCA
>JAFUJP010000019.1 GCA_017473745.1 Oscillospiraceae bacterium
CTCGGCTGTGTCGGCTCGCCATTCACTGTGGGGAATGTTTAAAGCCTTCCCAGAGGGCAAAGACGGCGAAGTGCGCCCGCAAAAAAGGATTCCCGGAGGGCAGGCTTCTCCTTGAGGAGAAGCTCCGCCGAAGGCGGTGATGAGGTGTTTGTCCGCTAATTTCCGTGTTTGCATAGAAACACCTCATCCGTCATCGCTCCGCGATGCCACCTTCCCATCAAGGGGAAGGCTTTAAATGCATATAAACAACAATTTATCTCACAACATAGAAAAATTATTATTGACAGAAGAAACGCTCGATGGTAGTATTTTAGTATATTAAATTATTAAAGGAAAGCAGGTGTTTTTGTATGACGAATTTTACCGATATTTTCGGCAGTATGGTTTTTAATAAGGACGTCATGCGACAGCGCCTTGCTCCGGATATATTTGAAAGGCTCGAGGACGTTATGGATAACGGCGGCGAAATGGATCCCGACGTTGCAAACGCCGTTGCGGAAGCCATGATGAAATGGGCTATGGAAAAAGGCGCCACCCACTATACCCACTGGTTCCAGCCCATGACAGGAATCACCGCCGAAAAACATGACAGCTTTATCCAGCCGGACGGCGAAGGCGGGGTCGGCCTTGATTTTCGCGGAAAGCATCTTATAAAGGGCGAACCGGACGCTTCGAGTTTTCCTTCCGGCGGATTGCGTGCCACCTTTGAGGCAAGGGGATACACCGCCTGGGACCCCACTTCTTTTGCTTTTGTGAAGGATGGTTCTCTTTGCATTCCGACTGTTTTCTGTTCCCACAGCGGCGAGGTGCTCGACAAAAAAACGCCCCTTCTGCGTTCGACCGAGGCTGTTTGCAAAGAAGCGCTTCGCATAGTGCGGCTTTTCGGCGATACCGAAACAAAGCGCATTATCGCAACGGCGGGCGCCGAACAGGAATATTTTCTTATTGACAGAAATCTTTTCAATAAGCGTGAAGACCTTGTTGTGACCGGAAGAACCCTTTTCGGCGCTGCGCCGCCGAAAGGGCAGGAAATGGAGGATCATTATTTCGGAACGCTTCGCCCGAGGGTTGCGGAATTTATGCGGGATCTCGACACCGAACTCTGGAAGCTCGGCGTTTATGCAAAGACGAAGCATAACGAGGTTGCCCCAAGCCAGCACGAACTTGCGCCGGGTTACAGCAGGGTGAACCTTGCGGCGGATCACAACCAGATAACCATGGAAATCATGAAAAAGGTTGCGGAGCGCCACGGTCTTGCATGCCTTCTTCACGAAAAGCCTTTCCGTGGGGTCAACGGAAGCGGCAAGCACAACAACTGGTCCCTTGCCACCGATACGGGCAAAAACCTTTTCAGCCCGGGCAAAGAGCCGGAAACAAACAGGCAGTTTCTTCTCTTTATGTGCGCAGTTATCCGCGCAGTTGACGAAAATCAGGATCTGCTCAGAATTTCGGTTGCCACCGCGGGCAATGACCGCCGTCTTGGCGGTTCCGAAGCGCCGCCGGCGGTTATTTCGATGTTCCTGGGGGATTATATAACAAATATCCTTACTTCAGTAGGGGAAGGCCACGGCGCAAAACAAACCGCCGCGGAAAAAATGGAAACCGGCGTTTCTTCCGTTCCGGAATTTCTTAAAGATAAATCCGACCGAAACAGAACCTCGCCTTTTGCTTTCACCGGCAATAAATTCGAGTTCCGTATGCCCGGTTCGAGCGTTTCCATCGCCTGCCCGAACGTTATGATAAACACAGGCGTTGCGGATGCTCTTCGGGATTTTGCCGAAAGGCTTGAAAAAGCGGATGATTTTGATTCCGAAGTGAACATCCTTATTGCCGAAACCATGCAAAAACACAAGCGCATCATTTTCAACGGAAACAATTACAGTGAGGAATGGGCCGAAGAAGCAAAAAAACGCGGCCTTTGCTGTTATAACACAGCCGTTGATGCTCTCGAGCATTATACCGATGAAAAAAATCTTGCGCTCTTTGCGCGGCATAAAATCTATACCGAAAGCGAAGTGTGTTCCCGCCAGGAGATAATGCTTGAAAATTACAGCAAGGTTATCATCATCGAAGCTTCGACCATGGCGGATATGGTGAGAAAGGATATTATGCCTGCTTGCCTTGCTTTTGAAAAATCCCTTGCGGAAACCGCCGCCGCGAAAAAAGCCATCGGGCTCGAGGTTGCCGAAAGCACGGAGGTAGGCCTTGTGAAGAAGATAGATTTTCTTTGCAGGGAACTTGAAAAACGCGTGGCCCTTGTTGAAGCGCGCACCGCAAAGGCAAAAGGCATTGCCGAAACTGCCGAACAGGCAAGGTATATCTGCGACGAACTTTATGTTACGATGCACGATCTTCGTGCCGTTGCCGATGAGCTTGAAACCATCGTTTCGGATGAATTCTGGCCAGTCCCGGCATACCGCGATCTTCTTTTCAGCGTATAAAATAAACCCTTCAAAGCCGCCCGCAAGGGCGGCTTTTTGTGAGATAAATTATTGTTTATGTTATTAAGCTCCTCAGAGGAGGAGCTGTCGCCGAAGGCGACTGAGGAGGGATAAACCCTGTCGAATTTCGATAAATGCTCCGCGTTCTTGGGTTACGGAACGGTCAGCTAAAGCATATCTTCCACCAGCCAAATCAAAGATTTGGGGTGTCAGATAAATACCGTTCCCTACAATGAAATGGCGAACCAATATAGCCGAGATGTCGCGGTAAAATGAAAACCGTTGCCGGCTCCGAACGGCGACGGTGGAGATTAGAAACCTCCGTTCGTTCGGTGGGGCGCTTTGTCCCCTTTTGAAAGGGGAC
>JAFUJP010000132.1 GCA_017473745.1 Oscillospiraceae bacterium
AAACCAAGAACGCGGAGCGCTTGCCTCCCCTATCAGGGGAGGTGTCACCGCAGGTGACGGAAGGGTGGAAACCCTGTCCCGTCCGCCTTTATCGTCTAATCGAATGTAGGGAACGGTCTCGACCGTTCCGTTTCGCGAAGCCCTTGCCTCCCCAACAGGGGAGGCGGCACGCCAAAGGCGTGCCCGGGGATTTGCACCGGCCGACACCCTCCATCACCGAATAAAAAAGGCTCACATTCTTTCCGAATGTGAGCCTTTTTATCAGCTTTCATAACAGCTGAGATATTTCCAGTTTTCCGGGTCACTTATATCTATGCGAAGTTCCTTTGTGGCAAAGATATTGCCGCTTTCGTTCACAAGGTCGAACAGTATCGCCAGTTCGTTTTCTGTTTCCGTCACATAGGCAACGTGCGGAAAAACCGCCTCGCCGAATCCAACGTATTCCGGTGCGTAATAGGTTCCCTTTTCGCTGTCGTAATATTCGCTTCGCAAAGATGCAAAATCACAGTCAAAATGCTTCGCAAGGGTGCCTTCCATCTCTTCCGCGGGAATTTTCTCTCCGCGCCCGAAAGGGTTTTCGCCGTCCTCAATGCCGTAATGTTCCGCTTCGCGCCCTTTTCCGAAAATCATATTGTGCGCCATGGAAAAATAGCTGAAGTAATAGCCCTTGCCCGAAATTTCACTCGGGTCGCTCCATGTTTCGTTCACCGCAATATCGTGAATCGGCGCAATATATTTTGCGGCAATTTCGCGGTATTCATCGCTCATTTCGGCAAGAAGCTTTTCCGAAGAAGCCATATAAAGCTCGCCATCGGCTGTTCTTTTAAATGTAACCCTGAACCGCGGCGCCGTGTTCTCGATAAAATCCATTGCCGCCGGGTCATCTTCAAGGTCCTGATAATCATAATTGAATTCCACGTGCCAGAATCCGGGCATGACCCCATAACCGCCCATGCCGATATAGATATATGCGACCTCCGCTTCATAGCCGCCGTCGGTTTCAGAAACTGAAAAAACGTATGGGAAATAATCCGCCCAGCCGCCTCTGTGCGGCAGAGTATAAACCCCGACCTTTGCGTAATATTTATAACCGTTTACCTCGGTATGCTCAACCTCTGCTTCCGGTCCGACAATATCTTTAACAAATTCCTCGACCCATTCTCTCGGGATAAAATCGTCCTCAACTGCCTCAGCGATAGCCTTGGCCGCCGGCGAAGGATCCCCGCCAATATATGCTTCGATATAGTCAAGCCCGTCAAGAGCCGCCCGGACTTTTACCTTGTCGGCAATATCCTCCGGCGAATCGAATTCGCCCGTATATCCCGCATGGGCAAGAAGAACATCCATGCCCTCGGGCCTCAATTCAACCGCATCATCATAAACGATTGAAAGAACGTTGCCGTATCCGTATCCTCTGGGAAGCTCATTTTTCCACGAATCGTCATATTCAAATTCTGCCCGAAGCTCGGCAAATTCCTCATCCGAAATTTCTCCGTAAAGCTCCGCGGGGATATAACGCCCGTAACCGTCGCCATCGAGGGTAACGGAATCCGTTTTGAACTGTCCGCCGCCTTCGGCTGTGAAGCCGACGTCCCAAAAACCCGCGCCCTTGATAAGGGTCATTGCGACGGAATTTAGAAGCTCTGCGCAGGTTTCGTCAACTTCAAGATAACTCCAAAAGCTCTCCGTCGTGTTATAAAAATCCACTATCGCCATGCTTTTTTCTATCCGAACCGAAACTTCAAATTCCTCTTCGGGAATATGGCTGTTCATGCGGTTTATCGTCGCTTTAACAAGTTGATTGACCGTCGCCTTTATGTTTTCCGCCCGGTATTCAAAAACCTCGTATTCGCATTGATAGGGCTCGTAAATATATATCCTTGCAACGCCGTCTTTCCATTCAATCGCATTTGAATCATCCGGATTCATGCCCTCGAAAGGGCTGTAATACATCACCTTATAGCGAAGAAGCCCCGTTGCATCTATGCCTATCATATCCTCGGTTATAAGATAATAATCGCCTTCTGTATCGGGCTTTTCTTCTTCGGTTGGCAAATCTTCCTTTTCGCCGCCTTCCGAAGAAAGGCCCGAAGTTTCGTCCTCGGGGTTTCTTATTTCAACTTCCCAATTTGAACAGCCGCCGAGCATAAGCAAAAGCGCAAGAAGCGCCGCAAAAATCCTTATGTGTTTTTTCATGCCCAAGGCCCCTTTCAGTTTATGCTCTCAATCCTGAAGCTTTCGCAGATACAGCCTTTTTCCGAAGGGCGAAGCACCAGGGTGTTTTTTATAAGCGGAACTTCTGAAATGTCGAAACCATCCTCTTCGTTTGCGATGAAAGGATGAATTTCTATAACCGCCGTAATGGTTCCGTCGCAGTTATCCGTTACGGAAGATACTTTTGAATCGCCGTACCATTGGTTGCCGATTCCGTATCCTCCGGGTATAATTATCCCGTCAATATCCTCGTCGTATTCATAATTCACCGTTATTTCGGTGTAATCAAAGGAATATCCGCTGAAATATTTGCCGAGAATCGAATTTATGTCATCAAGCGGAATATGATATTGTTCATCCGTTTCGTTTCTCCATGCCATATCCGTCCTTCCCGAAGCTTCGGAAAGCCAGTTTTCCTCAAAGATAAACATAAAACAGTTGAAAAGCTGTTTCGAATTAAGCTCCGCACCGGAAGAATATCCTTTATAATCCGCAAAGGAATCCAGCCCCGTTGCCACCGGCCAGGAAAGGCAGTCCAGAAATCTTCCAAGCCGAAGAATATATTCATCGTTCTTTCGCTGAACAAAAGCCCCGACGGACATATCATAATTGCATTCGGGATAATCAAAAACCGAATACTGTTCTCTTTTTATTTTTTCCAAAAAAGCTTTTGCGTTCTCAAAAACGCCTTCCGGCAAAAGATAGCTTTCAGAATAAAGCGAAGAACCGCCCCATTTCAAAACTGCGCTTTCGGTGCCTTGCTCGTTTATATAGATATATAAAGTCGCTTCCATTCCGTATTTAAGCTGAACGGCGTTTTCCGAAGGCAAAGCTTTTTCTTCGGTATCTTTTTTCCATTCATCAGGTTTTATGATGCCGATCCATTCGGCAAGCTGCTCTTCCGAAAGTTCTTCATAAACTATCCTGTTATAATCGCTGTAAATGAGGATCTCATCAAAATTTTTGATTTCCGGCACTTTCGGAATATTTTCCGGCTTGCTGTTCTGCTCCTCAAAAAACGTTTCTCCCGAAACAGAATTAACCGAATTATCTTCCTGATTTTCGGTGGTTTTTCCGCATCCGGAAAAAAGCGCAGAAAAAACAAGCACAAAACAGATTATCTTTTTCATTTTTTGCCACCTCACGCCTTGTCAAAACCTAAAAATCTTAAATATTCGCCGTCTATAAGCCTGAAATTCATCTTATATCTTTCTTTTATGACCCATTCTTCCTCGCCTTTTTCGCCTTCAAGCACGGCAAGGGTGAACCGAACGGTATAAATATCGCCGCTGACATAGGTGGTAAGATCCGTTGCGGTGGCGTTGCGTTCCGCCTTCCAGTCGGGGTCGAGAACGTATTCCTTTTTTTCTTCGTCATATTCGGAATCTTCCCCGGGGCTTACGACGAAATTACCGATTCCGAAAATTTCTCTCGCAAGGGTCTGCATCGAAGAAACCGGAAGATGGTATCCCGCTCCGTCTTTATAAAATTCGCCGATATAGGGTGACCTTCGGTCAAAATCCGCCCCGAGATGGATAGTATTTTGCATTTCGCAGATAAAATTAAAAACGCTCTGTGAATCCGTTATGCGTATCCCGTTTGAAATATAGGTTTTGCCCAGATTTTCAACTATCCGGACCGCAAGATATTTTGCTTGATCCTCAAACGAAGCTTCGCCGAATTCTTCGATGATTTCGTTGGATTCAAGGCGAAGATAATTCCCCTCCGAATCTTTGATAACGTCACAGATCATTTCGGTAAGCGCAAAGGTTTTGCCCGTTTCATCCTCGTTTACAAGCAAAAGAACGGTGTATTCAACCCTGTTTTCGCCGATGACCGCGGCCTTTGCGCTCAGGAATTTATTGGGCGCTTCGCCGCCCGAAACCGGCAGCTTATAGTTTTCCGCCGCATCGTCATAATTATATTCGTCTTTGATGATGTCGCTTTCAAGGCCGAAATGCCGCTTGAAATATTTTTCCGCAAGGGCCGTATCGACCTTAAAAAAGGCTTCGTTTTCATAAAGGGCTTCTTCCCCGCCCATTGCTTCATAAAGTTCTTCGCCGAACCACCAAAGGGTGTAGCTCGAAAAAACTTCCTTCGGGCTTTCAAAATCCTTTTCACCCACCCAGGAAGCAAAAGCCGAAAGATTATCAAGCGCTTTTTCGGAATACATAAATTCTTCCGTTTCTTCCGCGGTTGCCGGCTCTATGCCGAAATCCGAATCCGGTCTCGGCTCTTTTTCCGGTTCCGGCTCGATTTCGGGGATCTCGCCCTCTTTTCCGTAATAAACCTTGAGTGAATAAATCTCCGTTTCCTCGGTTCCTGCGGATTCTATCAAAACGGCTTCCCTTTCGGGGTTGTATCTTGCCGAAACATTTCCGTAGCTTTCGAAATTCACGCCGGTTTCAAAAACTTTTCCCGTAAGGTTATCGCGCAAAAGCACCTCGGTTCTGTCTTTTGAAAAGAAAAGTGCAAAATCCTTTTCATAAAGAAGAACGTCATCAAGATATTCCGTTTCAGCGGATTCGCCGGTGAGAAGGTCAATTATCTCTGCCCTTTTTTCGATATAGTCATAAACGGCGATAAACCCTTCTTCGGCGCACCATTGGGCATAGCCGTTCAGGGTGATTTTTTCTGTTTTGTCCTCCGCAAGGTTTACGATAAGATAATCGCCGCCGTCATACCCTTTTTGAAGAAGCGCATAACCGCCCTTCGGTGACCAGTCTGCAAAATCATAATCCAAGGGAATATCCGCAACGTAAAGGGCATTTTCCCTGGCTTCAACATCCCTTGCCGCAAAAGAACCGCCCTCTATCTCCGCAAAAAGCCCGTTTGAAGAAACGCCTGCTATGCCGATATCCTCTTCCCATTCTTCCGATTCAAGGGTTTCATAATCCACAGAATAAACAAAAGAAGAAAAGACTTTTGAAAAAACTATCCTTGCGTTTTGTTCCCTTGTATAAACAGAAATTGCGGGTGTTTCGTCAAAATAAAATTCCTCTGTAAAGCTGATTTCCTTTTTTATATCGTCATAAATAAAAATCCGCACAGAACAACCGCTTCCGCCAAGGGGATCTTCGATTTTATAGCTGAAAAGCAGCGCTTTCGTTTCGCTTATCCACCTGAAATCAATCCCGGAACCCACGTCGAAGCCAAAGCCTTCTTCATTTATGATATCCGCATCAATTTCTTTTGCAGAAACGCCGATGACCCGGATTTTTTCGGCTTCGTTTTCTTCTTCCTTCTCCTGTTCCGGCAAGGAACTTTCTTCCGAATTTTCCGAAGAACTTTCGCTCGAACTGTCGTAAGGGTTCCTTATCTCAATTTCCCAACCGCCGCAGGCGGAAAGGCTTGCGGCCATCAAAGCCGCAATGAATATTGCCGCAAGTTTTTTCATTTTAGCCTCCGCTTAATAATTATAGCTGAAAGTTTTTGTTTCCATATCAAAAGTGCCGATGAATCCGTCGTTGCTCTCTGTGGAATGAATTTCGAGTATAAGCTCTTTTTCGGAATACCGCATGGAAACACCCTGAATACCAAAGTGATCGTACCAAAGCGCACATCCGGTGTCATAGCTTTCAAGAAGATTTCCCTCGGCATCAAGAAAACCGATCTTATAGTTATACGGGAATTCATAATGATGAAAATATCCGTCCGGCTTGAGTATCTCCTTGTCATGGCTCCAGACTATTCCGCCCTCACCGGTTTCAAAATAAACAACGATAAAGCTGAGATCCTCCGGGTTCCTGTGGAAAGTGAACAGATAGCGGTATCTTCCGTCATCGAGCTTTCCGAGGGGGAAGTTTTCCGCCGCGGTAAAGACAACTTCCGCAGTTTCCCTGTTATAAATTTTAAGCGTCGTGTAATCCGTAAGATAAACGTCCCCGTTTTCAAGGAATCCCGCGTCTGTGTCTCCGCCGTACATTCCGCCGCCGTCACCCAATCTGGTGATTTTTCCGCTTTTGTTGTTTTTAAGAACAACACTGTAAATCGCCATATCCCCGCCGGAAGAAAAATTTGCCGACCAAAGGGAATATTTTCCGTCGGCGCTCTCTTCAATGATTTCATAAAGATGTTTTTCTTCAATTTTATAGTTGATTTCGCAGGTCTTTTTGCCGAAATCAAGTTCTATTGTCCTTCCGTAAGAATCATCTTTGATAACCGCTTTTCCGTCGGCAGAAACCGTTCCGTTATCCATATTTTCTTCATTGTAATAAAACCATCCCGCGCCAAGATTCATTACAGAAACCGCCGCGCCGTTTTCATAAAGCACCGCAAGGTCATCAATATATTCAAAAGTTTCCTCGTCGGAATATCTGTAAATTACAACTTTTCTTTCTTCGTCACCGAAATCCGCAATTTCAGAAGAAGCGTAACTTTTGCCCGCATCGAGATTATACATAGCAAAAGAAAAAAGGATTCTTCCTTCGTCGGTTTCGATGATATGCATTTCTCTTGTAAAATCCGGCATGGTGTAATATCTGTTCAATGATGCTATTTCATTGGGCAGGGCGATTTTTTCAACCTGCTTTCCGCTTTCGTCAAAACGGACGAAATAGGTAATATATTCTTCGTCCGGGCCATAGCCGATTTCGCCCATGGGCGTTGCAAGAATTGCAAAGCCATCGCCGTATTTCATAAGTCCGTTTACCCAAACTTCGCTGCCCAAATCCGAATAATCAAGTTCAAGCTCCGTCACTTCAAGGGTCTCCCTGTCGATGAAAGCCGCATATTCAAAGGCGTAGAAAGCAAGAGTTTTTGTGTCAATAACAGAAAATCCGCCCTTTGCGGTGTCACCGTTTTCCTGGTATGCACCCTTAACGGGGATAACAGCCTCTTTTCCGGCTTCGTTTTTGATATGAAGATCATAATAAAACCAAAAACCGTCCGTAACCCCGACTTCTTCCGCCGAAAGCTCAAAATTCTTATCCCTCAGGGGATAAAATCCGTCCGTAAAATTTTTCATGCCGGAAGCAAGCTTTTCCGCAATTTCGGCGGATTTGGCAAGGTTTTCGGCGCCGAAGCTTTCGTCCTCCGTGCTCAGATCTTCTTCCGGCGTGCTCAAATCCGCATCGCCGGTGCTCAAAGAATCTTCCGGATTTCTTATATACACTTCCCAGCCGCAGGAAGTAAAAAACACCGCAAGAATAATCATAAAAACTGCCGTCATAACCGTTCTTTTCATAGCCGAAAACCTCCTTTTTTCGTAAAAAATGGTGTGCTTAACAAAAGGTGCGGAAAAATCCGCCCTTTTGCATATTTTTATTTGGTTTTATCTATCCGTCACCAGGCGTTTGCCTGCAAATTATGGTTTTTATCCGGCCTTGCATCAACGGCGTAGTTATAGTCCTTCGTGCTTTCCGAATAGTCGGGGTAATAGCTGAAATAAACTATGCCGCTTTTATAGTTTGCGCTGCCGATAGTCCCTTCTGTATCCAGCCCAAGGCTGAAATCCGAAAGGATCTTTCCGTTTTTATCAAAGGTGCAGATGTTATATTCGCCGGTCATATCATCCGCATAAATGAACATATATCTTCCGCCCTTGGTTTTGTCGATGCTCATAAACTGGATGGAAGAAACGACCCCATCCGAAAGGCCCTTTCCGTAACCGCCGATTTCTGCAAAGCTTTCGGTCATAATGCTGTGGGCATAGGTTCTGTAAAAGCTCAAAACACCGTCCGCGGCTATTACAAGCGTATCCGAATCAAGGAAGTAAATCTGGGGGAAGACCCCGTTTTCACCCTCGACGCAGTTTTCATAAATATCAATGGTCCTTGTTTCATAATCGTAATAAGCGACGGTCATATCCTCTCTTCCGTCGGAAAGCGGAATGAACAGGAATCTGTCGTTCTCTCTGCCCGCCGGGGCAGAGAGTTTTTCGCCGTTAAGGTCATAGCCTTCAAAAATCCTTGCTCCGGTAAAAATATTTATGGGGCTGTTTATGTTTTCTATGACGTAAGCTCTGTTTTCGATGCTGTCGGTATCGAACCAAAGCATCTTCTTTTCCTTCGGGAACCAAAGGGAATTCGGGAGTACCGTGCCGTTTTCAAGGATAACGGCTTCGCTTATATCCACGTTTATATCTTCCGAAACAGCCTTGCTGCTTCGGAACTGGCGTTCGAAACGCGGTTCAATTCCGCCTTCCACATATACCGCGGCATATTCTTCATAGGTGAAAACGAAAAGCCTGTCAAATTCTTCGGATTGTTCCGTTGAAAGAACCGCGAATCTTTTTGGCATATAGATTTTTCTGAAGCTGTAGCTATATGGGTCATAACAATCCGTAAGGGCGTAATAGCCTTTTTCATAAACGATTTTCCAATCGTTTATTTCGGGATACGTATTTTCAAGATATTCGAGATAATCCGCACATTCAAGAACGGAAGAAATCTCGTCTTTCGGCTCCTCGGTATCCGAAAGACCGCTGTAAGTCACCCATCTGTCCCAATCCGCGTTTGTAATAACCGGGAATCTTCCGTTTTTGTCCGGCCCTTCAACAACCGGGCGAGGGTCGGCTTCGGAAGGCATTGTTACAAAGTAACTGCTGTCCATCCACGTGATGCCGTAAATCACAAAATCACAGAATATGCCTTCCTGTTTATCATAGGTAAGCTTGGCGTGGGATTTTTCTCCCGTTGGAACATATCCCGCAGGAGTGTTCGGGTCATCCCATTCATAGCTTTCGTGTATGGTAAGAAGAACTTCCGTTTCGCTTTCATCTTCGTATGCGGAAAGCAGCTCGGCAGTCACTTCATAAGTTCCGTAATCAATATCAATATTATTATCCGCTATATATTTCTGTTTTCCGTCAGAAATTTCGCGGATATATTCTTCAACCGCTTCGGAAGCAAAAGCGGAATAATCGCTTCCGCCGCCCATCATTATATCGGAATATGCCGTTTCCGCAATTATTTTTGCAGCAGAAACGATCTCCTCCCCGGTTTTTTCCGCACCGGAAGAAGCCATATTGCCGATTTCGGCATTTTTGTAATATTCCTCACCGATCCAGTCGCCCATATCGGAAAGAAGGAACAATACAAATTCTTTTTTCCCGAAGTCATAAACAACCGTCACCACGTTTGAAACAGTCGTAAGATCGTCTTTGGTAACTTCCTCGGAATAGATGCTTCCGTGATAATAGGTTTCTATGACCTGGAAGTTCATCCGAACGTAATTTTCATTTTGGAAGCTTTCGTTCAGATAGATTCTCGTTTTATATTCGTGTCTGTCCCTTGCGCCGTAACCGGAAGTTATAAGTTCCCGGGTTTCGGCAACCATGGCGTTTATATATTCTTCGGTTTCTTTTGAAAGATGTTTTCCGAAGTCGTTTTCTTCAAAAATGTTCATGCTGCGGTGAACTTTTCCGATAAGTTCTTCCGCCGCATCCGCGGCTTCTTCGGCTGTCGCGGGCGCAGGCTGTGAAACTTCGGGAACGTTCCCTTCCGTTCCGCAGGCGACCATCATCCCGCTTATAAGAATAACCATTGCGGCGATGATGAAAAGGACTATGCCCCTGTGGGCCCGCGGTTCAAGAACGGCGGAAAAACGCTTTTTAAGCACCTTCGCGCCGCCGTAAAAGCTTGTTGAAAGAAGAAGAGGGCTGTTTTGTCCCCTGCGCATAATGTTAAGAATGGTTGCGCAGTATTCCTGTCTGCGGTCGCCCTCCATGGCTTTTACCACCGCTTCGTCACAGGTTATTTCTATATCGTTTTCCGCATAGCGGCACATGGTTCCGACCATGGGGTTGAACCAGTGAACCGAAGCCGCCAGCATCAGCAAAAATTTATACCAGATATCCCCGCGCTTATAATGCGTAAGCTCGTGGCGAAGAACGAATTCATATTCCCCGTCAAGAAGCTTTTCGGAGGGAAGAAGCACCCTCGGGTTAAAAAATCCCACCATCATGGGGCTTTTTATAAGGCGGTTTTCATAAAGGCGCACCCTTTTTGAAACGCCCATTTCTTCCTTGATATTTTCAAAAAGCCAGAGGATATCTTCATTTTCGATTTCTGCGTTCCAGGGTTTCGAGCGGCTCGAAAAGCGGATATACATGGCAACGTTCCAGCCGCAGACCAAAACTGCGCCCACCGCCCAGATAACCGCGCCGACGTAAACTATCGGATAGATGAATATCCTCGGTTCCGTGCCTGCGGCATCTTCGCCGGCGGAAACATTATTTTCATTTTCCGGGCCCGAAACAGCCGGGCCCTCGGTCTGACCAGAACCTGCTTCGGAAAAATCGCCGCCGCTTATTCCGCCGCCTGCATCCGTAAACGGGTGGTTTTCGGGAACAAAATCACCT
>JAFUJP010000133.1 GCA_017473745.1 Oscillospiraceae bacterium
GATTCCTTTTTACTATTGATAATTTCTCTTCCACGCTTCTTATTTCATATTTCCTTGCCATTTTTATCACCCCTCTCATCTATCTTAACATAAAAAATGATGGCAGACACTTTTCGTGTCTACCATCATTTTAGCACTTCAGAGAAAACTCCCGCCGCGTTCTTTTTATGGTTTTTTAACGATTTTTCCTCCGGCAACTACCCAGACCGGCTGTTCATAAACCGAAAGCGGGTCACCTTTGAATATTGCAAGGTCAGCGTCCCTTCCCGGTGCAATGGAGCCGATCCTGTCGGAAAGTCCGAGAATTTTTGCCGGAACGCTTGTGATGGCGCGAACAGCGTCATCGTGATCCATTCCCGCCCTTACTGCAATTCCCGCCGAAAGCGCAAGATACTGGATGGGCACCTCCGGGTGGTCGGTGCAGATGGCAACTTCAACGCCTGCTTTTTTAAGGATCGCGGCGTTTTCGTCCCGCTCGTTGGAAAGTTCCGGTTTGGTTCTTGTGCAAATGAGTGGGCCGACAACAGCTCTCGCCTTTTCTGCCGCAAGCTTTTCCGCATTAAGATGACCTTCGGTGCAGTGAATAAGCACAAGGTCAAGGTCATATTCCTTCGCAAGGCGGATGGCCGTGAAAATATCGTCGGAACGGTGGGCGTGAAAATGCGCCTGGATTCTTCCGTCGATAACCGCCGCAAGAGCTTCGCTCTTAACGTCGATTTCCGGCTCGTCGGTTTCCTCGTCCTCTTCCGAGGCAAGAAGATCGCGCTGATATCTCTGCGCTTTTTTAAGCTGTTCGCGGATTATAGCGGCGGTGGCCATTCGCGTGGTGGGGGCTTCGTCCCTTCCGTGATAGGTATTCTTGGGATTTTCCCCAAGGGCAAACTTCATAGCCATGGGCGCTTCGATAATCATATCGTCCACCCTGTCGCCATAGGTTTTGATAGCTACCATCTGGCCCGCAACGGGGTTTGCGCTTCCGGGGCCCGTTACAACCGCTGTAACGCCCGCTTCAAGAGCTTCCTTAAAACATCTGTCGCCGGGGTTGATGGCATCAATTGCGCGAAGATGGGGCGTTGCAGGGTCGGTATCCTCGTTGCCGTCATCGCCTTCAAAGCTGAGCCCATCCTCCCACATACCAAGATGACAGTGAGCATCGATAAATCCCGGATATACAGTCATTCCGGAAAGGTCATAGCTTTCGCTGTCCTTCGGGCAAAACTCCATGGGGCCGACGTCAATAATGCGCCCGTCCCTTATAAGAACATATCCGTTTTTTATTGCTTTTGAACAGGCCGTGAATATGCCCGCGTTATAAAAAAGCATAAAGCCTTGCCCCTTTGATATCCTTCTAATTAATATATGGCGGAAGCATGGTGCTCCCGCCATTTTGTTTTTATGGTTTGCGGCGGCTTTGGGCGGTGCGGCGGTTTTCCCCTGCCTTTTTCATGTCGCCGAGTTTTTCGTCGCTGGATTGTTTGAATCGGCTGAGCATATCCTCGAAAGAAAGATTTTCCTGCTGCTTCGGCCGAAACTCAAAAGAATCCGCCCCGCGGGAAATTTTTGCACTTTCTCTTTCTCTCCTGGGCTGGCGGCGTTCCTCTTTTTGTTCCGGCTCTTCGGCCTGTTTCATCGAAAGGCCGACCTTCCCTTCCGGACTGACAGAAATAACCTTTACTTTAACCGCCTGTCCCATGCTGACATATTCTTTAAGGTCTTTTACGTAATTTCTCGCAACTTCCGAAATATGTACCATTCCGGTGGCTCCGCCCAGATCGACAAATACGCCGAAACTGGTGATACCGGATACTTTGCCTTCAACAATAGCTCCTACTTCAACATCCATTTTTAAGATTTTGTCCCCCTCAAAAGTGATAACTCAGTCCGTTCCCGAAACGTCGATATAAAAATGCTCTTCGGGATATGCATAACCGAGCTTATCCCTCGCCTGTTCCTCGATGAACTCATCGGTTCCGTAACTGTCAACAGTTCTTTGGAGCTCTTCATTTCTGATAAGCGCTTCGGTGTATTCCTGTATTGCGTTATCAAGTTCGGTTTGTTTTCTGTTGATGCTCGTCTGAATGGATATCAGGGAATACAGCAGATAACCCGCGAATGCAATAGCTGCGATCCTGAGAAAAATTCCCTTTTTCGGTTTTTTCTGTTCCGTTGCTTTCAACTTTTTCGGGCTCCTTTCCGGCTTTTCCTCCGCAAAACGAAAAAACCTTTAACATATTTAGACATAATATATTATATACCACTTTCACATTCTTTTTCAATAGCTTTTTGGGGTTATCCAAAGTTTTTTGCAAAAATATTTTCGCTTTATAAAGCTTGTTTTCTGCCTTTTTTATGATTTTTCGGAATATTTTTACAAAAGGTTTTAAAAGCACCTTCAATATTTTTCTTAAGGCCTTCGCAATTTTTGCCGCAAGCCTTCCGAAAGTGAAATACCAACCAAAAAATCCCCCTGCTATCCCCGCATAGATATAAAGCCGCGGCATTCCGAAATTTTCGTTAAGCAAAAACGAAAAAATGATGAACGCCCCAAAAACGCAGTATATAAAATCGCTTGCAATAAAGAGTTTCTTTCCGAAAGGCACCAATATTCTGAAAACGCGCAGAACGTCATAGCATCCGCCCAAAAGCACCCCAAGCGCCAGCGCCCTTATAAAAATATCCCACTGATATCCGATTATATCCGTTGTGTAAATCATCTGAATATCCTTGCAAAAATCCCTGCCCTGCGCGAAAGCGCCGCGGAATATGTTACCGAATCAATTTCTCCCTCGACCCGAAGGTCGCCGCTTTCCGCAGAAAAGCTGACCACTTTAAGGCCTTTTCCGCCGATGGTGAAGGCCATATCATCAAGCATCGCAAAAATTTTTGTTTCGTCAAAACCCTCAACATCCGCAACCCCCGTCGCTTTCAACAGCTTTCTGTTCTCTATCGAAAGATTATGCGGCCTTTTTGCCGCGTTTTCGTTTTTCGGCATGGTGTTCTCCCCCTTCTGCAAAATTTTTATGCCGCATGGCATAAAAAAATTCCGAAAGCGCTTGCTTTCGGAATTTTTTCTTTCGCGGAAATTTATCTTCCGCAGTCTTCGGTTTTTCTTTGTGCAGCGTTCTGTTTGCTCATGGGAGTTCTGTTGCTTGCTTCGTTGGAAGCGCTTTTGCTGCTTGCTCTGTTGGTGCTGTTGCTGTTCCCTGAATTGCGGCAATCTTTGCCGGAACTGTTTTTTACGTTTGTTTCTCTTGCATAATTTTCAGGCATAGCTTGTTTTCTCCGTTCAAAAACATTTTTCGGAAGGCTTCGCCCTTCCGAAAATATTTTTTGCGGATTTTTTTGAATTATTCAATGGCAAATTATTGTTTATATGCATTTAAAGCCTTCCCCTTGAGGGGAAGGTGGCATCGCTTCGCGATGACGGATGAGGTGTTTCTATGCAAACACGGAAATTAGCGGACAAACACCTCATCACCGCCTTCGGCGGAGCTTCTCC
>JAFUJP010000134.1 GCA_017473745.1 Oscillospiraceae bacterium
AAATCGGTTCGGCGATTTTTGCGGTTGACCTTTTTATTGCCATAAGCGCTTTCTTTGTTTTCGATGTTTCGACGGGTCTTTTCTCTTTAACCGGCCTTTTTGCAAAATCCCTTATCATGGATGGTGCCATCGAAAACTTCAACCTTTGCAAATATTTTACTATCATTACAACAAATCCGAAACCCATCTGCGATTACATCCACAACAGCCTTCACAGAAGCGCAACTATTTATAAGGCGGAAGGCGCATATTCCCACACCGAAAAAAGCATCGTACTCGTTGTTCTTAAACGAAGCCAGGCAGTAAAGCTTCGCCGTTTTATAAAAGATGTTGAACCCACTGCCTTTATGATGATAACCAACAGCAGTGAAATCATAGGCAAGGGCTTCCGCGGATTCAACTGAAAGGAAAGACGTTTTGAAAAAACTTTTCAAAAAATATTTTTATCTTGTCTATATACTCATCGGCGCTTTCATTCTTGCCTTCGGAATGTATAACATACATTCAAGGACAATAATCACCGAGGGCGGGATATGGGGAATAGAACTTTTGCTTAACCATTGGTTCGGGCTTTCGCCGGCGGTAACGGCGCCTTTTCTTGACGGAACTTGCTATTTGCTGGGTGTGATTTTCCTTGGAAAAGATTTTATAATTAAATCCATGGCGGGCACTCTCGGATATTCTTTTTTCTATGCTGTTCTTGAACAGTTTCCTCCGCTTTTGCCGGATTTTGATTCCGTTCCCGCCGCGGCGGCAATAACAGGCGCTGTTTTTGTCGGTATTGGGGCGGGAATAGTCGTTCGCCAGGGCGGGGCCTGCGCAGGCGATGACGCTCTTGCGCTTGCAATATCGAAAAAGCTGAAATGCAAAATATCAACTGCATATCTTGCAACGGATATGACGGTTCTCTTGCTTTCACTTTCGTATATTCCGTTCAGACAGATTTTTTATTCCGTAATAACGGTGCTTCTTTCCGGATGGATCATCGAAAAAGTGCAGAATTGGAAGAAAAAAGAACCTGATGGTGCGGTTTTGTCCGAAGAAATGTGATAAAATGGTTTAGATAGAAAGGCGGTGCGAAAAATGGAAGGCAAAACAAAGGAAAAACTTCTCTATATTCTTGAAAGGCTTAAAAAAACCGATGAACAGCACCCTGTTAATTCAAACGAGCTGATTGCATATCTCGGCGAAAAAGGTATAGCTGCCGAACGAAAATCCGTTGCAAGGGATATTACTGCTCTTCGTGAAGCGGGATATTCCGTAATCCTTTGTGATGAATTCAAACGCGGCTATTATATGACCGACCAGCTTTTCGAGGATTATGAACTTAAAATCATTGCAGACGCGGTTTCGGGAGCTAAATTTATCACATACGATGATTCGAACGCCATAATCGGCAAGCTTTGCGAAATCGCAAGCCCCACCGGCGAAGAAATCATTAAAAACCACACTTTTGTTGATGAAAAAATTAAATCCAAAAACAAAAAAGTGCGTTATAACATTGATAAAGTCATAACCGCAATCAAAAGCGGAAAACGCATAACTTTTCAATATTTTGAGTTTGCCTCCGATGGAAAAATGCAGTTGAAAAGGGAGGGGCATACCTATGAAATTTCGCCCTATTACCTTTGCTGGAATGATGACAGTTATTTTCTTATCGGGAACAGCAAAAGCCATGATCATCTCATCCATTTCTATATTGAAATGATGACGAACGTTGAAATAACAAAAACTCCCATCAGAAAAAGGGAAGAAATCGAAGAACTTCGCGGAAGTTTTTCCATAGGAGATTATCTTCGTAAAAGCGTTAATATGTACGGCGGCGAAAGCATCGGGCTTTCTCTTGAATGCAGTGAAAAAATAGCAAAAAATATCCGCAGGGAATTCGGCGAGGATATTATAACGAAACCCATAGGCGAAGGAAAATTTGTCACAGACGTAAGAGCTGCCGAAGGTGAGGGCCTTATTCGCTGGCTTATGCAGTTTTCTGCGGAGGATCTTAAAGTTCTCCGTCCCGACAGCATCAGAAACGAGTTGAAAGAAAGAGCAAAACGGCTTTTTGAACAGTATGAATGACCGGCGGAGCGGAAATTATGTACGATTATACTACTTTATATAGTGATTATTCTCTTTATTTTGGACTCGGTATATTGGCTCTTCTTTTTGGCTTTTACAAATTTTTTATAAAACACGATGAGGATAAAATTTCATATCTTGTAGCCGGAATTTGTTTTTGTGTATTTTTCTGTGGCTTTGGTATTGCTGATTATAATGCAGCCAAAAGTCCAGATATTGAGATCTATGTTGGTGAATATATCGAACACCATACTGCCGGAACCGGTTCGAATCAGAGAACAACATGCGTTTTTGATTCACATGATGGATCATTAAAAAGAAGTTTTCATGTTGAAGACATAGAGTATTTTTTAATTCCGGAAAAAGGTAAATGGTATGAAATACACTATGTCGCAAACTCAAATCACGAGGCTGTTGTTAAAATAGATGAAACAGAACCACCAGAATATTATATACAATCAATTGAAGATTCTTCCGGTGCGGAATAAAGTATCGCCATTTTAATGTAGGGCGGGGGTCCCTAAAGGGATTACTTCGCACTTCGTGCTCAGGGCACCTCTGCGCTCGCCTTTTTTTCAGGCGAATACATGGGTTCGCCACTATGGGCAAATAAAAAAACGGAGGCGAAAGTGAAGTGCTAAAATGATGGTAGACACGAAAAGTGTCTGCCATCATTTTTTATGTTAAGATAGATGAGAGGGGTGATAAAAATGGCAAGGAAATATGAAATAAGAAGCGTGGAAGAGAAATTATCAATAGTAAAAAGGAATC
>JAFUJP010000135.1 GCA_017473745.1 Oscillospiraceae bacterium
AATTATTGTTTAGCGCACCGCGGTGAAGAATGTGGATGTAGGGGCGCACCTATGTGTGCGCCCGCAAAACGGCGGTTTATTACGTAAAACGGGCGGACACATAGGTCCGCCCCTACAACGTTTTCAATAACGCAACGAGCTTGTAGGATTTGTCAATTTAGTGTAGGGCGGGGGCTTGCCCCCGCCGTTTTTTATATAGAACGACCGCTGTTGGAACAACACCTCATCCGTCATCGCGAAGCGATGACACCTTCCCCGCAAGGGGGAGGCTTTAAATGCATATAAACAATAATTTATGTTCCAAAACAAATTTCTTTGATTTGCTAATTTGTATTTTTTTGAATAATATGATATATTTATCCCAAAAGCGAGGTGCTTTTTATATATGTACGATGATTATCTTAAAACTTTTATCTGTGCAGCCGAATGCGGAAGTTTCACAAAGGCGGCTGAAATTCTTTATCTTTCGCCCAACGCGGTAAAAAAGAGAATAAACCAGCTTGAAGAAAGCACGGATCTTTTGCTTTTTGAAAGAACTCTTAAGGGCGTAAAACTCACCCCGGCCGGAAAATCTTTTTATAATGATTCAAAAAATTTTGTGCAGAACTATAACAATTCCGTAGAGCGTGCAAAAAAGATTCAGGAAAGCGGCAAAGACCTTCTTAAAATAGGAATTATGGATACCTTTGCTGACGAATTTATGATAGCCAAGCGATTCCAAGTTTCAGAACAATCTCACCGTACAAAAACAAGTATTGTGCTTTACGGAGGCTCCCGGGAGGGTCTTAATACGATGCTCAGAGGCCTTAACAACGAAATAGATTTTGCGGTTGATATCTGTGATAAAAGGCTTGCGGCAAAGTTCGGCGTGCAGTCCGAAAAAATTTCCGAAGCAAGAATTTGTTGCGCAGTTCCTTTCGGTCACCGCCTTTACGAAAAAGAAGAACTCACGCCTGCGGATCTTTGCGGAGAAAAAGCCGCAGTTCTGAAAAGCGGAAGAAGCGATTTATGGGATGAAACAATAACAAAGTTAAAAAGCGATTATTTTGGCATTGATTTTTTTGAAATAGATAAATACAGCATAAAAACTTTTAATCGATGTGAAAATGAAAATATAATAGTTTTTATGACAGAAAACAGCGGAAGAGTTTATCCTTTTTGTAAAACAATCCCTTTGAGCAAAATATATACCATTCCTTTTGGAATTTATTTTTCTGAAAATCCTTCAGAAAAAACAATCGCGTTTATTGAAAAAATAAAGAGCTTTTTCGCATAAATATTAACAGCAAAGAGCCAATATACGCACTTAAGGTGCGTATATTGGCTCTTTTTTGTTCTTTATTTACAGTTTTGGGTGCGTTATAATAAACTTGATGTGTTAAATAAAACACGAACATAAAGGAGGATATTATAATGGAAAGACTTGACGGAAAAAGAATCATTATCACCGGCGGTGCAGGCGGCATGGGCAGAACCACCGTTGAAAACTTCCCTTCTCTCGGCGCAAAAGTTGCTTTCTTCGACGTAAACGATGCTGACGGCGCAGAGGTTGAAAAAATCTGCGGCGCAAAATACATCCATGTTGACGTTTCCAGCGAAGAAGAAGTTCAGAAAGGTTTTGCAGAAGCCGTTGAATGGCTCGGCGGACTTGATGTTGTTATCCATTGCGCTGCAATCGCACCCGCAACCCCCATTGAATACTGCGATTTCGCAACCTGGAAAAAACTTTTTGCAATCAACGCAGACGGCACCTATCTTGTTGACATGGAAGCTTTCAAATATATGAAAGACCAGGGTTACGGCAACATCATCAACTTCACCAGTGCTTCTGCTTTCATCGTAAGCCCGTTCCAGCCCATTTACGGCGCAACCAAAGGTGCCGTAACTTCCTGGAGCAGAACCCTCGCAAAAGACCTTATGCCTTATAACATCAGAGTTAACATGATTGCTCCCAACATCTGGACTCCTCTTACCGACAAACTTGTCGCACAGTTCAGCCCCGAAGAAAAACAGGCATTTATGGACGGCATGAAAGGTCTTATGCTCGGCGATAAACCCGGCGACCTCATTGAAGATTATCTTCCTGTTATCGCCTTTGCTGCAAGCGACAGTTCCAAATTTATCACCGGTCAGACCATTTGTGTTGACGGCGGCACCATGATGGTTCGTTGATTGATAATAAATACCCCCTCTTTCTATTTTTTGAAAACACCCCTGCAAATTTTGCAGGGGTGTTTTGTAATATAAATTATTGTTTATATGCATTTAAAGCCTTCCCCTTGAGGGGAAGGTGGCATCGCGGAGCAATGACGGATGAGGTGTTCTTCCAACAGCGGGCGTTCTATATAACAAACGGCGGGAGCAGGTGCCCCGAGCACGAAGTGCGAGGTAATCCCTTCAGGGACCCCCGCCCTACACTAAATTGACAAATCTTGCAAGCTTGTTGCGTTATTGAAAACGTCGTAGGGGCGGACCTATGTGTCCGCCCGTTTTTCGTAATAAACCGTCGTTTTGCGGGCGCACACATAGGTGCGCCCCTACAACCCACGTTTTTCACCTTGGTGCGGTAAACAGATTTATATTACGGCTGCTGTTTGCCGCAGTTGAGGCAAAATTTTGCAGAAACGTCAAGTTCCTTTCCGCAATAGGGGCAAAATTTTGCTCCGGAAGCGGTGGCTTCGGCTTTGGGACCTTTAAGAGCTTCGATTTCGGCACGCATGGCGGCTATATTGTTTCTGCTCGAAACAACGCCCTCATACATTGCCATGACTTCTTCGTCAAGGGTTTCTCCGGCATCAATTTTTGCGACGTAATATTCGCCGATTTTCTGGATTATGCTGTTAAGGCTGCGCTGTTCGGAATCGACCTTTGCCGAAAGTTTGGTGGATTCTATAACGTTATTGGTTTTTTCGGTAGCTGTTTTTGCAAAATCATTGATTTTATCGAGAAATGCCATGGTGTTGCCTCCTTGAAAAATATTACTGATTCATTTTACTATATTTTAAGCAAAAAATCACCCGAAATTGCTAATTTTTTAAGTACGAAGCATTAAGATTTGTTTAATTTTAACTTATGGGCGCGATTTTTCATATTTTGATAACGGGCGAAACCAATCAATCTGTGAAGGAGAGAGATTTATGCGGCTTATTCCGCTTTGCGATATGAAAAAAGGTGAGGAAGCGGTGATAAAAAAACTCGAAACAAAGGGTGATCTTCGCCAAAGGCTGATGGATATAGGTTTTGTTGAGGGAACAAAAGTGAAATGCGTAAGAATAAGCCCCCTTGGTGACCCAAAGGCTTATCTTGTTCGGGGCGCCGTTATAGCTTTGCGGAAGGAGGACGCCGCAACGGTTCTGGGGGTGGAAGAATTATGATTATCGGAAAAATCGCCCTTGCGGGCAACCCGAACGTCGGCAAAAGCACGGTTTTCAACGCTCTTACGGGAATGAAACAGCACACGGGCAACTGGTCGGGAAAGACCGTCGGCATTGCGGAAGGAACATTCCGCCGCCGCGGAAAAGAAATAAAGCTTATAGATCTTCCGGGTACATATTCCCTGACGACGGATTCCGCCGAGGAAGAGGTAACGCGGGATTTCCTTTGCTTTGAAAAATTTGACGGTGCCGTTGTGGTATGCGATGCCTGCTGCCTCGAGCGTAACCTTATTTTTGCCATACAGGTGGCCCAGCTCGTGCCGAAAACCATACTTTGTGTCAATATGATGGATGACGCAAGGCGAAAGGGAATTGAAATTGATATAGAAGCCCTTTCGCGGGAAACAGGGCTTCCGGCGGTCGGGATTTCTGCGGCAAATTACGAGGGCCTTGATGCGCTTGAAGAAATGATAATTGATATGCTTGAAGAAAAAATGAGCACGGAATTTATTCCGGTGCGATATCCGCGGGCAATAGAGGCGGCGGCAAAAGAGCTTTTGCCGGTGATGAAAGAACAATACGGCTTTGGAGGGATTTATCCAGCACTGCGGCTTTTGGAAAATGAGCACGGATTTGTTTCTGCTGTTGAAAACCGTTTCGGTAAATTTGGGGCAAACGAAAAAATGAGCACCACCCTTGAAAAAGCGGAGCGGATCATGACCGAAAACGGAATAAAAGAAAAAATGGTTGGGGATAAAATCGCGGCCTGTTCCGTCCTCCGGGCGGAGGAAATATGCCTTTCGACAGTAAAAATGAGCACCGAAAAAGCCCTTTCCCGGGATAAAAAGATAGATTCGGTGCTCACGGGGAAATGGCTTGGAATCCCGGTTATGCTTTTGCTTTTCGGGTTTGTGTTCTGGCTGACGGTTTCCGGCGCAAACTATCCTTCGGCAATGCTTTCGGAAGCTTCCGAGGTGATCGGAGGATGGCTTGAAAAAGGCCTTTCGGCGATAGTCTGCCCGCCGGTGCTCAAAGAACTTCTGATCGACGGTATATGGAAGGTTCTGGGCTGGGTGGTGGCGGTTATGCTTCCGCCCATGGCAATATTCTTTCCGCTGTTCACAATTCTTGAGGATACAGGCTATCTTCCAAGGGTGGCATTTAACCTTGATAAAGGCTTCAAATCTGCCGGTGCCTGCGGCAAACAGGCGCTTACCATGTGTATGGGACTTGGCTGCGGAGCAGTGGGCGTTACAGGGGCAAGGATAATAGATTCGCCGAGGGAAAGGCTTATTGCCATCATAACAAACAGTTTTATACCGTGCAACGGGCGGCTTCCGGCGATAATCGCGCTTATAACCATGTTCTTTACGGATTCTTCGGTGCTCGGCGCGGCGATGCTTACGGGCGTTATCGCCCTGAGCGTGCTCATGACCCTTGGGGTATCAAAACTGCTTTCAAAAACGGTGCTTAAAGGGGTCCCCGCAAGTTTCACCCTCGAGCTTCCGCCTTACAGAATGCCGAAAATCGGCAGGGTAGTGGTTCGGTCGGTATTTGACAGAACGCTGAAAATTCTTGGAAGGGCGGTTCTGGTTGCCGTTCCGGCTGGGGTAGTCATCTGGCTGTGCTCAAATTTTCTGATAGAGGGAGAAACCCTGCTTCAAAAGGCGGCAGGTTTTCTCGACCCTTTTGCAGGTTTTTTCGGCCTTGACGGGAATGTGCTCTGCGGTTTTATTCTTTCAATACCCGCCAACGAAATCGCCCTTCCGATAATGGCGATGGGCTATTCCGGCGGCGAACTTGCACAGCTTGGTTCCATGGCTGAAACCGCCGCACTTTTTGCCGCAAACGGCTTTACCGCAGTAACTGCTCTTTGTACTATTGTGTTTTTTCTGTTCCATTGGCCCTGTGCAACAACGGTTATAACCATATGGAAAGAAACCAAAAGCATCAAATGGGTTTTTCTTTCGGCGGCAGTTCCGCTTTTAACGGGGCTTGGGCTTTGTTTCGGCATAAATATCGTATCAAAACTCTTTTTCTGATGCCCAAAAAGCCTTGATATTTGCACAAAAGATGTTATAATATAACGGAAAGGGTGGTGTTTTAACTATGGCATTTGTTGAAAGAAAAAGATGGCTTTTCTTCGGTCTTCCGTTCACTTTTACAAAATATACCATAACAGAAGAACAGATAACCGTCAATTCCGGACTTTTTACCCAGGTTGAAAACGACTGCTTTATGTATAAGATTCAGGATACCGTGCTTTCAACCTCGCTTCTTCAGAAGATTTTCGGCATTGCAACGGTAACCTGCAAAACGAGCGACGTTACCCACGGCCAGCTTGTGCTCAAAAATATCAAAAACGCAAAAATCATCAAGGACTTCATTGTGGAATGTTCCGAGGAACAGCGCATGAAGAGAAGAACGATCAATACGCTTAATATCGACGCCGAAGTTGACGGTGATATTGATGGAGAGCTTTGATAAAAGAAAGGAACGTTTGAAATGACCAATTTTTCCGTTGTTAAAGGCAATATCGTCAACATGAAGGTTGACGCAATCGTAAACGCAGCAAACACCAGCCTTCTTGGCGGCGACGGTGTTGACGGAGCTATCCATAGAGCAGCCGGCGCAGAGCTTCTCAGCTGCTGCAGAAGAATCGGCGGATGCAAAACCGGCGACGCTGTTATCACCCCCGGCTTCAAGCTTGATGCAAAGTATATTATCCATACCGTTGGCCCCGTTTGGAACAACGGCCTTACCAACGAAGCGGAGCTTCTTCGTCAGTGCTATATAAAATCCCTCGATCTTGCTGTTGAATACAACTGCAAAACCGTTGCTTTCCCTTCCATTTCCACCGGCGCATATCGCTTCCCCCTTGCAAAAGCGGCCGAAATCGCGATCAACACCATTCTTGAATATCTTGAACAGGATACCTGCCTCGAAGAAGTTTCTATGGTTTGCTTCGATTTCAACACCAAAGCGGCTTATGACAAGGTAATGCGTTCTCTCGGACGCCTTGAAGACGAAGAATAATTTGTAAAAAAACAACAGCCCGATTTTATCGGGCTTTTATTTTTGTGAAAAGATAAATTATTATTTACAGCACCGTGGTAAAGAATGTGGTTGTAGGGGCGCACCTATGTGTGCGCCCGTCAAAAAAGGATTCCCGGAGGGCAGGCTTCTCCTTGAGGAGAAGCTCCGCCGAAGGCGGTGATGAGGTGTTTGTCCGCTAATTTCCGTGTTTGCATAGAAACACCTCATCCGTCATCGC
>JAFUJP010000136.1 GCA_017473745.1 Oscillospiraceae bacterium
AGACGGATTGCCGCACCCGCCGAAGGCGGGTTCGCAATGACAAAAGCTGTCATTCCGAGTGCGGCGAAGAATTCGTCTGCCTGAACAAAAATTTCAATTATCCATTGTCAATTTATAGGAAAGGAGCACCCAAATGTCCCGCCTTGAAAGAACAGAACTTTTCCTCGGGAAAGAAGCCATAGAAAAACTGAATAATTCAAGAATCGCCGTTATAGGCCTTGGCGGGGTCGGCGGAGCCGCCTCGGAAGCTCTTGTCAGAGCGGGCATCGGCCACCTTCTTTTCATCGACGGCGACGACGTTGACGAATCGAATATAAACCGCCAGCTTCTTGCAACTTATGAAACCGTCGGAAAGGATAAAACCGCCGCGGCGGAAAAGCGCTTTCGCGCTATCGCGCCGGAAGCGGATATGACCTTTATGAAAGAATTTTACCTTCCGGAAAACAGCGCCTTTCTCTATGACTGGAAGCCGGATTATATTATAGATGCCATTGATACCGTGACGGCAAAGCTCCATATTGCCGGGGAATGTAAAAAACGCGGAATAAAACTTATTATGTGCCTTGGCACAGGCAACCGCCTTGATCCGGAAAAACTCCATATAGGCGATATTTCCGAAACCGCAGGATGCGGCTGTCCCCTTGCAAGGGTAATGCGAAGGGAACTTAAAAACCGCGGAATAGAAAAACAAACGGTTCTTTTCAGCACCGAAGAAGCAAAAAAAGCCGCCATAGATTCCGAAGGCGGGCGCCACGCCCCGGGAAGTATCTCTTTCGTTCCGCCGGTTGCGGGCTATCTTCTTGCCGGCAAATGCGTAAGGGATATTATTAAAGCTTTTGTTTAACAGTATGGAACGGTCCTGACCGTTCTGTAAATAAAAATGATATAAATTCACAAAAGGAGTATCTCACATGATAAAACCCGGACGTTACCGCCATTTTAAAGGAAAAGAATACGAAGTTTACGGCACCGCAAAACACAGCGAAACCGAAGAAGAGATGGTCATCTATCGCCAGCTTTACGGTGAGCACGCCCTTTGGGTGCGCCCCGCATCAATGTGGGATGAAACCGTCGAGCGGGATGGCGTTACATATAAACGCTTTACCTATATCGGCGAGCTTGATGAAAATTCCGAAGATCCGACAAAACAATGAAAGATAAAAAAGCCTTTTCAAAAATAATGCTTGCGGCGGTTTTCGCCTGCACTCTGATGGCGTTTGTTGACGGCGTTCTTATGCCGGGCTATGCTGTGAAATCCGCCGTAAAAATGGCGGCATTTCTGGCTCTTCCGCTTCTTCTTGCAAAAACCGAAAAAGAAATAGAGATAAAGCGCTTTCTGAAGTTCAGCAAAAACGGCTTCGGAAAATCCCTTCTGCTCGGCATAGGGATATATGCCCTTATAACCGGCGGATATTTGCTTCTTTCCGACGTATTTGATTTTTCGATGATAGCCGGTTCCCTTTCGGAAAATGCAGGAGTTACAAAAGAAAACTTTCTTTTTGTTTCTCTCTATATTTCGTTCATAAATTCGCTTCTGGAAGAATTCTTCTTCCGGGGTTTCCTTTTTATGAATCTTCGCAAAACTTTGGACAGAAAAACCGCACATATAATAAGTGCCGGCGCTTTTTCGCTTTATCACACGGCGATGATGCTCGGCTGGTTCAACCTGCCGCTTTTCGTGCTCATGCTGGTCGGACTTTTTGCCGGAGGAATTATCTTCAACCTGCTGAACGAAAAACAAGGCTCGATTTATACATCATGGTTCGTGCATATGTTTGCAAATTTTGCCATAAACACGGTGGGCTTTATCCTTCTCGGATAACGCCGTGCTCAGATATATAAACCTGCATCTTCCCCAGGCGGCAAAGCCGCCGCAACCCCAACGAAAGGATTAAAATGAACAAAAAACTGATTCTGATGGTGCTCATGATCGTATTATCCACTGCACTTGCGGTGTTTGCCATTGATTCCCGCCTTAAAACGGTGCATTATACTGTCGAAAACGAGCACGCAAAAACGCCTTTTCGCATTGCTCTTATAACGGATCTTCATTCCTGCACCTACGGAGGAGAAGATCGATCCGACCTTATGGAAGCGGTTCGTGCTCAAAATCCGGATGCTGTTCTTTTCGGCGGCGATATTTTTGATGACAATATGCCCCGGGAAGCGGCTGCAACAGCACTTAAAGCACTTGGCGCGGAGTATGACTGCTATTATATCTCGGGCAACCACGAAGTGAGGACGGGCGAACTCGAAAAAATCAAGGATACGGTGCGTTCCTGCGGGGTAACGGTGCTCGAAGGCGAAGCAGCGGCAGAGGTGAGCACGGGAGTTTATATTTATGGCTTTGATGATTTGAAAGCCTATGAAAATTTCTATGAACAGCGCCTTCATATTGAAGAAACTCTTTATAAAAACGCTTCGGAAGATGCCTTTAATATTCTGCTTATACACCGGCCGGAATATATCGAACAGTATGCCGAAATGGATTTTGACCTTGTGCTCTGCGGCCATGCTCATGGCGGGCAATGGAGGATCCCGGGCGTGCTCAACGGGCTTTATGCCCCGGGCCAGGGGCTGTTCCCGGAATATGCCGGCGGGCTTTATGAGGTTGGCGATACCACTCTTATAGTCAGCCGGGGCCTTGCGAAAGAATCCACATGGGTTCCGCGCATTTTCAATCGCCCGGAACTTGTGATAATCGACATCGGATAAATCAGAAAAGGAGTGATTTTATGGCAATAATCGAACGCAGCCTTTCCGGAGATTTTGATCACATTCTTCAAAAAATCGAAACCGGGATTTTAAACGGCAGCGCTTCCGCAAGTCTTGAAAATGAAAGCAACTTTTACGGAAACGGCGCCCGCTGCAGTGTGCGTGTTTTTGAACGTTACAGCGCCATGGGCGGCAACAGAGTAAGCCTTTCCGTAACACTTTTTCAATGCGGAAGCGAAACAAGAATTTCTGCCATAACCTCCGGCGGAAGCCAGGCCTTGCTTTTCAAGATAAATACCCTCGGCGAAGAAGCCTTTCTCCAGAAGCTTGAAGAAATACTTGATACTTTATAAAAACGCCCTGCGGGAAAGACAGGTGTTCGTAAAATAGTTTCAGTCCCGACAGAATACCTGTCGGGACTGTTCTTGTATATAGTGCAGCTATGTGATAGAATGAACCAAACAATCAGATAAATTTGAATTTGGCGGAGGACAGTATGCATAGAGTTTTTGGAACAAAAAAGGATGCTGAATACTTAGACAGAGAGGGTGCATATCTCATTCCTTGCCGCGACAAGCAAATTGGTGTGGTTCAAACTCCAAAAGGTTATTTCTTTTTAGGCGGCGGTCTGGAAAAAGGAGAAAGTCATTTGACTTGCATTAAAAGAGAATGTCTTGAAGAAGCAGGCTATTTGCCTTGTGTTGAGGGCAGACTGTGTTCTGCTGAGGCATATATCAGGCATCCGGCGATTGGATATTTTCACCCCATTCAGACATACTACTTAGGGAAACTGCTGGATAGAGAATCTGCCCCCACAGAAACCGACCACATTCTTTGCTGGGTGGAATACGACAAATTAAAAGGGAAGATGTTTCTTGAAATGCAAAACTGGGCCTTGGAACAACTTTCTGCGTGTATGGAATGAATCAACCAATTACGGTAAGACGAACAAATATAAAGGTGCCTGCAATCGGGCACACAGATATAAAAAACGGAGCGTACCGACACCGATACGCTCCGTTAACTGTTTTATGAGCACCGCCTGTTACGCAGGGCGTTTTGCTTTGTTAATATTATTCCCAATCCTTGCAAACGTCTATCCATTCGCTGAAGCCGGAATATTTTTCGAGTTCCGGAATGGTAAGCTCAATGGCGCTGTTGCTGCTTCCGCAGGCAGGAAAAACCGTTTCGAACCGGCGAAGGGATTCATCGAGATAAACCGTGACCCCTTCGTTCACCGCAAAGGGGCAAACCCCGCCGACGGCGTGGCCGATAAGCTTTTCGGCATCCTCAAAAGAAAGCATTTTTGCCTTTGTTCTGAAACGGGCTTTATATTTCGGGTTATCTATTCTTGCGTCGCCGGCGGCGACAATAAGAATTGGCTTTTCTTCAACCATAAAAGAAAGTGTTTTGGCGATTCTTTTTCCCTCACAGCCGAGAGCCGCCGCCGCAAGCTCCACGGTTGCGCTCGAAACCCCGAATTCAAGTATCCTTTCTTCCATGCCGAAGGCTTTGAAATATTCTCTTACTTTTTCAATGGACATTTTTATGCCGCCTTTCATCTGAAGCATTAAATGAAAAAAGCGGGCAAAGCCCGCCGCTTTTTTCAGCCGAGTTTATAGTAAATGGCAAAATTATATTTCGTCTGCTCTATGTAATCCTCGAGGGTCATAATAACGGGGTTACCTTCCCCGAATTTTCGCATAAGGCGCCCGCCCACGTTATAGAAACGATAAAGCCGCTTTCCGTTTTCGTCCGTATCGACGAAGGTGAACGCAACGTAGTGGGCAATGCGGGGCTTTTTATAATACATTACAATGGCTTCTTTTGCGCCGTTTTGAAGAATATCCTCCGGCGATATATCCACATCAACTTTTTCGCCTTTTTTCTCCATAAAACGCTTCAGAAAAAAGGCGTTTGTTCCAAAAACGCCCCGAAAGAAACAGCCTTTTTCCATTTCGGAAGCAAGGCGGGGAATTCCGATCCGCTTTCCCCGGGAAAAAAGTATGTTCCAATAGGCTATACAGCCGCAGCCGCAATAGGCAAAATCCCTTGCTGAATATCTGATACAGCCAAGGCGATTTTGGTTTTCGATGAATCCGTCTTTTGAAAAGCCGTTTTCAACGCTGCGTTCAAGGGTTTTCATAACGCGGCGGTTATGTTTAAGGTTTTCCTGTGCCGAGTATGAAAGATTGCTGAAATCAAAGCCGAAAATTTTCATCAAAGATAAAGATTCATATAATCGGCGGAACAATATTTATCGTTGATTTTCATAAATTTTTCGTATTCGCCGATTTTTTCAAAACCGAATTTTTTATAAAGAGCGATGGCCCTTTCGTTGTCGGAACGCACCTCGAGCTGAACGACCTCTGCGCCGGATTTTTTGCAGAAATCTATAAGAACTTTCATTATTCCGCTTCCGATGCCTTTTCCCCAATAATCTTTGCGAACGGAAATGGCAACTTCGCGGCGGTGGGCAAAACGCTCTCTTGAACCTATAACGCTTACGGCGCCGTTGCCCACAAGCTCGCCCTCATCAAAGGCAAGGATCATAACCTGGCTGGGATTTCCGGCGAATTTTCGGATGCTTTCCGCTTCTTGAGAAATGGAAAGAGGAACGCCTTCGGCCCCGAAGGTAAGGTTATCGCTTTCTCCGCCGACCCTTTTAAGATATTCAAGAACCTTTCCTGCGTCGGAAGGTTCCGCTTCGCGGTAAATTATGTTCATTGGCATTTATGTCACCTCACAAAAATGTAATTTTATATCAGCAGCCGCCGCAGCGGTCACATTCGCCGGTGCAGGAACCGCAGTCATTTCCGCAATCGCCGCAGCCGCTTGTTTTTATGCCGAGATCATGGCCGGAACTTAAAAATGCTTCACATTCCCCGCCCGCAAGAACCGAATCCGGCTTTTTTTCAAATCTTAAACAAGAGGCGGTGTCGCCTCTTTTTTTAAAAGCGCAATGGTGGCAAATAAGGTCGCGGTTTGAAATTTCTTTTCCGCCCTCGCCGAAAACCGTTATTCTGTCCGGGATAAAATTGTGTCCCCGGCCGTTCTTTTTACAGGCGCAGCCTTTTTTTTCCATGGGCGATACCTCCTTTTAAAACCTTCCCAGAAGAGAAGGTGGATTTTTTGACCGAAGGTCAAGAAAAGACGGAATGGTGGTACAAACTACCGACATTGTTAACCGAAACGTCGTAGGGGCGAACCTGTGTGTTCGCCCGTAATTTAAGGACGCGGAGCGCTAACGCCCCTTGTTAAAGGGAGGGGGACCATCGCCCTTGGCGATGGTGGAGGGATTCATTTTAATTGATAATTGAAAATTGACAATGGAAAATTAAATTGACGCAAAATTGATTGGAAAAACCGCCATTCCAACGTAGGGAACGGTATTGACCGTTCCGTTTCGCAGAGCGCTTTAAAGCATTCCCCCCGGGGAAGGTG
>JAFUJP010000137.1 GCA_017473745.1 Oscillospiraceae bacterium
CGAGAGCGGCTTCATCATAATCTATCACCACGCAAAAAGGACCGAAACGCCTAATGGCATTCCGATCCTTTTGGTGCGGGTAACAGGAGTCGAACCTGCACGTGTAAACACCAGATCCTAAGTCTGGCGCGTCTGCCAATTCCGCCATATCCGCATATTCCGCGGTTTTACCGCGGATTTATATTTTACAATAAATTTTTCTCTCTGTCAATCAAAGAGTGAGCAACCCTTCGTTCATCATGGACTGTGCCGCGAGCATAACGCCCATTTTTGCGGTGGGATAGGTAAGCCCGCCCTGCATCCATACGGAATAAGGTTCGCGAAGGGGAGCATCGGCGGAAAGCTCGACGGAAGCGCCGAGGTTGAATGCACCCGCCGCCATGATAACCTGGCTGTCATAACCGGGCATATCCCAGGGTTCGGGAGTGACGTAAGCGTCAATGGGCGAACCGCTCTGGATTCCGCGGCAGAAAGCGCAAAGGGCTTCGGGGTTTTTAAGAGCGATGGTCTCGATGATGTCGGTTCTGGGGTCTTCAAAGCCGGGGTCAGCCTCAAATCCGCAAAGCTCGAAGAAACGGCTTGCAAAAACGGCGGTTTTGACCGCGCTTGCGGTTACGCCCGGGGCAAAGAAAAGTCCCTGATACATGGGGCGAAGCTCGTTAAGGGTGCAGCCGACTTCGCGCCCGACTCCGGGGGCGGAAAGACGATGGGCACAAAGTTCAACAAATTCGTGTTTGCCGGTAATATAGCCGCCGGTGTGGGCAATGCCTGCCCCGGGGTTTTTGATAAGAGAACCGATGATAAGGTCGGCGCCCACTTCGGTGGGTTCAAGCTTATCAACAAATTCGCCGTAGCAGTTATCGCAAACGCATACCGCATCGGGGTTCGCTTCGCGAACTATTTCAAAAATCTTTCTGATGACGTCGATGGTAAGGCTGGGGCGGGTGGAATATCCGCGGGAACGCTGAATATATGCCATTTTTGCGCCTTTCACTGCTTCGGGGATGCTTTCATAGTCAACGCTGCCGTCCTCGAGAAGGGGAAGCTCGTCATAGATAACGCCGAATTCTTCAAGGGAACCGACGCCTTTTCCGTGGATAACGCCGTTGAGAGTGTCATAGGGTGTTCCGGTAAGAGAAACCATTTTGTCGCCCGGGCGGAGCACGCCGAAAAGGGCGGTGGCAATGGCGTGGGTGCCGCTCATAAAGTTATGGCGAACCATGGAATCTTCGGAACCGAAGATCTGGCTCCAAACTTTGTCGAGAACCTCGCGGCCGCGGTCATCATAACCGTAGCCGGAAGAACCGGCAAAAAGGCTTTCGCTGACCCTGTTATCAATGAATGCGCGAAGCACTTTTTCGGAGTTATAGGTTTCGGTTTCGCTGATCCTTGCGAAGGGCTTTTGACAATCCGCTTCGGCGCGTTCTGCGATTTCACGAAGGCGGCTGTCGATTTTGAAAAATTCGGTCATTTTATTTCTTCCTTTTCGTTGAAATGTAAACAATAATAATTTTTTGCGTATTCAAAGCCAAGCTTTTCATACATTTTGCGAACATCCGGATTTGCGGGAACAAGCCATACCTCACGGTGCTCATCAATGAGCATATTTGAGCACAAAGCGGTGAGATGCGAAGCGAATCCCCTGTGCCGATATTCCGGAAGGGTAACAACGGATGTTATGGCGCCGGCCTTTTCGGTGCGCCCGCGGATGCTTGCGGTGGAAACAGCTCTGCCGTCATCATAAAGCGTGAGCATGGTGGTCTGCCCTTTGAAGATACAGCGCTTCATGCGGAGATACCAAAGCTCAAGCTCGCTTTTCGTCTTTTCACCAAAGGCCGCGGACATAAGGGCGGAAACGTCGTCAATGTTTCCTTCCGTGCGTATTTCGTTTTCGATTTTTGGCATATCTATGCGGTTTTTAAGCACAAGCTGAACCGCGTTTTCAACCTCGGCAAAATCAAAAATGCTTTTGAGCACGGGGAAGCAGGTTTCGTCGCAGTCTATGTTTTTTATGCTTCCGTCCTCCATAAGCTTTGTTATGAAAAACAGCATTTCCGCACCGAGGGGGCTTCCGTCCGAACAAACAGAAACGGAATCACTCGTGACGTTTATGGCGGAATGAGCACGGCCCTCATCGTCACATTCCACCCAGATGCTCATAAACTCGGTATCTTCGATAAAAGGCGTTGCCGCCGCATAAAAAAGCGCGCCGAAATAAGGTTCGGCTTCGGCAATGGATTCGAGAAGCCGAAGATCGTCAAGAAGCTTTATCATACTTCACAAAGTCCTTTGCTCATTGCTTTAAGAAGAGAAACGGTGCTTTTTGCATCCGAAAGTTTAAGGGAAGCATAGGGCCCGTGAACGTATCTTGCGGGGATAGAAACAGAAACCGGGCGGATGCCTCCTCTTGCCTTGTGGATGGCTTCGGCGGCGCCGCTTCCGAAAATGCCGGTTCTTATCTGGGTCGGAATGTTTTCTTTTTCCGCAAGTTCGGTTACAAAGTGATAAAGTTCAAGGTCATAAAGGGTGCCGCTGTCGCGGAAGGAGAGAACCGGCCCTTTGCCCTGTTTGCAAAGGGCTTTTTCACCGGGAATGCCGGGGGTATCGCCTGCGGCGGCAGTTTCGACAGCAACGGCAATATCCGGCGCAACGCCGAAAGCCGCGGCGGGTGCGCCGTTGCCGTTTATTTCGCCGCGAACGGTGAAACAAACGGTGAAATCATATTCCGCTTCTTCTTTGAGAAGTTCCATAAGGGCGGCACAGCCGGCTCTGTTATCAAGAGCGCGACCGAGAACACAGCCGTCGCCGAATTCGCAGAAATCGCTGTCAAAAACGGCTCTTTCGCCGGGAGAAACAAGTTTTTCGGCCTCTTCGCGGCTTTCCGCTCCGATGTCGATATAAAGGTCGCTTGTTTTGGTGGGGTTATCAAATTCATCTTTTTTCACAAGATGGATGGCCTTGCTTCCGAGAAGGCCGGGAAGGGAATTTTTGCCCACAAGAACGCGCTTGCCGATTATAACGCGGCTGTCGATGGAACCGATGCCGGAAAATTTAAGGAAGCCTTTTTCGTCGATATGGGTTATCATAAAGCCGATTTCGTCCATATTTGCGGTGAACATTATTTTGTTTTTCGGCTCCTTTGCGCCTTTTTTGGAAACGACAAGGTTTCCGGCGTTATCGGTTTTTGCAATACAGCCGGGATATGCAATGACCTCGTCATAAATAAGCTTGCGCACTGCGCCTTCATCGCCGGAAGTACCGACGGCCATAGAGAGCATTTCGAGATTTTCAAGGAAGGTTTTCATTATTTTTCTCCTCCTTCCAAAACGAATGCGGCAAGAAGTCTGCCGACGTTTTTAACGTCATCAACCGAAACCTTTTCGATGATGCTGTGCATATATTGCTGGGGGATCGAAACAAGTCCGGTGCGAACTCCCGCTCCGGCAACGGCGATATCATCGGCGTTTGTTCCGGTGGAACCGCCGCCCATGGCTTCGCACTGGTGCGGAATTTCGTGTTTTTCCGCAAGCTCGACAAGCTTTCTTGTAAGCTCCGTATCAAGAACGGCGCTGAATCCGATCATGGGGCCTTTTTTCATTTCGGTGTGCACAGTTGCGGTATCGGGCGTTTTGCCGAAGCCAACGTCGATTTCAATGGCTTCGGTGGGCGCGACGGAAAAAGCCGCGGCGCCTGCACCCTGGCCGCCGGTTTCCTCCCTTGTGGAGAAAACAGCCGTAAGCCCGCAGGGAAGTTCTTTGTCTTTAAGAATTTCGAGAGCCTCGATGATGGTAACACAGCCGGCTCTGTCATCAAGAGCGGGTGCGGTAACGTATCCGTCGCCGATGTCGCTCCATTTGCCGCAAAGCATTACCCTGTCGCCAAGGCGGATGCGTTTTTCGGTTTCCTCTTTATTGAATCCGAGGTCGATGAAAATTTCATCGCGTTCGGGATTTTTGTCGTTTTTATCCTGAAGTTGGGGCGGAACACAGCAAACTATGCCGATATATTCGCCGTCTTTTCCGATGGCGCGGACCTTTGTTCCGAAAATGCCTCTGCGGTCGATTCCGCCGCAGGGATAGGTGCGCAAAAATCCGTTTTCCTCGATACCGATTACGATGAGCGCAATCTGGTCAAGGTGCGCGTCAAGCATAACGTGGCGCCCGTTTTTTTTCGGCGCAACTTCGCAGATAACGCTTCCGAGATTGTCGATACGGACTTTGCCGTATTTCAAAAGCATATCCGCGGCAAGTTTTGCCGCAAGCTTTTCGTCGCCGGAGTTCCCGTCGACGGAACAGAGTATTCTAAGGGTTTCTTTGGTATCCATAGAGTTTTCTCCTGTATGTAAATTATTGCTGTTTTTCAATTTCTGCCTGAATCTCGGCTTCAAATTCTTCACCGAGGATGACCCCGTGCATTATGTATTCTTCCCAATCGTCCTCGATTTGGGGAAAGGTTTTACCGGTGAGCTCGGGGCATTTTGAAGGGTGAAGCATTATATCCACAAAGGTCTGTTCACCGTAAGTTCTTGCAACGTATCCGCCGAAGGAGATGGTATCGGCGTCCCTGTCGTTGGTAAAGCTTTTGGGCGTCTGCTTCGGGTCAAGGCGATAGTTTGCATGGAACATGGCATCGTAATATTCGGCCATATCCGTATATTTTTCAAGGGGATGTCCCACAACTTCCTCATAGCGGTTGAAAGCTCCGCCGCCGAAATGGAAAACATACTGGTCATAAGCCTGTTTTGCGCCGAAATAATAGGCGATGGATTCACCGTGCCAGGCTTCAAGATATGGGTTAGTTCCGTTGTCGATGCCGAAGTTGCCGTCATAATCGGCGCACATCTGAAAAAGATAGTGAACGTATTCGTGAACAATGATCTCCGCGCCGCGCACCTGCAAATCAAGTTTCGTGGGCCGGAAAAGCCCCCAAAGTTCGGTTCCGTCGGCGGTATATGAAATCTCGTCTTTGAGGTAAGTCGGAACAAGTTTTTCGTCCTCAATTTTGAAAAGTGCGCGTATCCGCGAAAGCTCGGTGTCGATTTCCCCGAGTTTTTCCAAAAGGGTCGAAACGGTTGCTGTCCATTCCTCATCCGTATATCCGTCTTTGACGTAAACGTCCTCGATATAAGAGCTTTCGCGCATGATATCGAGATATTTTGTTCTCATTCTCATGGGGCAGCTTTCGCCCGCATAGGCAAAGCGGATGTGGCTCGGCTCAAAATCTTCGATGCCGAATTCCACAGCCTTTTCTGTCGCCGCGGCAATAAATTCCGCTTCGCCGCCGAAGGGATTTTTGAGTTCGGCGAAAATTTCAAGCGAAAGTGCCTTTGCGGCTCCGATTTCATTGGGGTCGGATGAAAGCTCGCTGAAACAGGCATAATTCAGATTCAGCATCGCCGGTTCTGCGGCAAAAACGGAAATATCCGCGGCGGCGGGGGTATCCTGTTCCCAGCCGAGCTTTGCCGCAAGGTTATCCGCAAGAGCATAGGCGTAACCGTAGTTTGTGAAATCCCCAAGCACCGCAAGAACGGTTCCGAGGGCCTGCTTATAGGTGGCCGCCTCGTTCATTCCGAAAAAGGCCGATTTGTTTTCAGAATCGCTTCGTACCGGATATTCTTCAAAAATATAGAAAGTATAGCCGGAAATTTCGGTGCCGAAAAGTTTTTCTGCTGCGGAAACAAGTTCTTCCTGCTTACGAATAAAATCCGCTCTTTCCTCAAGGGGGATTTCGGGGCTGAAACGGTAAATGTTTTCGCCCGCGGCGGTTTCATCATAGTTCGTTTTGAAAAGAAAGACTTTTCCACAAGGCTCCGTAATAGTGGTGTAACCTGCGGTATATTCATATACGGCGGATTCGTTTGCTGCGGTACAGGAGGAAAAAACAAGCAGAAAAAATATCAGAAAAGCTATTTTTTTGAGCATTGAATAACCCACTCGAAAAATCTTAAAAAATCAGGGCCAAAGTTCCGAAGCGGGAATTCCGTCCACCTGGCCGATTTTGGAAACAAGCTCCTTAAAGTGCTTTCCGCGAAGCTCGAAGTTGCGGTAACGGTCAAAACTTGCGGAAGCGGGGGAAAGGGTCACGATATCGCCTTCCTCCGCATAGGCATAAGCGGTGGAAACCGCTTCTTCCATATCCTCGACAAAGATGATTTCCGGCTCGCCCTGATAATCCGGGTGATTTTGAAGGGCGGCGGCGATTTTCGGCGCGGTGGGGCCGCAAAGGATAAGAAGCTTTACCTTTTCGATAAGATGCGGAGCCAGAGGCTCATAGGGGATATTTTTATCATATCCGCCGCCGAGAAGGATAACCTTCTGGTCAAAGCACGAAAGTCCCGCGATGGTTCTTGTGGGGCTTGTGGCGATGGAATCGTTGTACCATTTAACGCCTTCAAATTCGCGGCAAAGTTCGATGCGGTGCTCAACGCCGCCGAAGTTTTTGGCAACGGAATGCATGGTTTCAACAGAAACCTCGCCCCAGGTTGCCGCAATGGCGGTAAGATAGTTTTCGACGTTGTGAAGGCCGGGGATCTTTATTTCGCTTCTGTGGAAAAGTTCGGTGACTTTTCCGTGGTCGGAATAGCAGAGCATTCCGTCATCACGAAGAAAAGCGCCGTTTGCAACGGGGCCGAGATGAGAAAACCAGCGGAGTTCGCCGCGAACAAGCTCCGCCATGCTTTTGGTTATGACGTTATCCGCATTGAGAACCGCAACAGAAAAAGCATTTTGGTGGCGTAGCACGTTGCGTTTTGCCTCAATATATTCTTCCATATCCTTGTGAACATCAAGGTGGTTCGGCGCAACGTTTGTCACGACCGCAACGTCGGGAGAAGTGCGCATGGAAATAAGCTGGAAGGAGGAAAGCTCAACAACGGCGCAGTCGTTGTCCTTGATATCCTCGATGATGGGCAGAAGCGCGCGGCCGATGTTGCCGCCCTTATGGACGGTTTTCCCTTCCGCCGCAAGAAATTCGGAAATAAGGGTGGTGGTGGTGGTCTTTCCGTCAGAACCGGTCACGGCGTATTTTTTGCAGGGGCAAAGGTCAAAGAAAACTTCCATTTCGCTGGTAACGGCTTTGCCGTTTCTGCGAAGTTCGCAGAGAGCGGGGTTCCACCAGTTCATTCCGGGAGTTCTGAAAACAACGTCAGCATCTATATCGTCAAGATATCCTTCGCCGAGTTTGAGAACAGCGCCGGATTTTTCGAGAGCATCCGCCGTTTCGCCGAGTTTTTCTCTGTCGGATTTATCTCTTGCCTCGGTGGCAATGCCTTTTTCCGCAAACTGGCGGATAACGTCGGTGTTAGAAACGCCGATGCCGATAAAGGCGACCTTTTTATTCTTCATTTTTTCAAAAAATTTTTCTGCGTTTGTCATAATATAAAACCTCCGCTTCTGGAGAATGTTTTTGCCTAAATATATAGTATATCACATTATATTGCAAAATTAAACATAAAATAAATTATTGTTTACAGCACCGAGGTGAAGAATGTGGTTGTAGGGGCGCACCTGCGTGTGCGCCCGTCAAAAAGGATTCCCGGAGGGCAGGCTTCTCCTTGAGGAGAAGCTCCGCCGAAGGCGGTGATGAGGTGTTTGTCCGCTAATTTCCGTGTTTGCATAGAAACACCTCATCCGTCATCGCGAAGCGATGCCA
>JAFUJP010000138.1 GCA_017473745.1 Oscillospiraceae bacterium
AACGGTATTTATCTGACACCCCAAATCTTTGATTTGGCTGGTGGAAGATATGCTTTAGCTGACCGTTCCGTAACCCAGAACGCGGAGCGCAATCATAAAAAGAATCCCCCGGTCACGCCTATCGGCGTGCCGTCTTTGCCCTTTGGGAAGGCTACCCTCCGGGAATCCTTTTTTGCGGGCGGACACACAGGTCCGCCCCTACGACGTTTTCAATAATGCAGCACAACGCTAAACAACAATTCAACGTTCTTCCCCAATGTCGGAAAGCATAATACAGACCGGTGAAAATTTTCCGCCCAAAAGCTCCGCCGAGGGAGATCCTGCCGTAAGGGTTCTTTCACTTTCTTTCGCGAGAGGGATAAGTATTGAAACCTCGGTGCCTTTTCCCTTTTCGGATTTTACGCCCATTCTTCCGCCGTTTTCTGCCGCAAAATGATGTGCAAGGGTCAGCCCGAGGCCCATTTTTCCTTTTCCGCTTTCTCCGCCGATGTAAAACGGTTCAAAACAGCGGGCGCGGGTTTTCTCATCCATGCCGAAGCCCTTGTCGCAAACGGTTATTTTCGCATATTTTTTCGTTATCGAAAGCAAAAGTTTTACCCTTGCGCCCCGGGGTGAATTTTGCGCGGCATTGAGCAAAATTTCGAGCACCGCATAATAAAAACCCTCTTCATCCGTTTCGGCGAAAACGGGTTCCGCCGGAAGCACCGAACAAAGCCCGATATCTCCGTTTTTGAAAAACGGCTTCGCCTTTTCACAAAGCGCCGCAAGAAGGCTTCGGAGTTCCTTTGTTTTGCGGTTTTGCGAATATCTTCCCGAAATCGCTTTGCAGTATTCATCAAGCCGGTATCCCGTTCGCATGATAAAATATCCCATACAGTTTATCCCGCGGGAAACATCGCCGTATTCCTGCGGAAGCTTCATGGTTTCGACATTTTGCTTTCTCACCGCTTCCGAAAGCTGTTCCCTTGCGGCAAAAGTGATATCCGCCATTTTCTCGCTTTCAACGTTTTTCCCTCCGCGCAGCCTTTTCAATGCCATAAATTTCTTCCTTTACTGTTTTATTCAAATATAATAGCTTTTGTTTTTGGATTTGGCAAGAGTTTTTGTCAACTTGACGAAAACGGCGCTTTCTGAAAATCTTTTTTGTAAACTAATGCAGAATAATCAAAAAGCCACTTGTTAATATTTAAGAAATATTATAAAATGATACCTGTAAAAAATTAATTTATGGAGGTTATCCCAAATGATCAGAATTGGTATCAATGGCTTCGGCCGTATCGGCAGACTTGTTTTCCGCATTGCAGCGGCACAGCCCGAAAAATTTGAAATTGTTGCAGTAAACGATCCCTTCATCGATCCCGACTACATGGCTTACATGGCAAAATACGATACTGCACAGGGCAGATTCAACGGCGAAATTTCCGAAAAAGACGGCAAACTTGTTGTCAACGGCAAAGAAGTCAAAGTTTACGGATTCAAAAATCCCGAAGAAATTCCCTGGGGCGCAGACGGCGTTGAATACGTTATCGAAGCAACCGGCGTTTTCAAAGAAGTTGACACCTGCCAGGCTCACCTTAAAGCAGGCGCAAGAAAAGTTGTTATCACTGCTCCTTCCAAAACCGCTCCTATGTTCGTAATGGGAGTTAACAACAACACCTATACCAGCGACATGGAAGTTGTTTCCAACGCATCCTGCACCACCAACTGCCTTGCACCTCTTGCAAAAGTTATCAACGATAACTTCGGCATCAAAGACGGTCTTATGACCACCGTTCACGCTGTTACCGCAACCCAGAAAACCGTTGACGGCCCTTCCAAAAAAGACTGGCGCGGCGGCCGTGCTTCCTGCGGCAACATCATCCCCTCTTCCACCGGTGCAGCAAAAGCTGTCGGCAAAGTTATCCCCGCCCTTAACGGCAAACTTACCGGTATGGCATTCCGCGTTCCCACCATCGACGTTTCCGTTGTTGACCTTACCGTCAACCTCGAAAAACCCGCAAAATATGATGAGATCTGCGCCGCAGTAAAAGCTGCTTCCGAAGGCGAACTCAAAGGTCTTCTTGCTTACACCGAAGATGCTGTTGTTTCTTCCGACTTCCTCGGCGATCCTCACGGTTCCACCTTCGACGCAAAAGCAGGTATCGCTCTTACCGATACTTTCGTAAAACTTGTTGCATGGTATGATAACGAATGGGGTTATTCCAACAACGTTCTCAAACTTACCGAATACATTGATTCCGTTGACAAAGCATAATTTTTGCTGAAAAGCAAATCATAAGAACAGCCGCCCGCAAGGGCGGCTGTTCTTATGAGATAAATTATTGTTTATGCGTTTAAAGCCTTCCCCTTGAGGGGAAGGTGGCATCGCGGAGCGATGACGGATGAGGTGTTTCTATGCAAACACGGAAATTAGCGGACAAACACCTCATCACCGCCTTCGGCGGAGCTTCTCC
>JAFUJP010000139.1 GCA_017473745.1 Oscillospiraceae bacterium
CGCCAGCGGCGCGGTGGATGAGGGCAAACCCTGTTCCGTCTGCTGTTATCGTCTAATCAAATGTAGGGAACGGTCTTGACCGTTCCGCAACAAAGGAACGCGGAGCACTTGGCTCCTCTAACAGGAAAACCGGCATCGCGAAACATCCGGATGGAGGGTTCCTTTTGCGGCCCCAATTCACCTGAATTCAATGTAATATTATAAAAAATATTGGAAATTATAATACTTATAATTATATAACAGATTGGAGGATGGATTTTATGAAACTCATTAAAACTGTATTTTGCCTTGTTTTATGCGCTTTTCTGCTTGGCGGCTGCTCTTTTGATATGAGCGGAATCAATAACGTCATTGATTCCGTAACACCGAAAGATGTTACAGGCGAAATGAACTATTTTACAACAACCCCGGCGGACGGAATTCCCGCAACAAAGCTGGATTTTGAAAACATCAGCTTTACAAACACCGATGCAAAGATATATATCGTTCCTTCCGATGAAACGAAGGTAGAGGTAAGCTATCCTTCAGGTATGGAAAGCCACGGTTTTAAGGTGGAAATCCGCGGCGGCGAAATTGATATTTCCGTTCCGAAACAGACCAACTTTTCTGCGGAAAATTTTGAAGTTAAAGTTTATGCAAACATCGAGGAAATTGAAATTTCCGGCGGAATCGCCGTAGAGATGGATGCATACAAATCGAAAAAACTCAGCCTTGATGTAAAGGGTGGAACTTCGGTTTACGTTTATAACATTGATGTGACGGAAATGGAAATGGATATCGACGGAGCGGCTTCGATAAATCTTTCCGGAACGGCGGATTATTTTGAAATCGATCTTGCGGGCGCAGGCGCCATTGACGCTAAGAGCCTTGTCTGCAAAAAGGCGGAGGTAAAAATCAGCGGAGCAGGAAGCGCGGAACTTTCTGTAACCGATGAACTTCTTGCAGATGTGGACGGAGTGGGTGCTCTCGGATATTACGGCGATCCGGTGCTCAAAAACATCTCCGGCGGTCTTACTGACGTTGAACAGATTTCAAAGAATATTTACGGGGGCTGATTTATAATGTTGTTTCAAAAGAAAACCCCATACGAAAAAGAACTCGCGGCGCTCCTTAAAAAAGAGCGCCGTTTTCTGAAAGACCGTGAACAGAAAAAAGAGAGCTTTCTCAACCGCCAGCTTGAAAAATACGTTCCCGCAAAATTGCAGGGAACCCTTGATGCGGCTTTTGCGAAGGCTTTCGGTCTTATTTTTGAAAAAGGCACCAAGGTTATAGAAAAGACCTATAACAAAGAAAACCACAAGATAGATTATTACGAGAACGAATATATGAACGGCGTTCTTGAAACGAAAAAAACACTGCGGGCTTTTTCAAAAAAGGCCAAAGCCGCGGGCAACAAAAATCTTTTGCTTTCCGGTGCCGCCGGGATCGGAATGGGAATTATCGGTGTCGGTATTCCGGATATCCCCATTTTCACGGGTCTTTTGTTAAAAAGCATCTATGAGATCGCTCTTGATTACGGATTTGAATACGAATCGGAAAAAGAACGAGCTTTTATACTTTGGGTAATAGCAGGCGCGGTGTCATACGGCGAAAGCATCACAGAAATAAACAAAAAAATAAATGATTATATCGCAACAGGCGAACTGCCGGAAGATTATGACCGCGAGAAGGCTGTTTCTGCCGCCGCAGGCGCACTTTCCAAGGAACTTCTATACATGAAGTTCGTTCAGGGAATACCGATTGTAGGGGCTTTGGGAGGCTTTTATGACGCTGTTTATATGAAGCGTATCAATGAATACGCGAATCTCAAATACCGCAAAAGACAGCTTGTGAAAAGGAAGATACGAATTTAAAACTTTCCAATGAATTATGAACCGACACAGCCGAGCCGACGCGGTACAATAAAAACCGTTGCCGACCCCGAGCGGGAGCAAACTGCAGGGGATAGAAAATTTTTCTTTCAGTCACAATCCGGTTTCTTTTGGTTTTCCAAAAGAAACCGGGTTGTGTTTATATGAAAACGGAACGGTCAGCTAAAGCATATCTTCCACCAGCCAAATCAAAGATTTGGGGTGTCAGATAAATACCGTTCCTTACGGTTTGCAGATTATCGCATTTTCAGTGTAGGGCGGGGGCTTGCCCCCGCCGCAAACCCGTCAAATTTTGATATGCGCTCCGCGTTCTTGGTTATCCCTCATCCGTCTTTTCGGCAATAAATTGCCGAAAATCCACCTTCCCCTCTGGGAAGGCTGCACTCCGGGAATCCCTTTTTAACGGGCGCACACATAGGTGCGCCCCTACGACGCGTTCTTGGATATATGCCCTCTTGCGGTGCCCAAAATATTCTGCGGCATTCGCCTTGAATATTTTGACCGCGGCGCCAAACCCTGCTCACTTCATCGTCCACAGGACGCGTTTCGCAGGCTTTGCCCCTGATAGGGGAGGCTTTGCGCTCCGCGTTCCTAGGTCACGGGCGAACACACAGGTTCGCCCCTACGACGTTTTTAATAACGCAACGAGCGCGCAAGATTTGTCAATTTAGTGTAGGGCGGAAACGGGCGGATGATATCCGCCCCTACGATGGAATGGCTGACAGGCAAAAATGACACATCCATTTAACAAGGGTGGTTAACGCTCCGCGAAAGGATTGCCCATAATACATATTACACTGTTTTTATAAATAAAAAAGAGGAAAACCACATGGTGGTTTTCCTCTTTTTATTATCAATAAAGCTGATAGAATTTATACATAAAGAACAGTGCCACTGCAAGAAATCCGATGCCGGTAAAGAATATGAAATGATAGCCTTTAAGGCGTTTGCCTTTACGGCGTTCAACATAATCATAATATTTTTCCGTTTTTTCAACAGAGCCGAAGGGAATGAGTCTTTTTATGGCAACTTTGAGGGCATAGGAAATGCCGTCAAATCCGCCGAGATTGGATATCCAGACAAGGGCACCAACCATTATAAGAATCACGCCGGGGATGGTGAACGCATCGCAAAGAATGCGATAACGGTCAATCTCTGTTGCATAGGCATATCCGTGCTGGTCCAAAACAAGCCAGGATATAAGTGCCCCGGGAATAATGCAGCAGGCATACTTTATAAGGGTCGCAAGGAGCTTTTTCTTATTCACAGTCCGAGTTCCTTCTTATATTTCTGTTCTTCAGCATCGTTGCAGTATACGAAATGTCCGGGAAGGATCTCTCTCATAGAGGGTTTATCGACGGAATAATCGTGTTCAGCAAGTGCGTTGTAAACAATTCTGGTACGTTTCTTCTCTGCGTGCGGGTCCGGAAGGGGAATAGCGGAAAGAAGAGAACGGGTATAGGGGTGAAGCGGATGGCGGAAAAGCTCATCGGTTTCAGCAAGCTCGACCATGTTGCCGTAATACATAACGCCGATTCTGTCGGAGAAATATTTTACAACGGAAAGGTCATGGGCGATAAAGAGAATGGTAAGACCGAGACGTTCGCGAAGCTCATTCATAAGGTTGATGATCTGGGCCTGAATGGAAACGTCAAGAGCGGAAATAGGCTCGTCGGCGATGAGGAGATCCGGGTTCATGATAACGGAACGGGCGATACCGATACGCTGTCTCTGGCCGCCGGAAAATTCGTGGGGATAACGGCCTGCGTGCTCGCGCACAAGACCCACGAGTTCAAGTATTTCATATACTTTCTCATCAATATACTCTTTATCCTTGATGCCGTTGATGACAAGACCTTCGGAGATGATTTCGCGAACGGTCATACGCGGGTTAAGAGCCGCGATGGAATCCTGGAAGATCATCTGGATATTGGTAACAAGCTTGGTGTGTTTTGCGATATGAAGATCGTCTTTGTATTTTTTCTTCAGCTTTGCAAGCTCTTCGGGGTTGTTTGCGGCTTCCTCGAAAAGTTTTGCGTATTTTTCTTCGACGTTTTTCATGCAAAGTTTTGCATATTCTTTATCGCAATGCTGATGATCGAATTTTGCTTCTTTCATAAGCTGGCGATTTTCGGCGATAATTCTGTCGCATTCCTCTTTTTTGGCTTTGATAAGAGCCTCGTTTTCGGATTTAAGAGCAGGATTTTCTGCCATCTCTTTTTCAAGAGCTTTGATAGCTTCTTTGGTATCCTTTTTTGCGTTGGCAATGGCTTCTTTATATTCAAGGGAACCTGCGCAGATGCGCTGGCCCTTGAAATAGATGCTGCCGCCGGTGATATCATAAATTCTTATGATGGAACGACCGGTAGTGGTTTTGCCGCAGCCGGATTCACCAACAAGGCCGAAAACTTCGCCTTTTTTGATGTCGAAGCTGACGTCGTTAACTGCTTTAAGTTTTCCGAAATGCTGGCTTAAATGCTCAACTTTGAGCAAAACTTCGTTATTATTATTCTCCATCCTGCTCACCTCCGGATTTGCTCAACATGCGGTTGATTCTGTCAGTAATTGCTTTGGGGGTCTCGACCTTCGGTGCATCCGGATGAAGCAGCCAGGTTGCGGCTTTATGAGTTTCGGAAACATCGAAGAAAGGCGGGCACTCCTCAAAGTCGATCTGCATTGCGTATTTGTTACGGTCGGCAAATGCATCGCCTTTAGGCGGATAGATCATGTTGGGAGGAGTTCCGGGGATAGCGTCGAGTTTTTCCTTGGTATCAAGGTCGGGCATGGAAGAAAGAAGAGCCCAGGTATAAGGATGACGGGGATCATAGAAAATGTCATCGGCGGTACCGTATTCAACAATCTTGCCGGCATACATAACGGCGATATCATCGGCCATGTTTGCAACAACGCCAAGGTCATGGGTGATGAAAATAACAGAAAGGTTGCGTTCTTTCTTAAGATTATTGATAAGCTCAAGGATCTGTGCCTGAATGGTAACGTCAAGAGCGGTGGTCGGCTCGTCACAGATGATGATATCCGGGTCCGCAGCAAGGGCGATAGCGATAACGATACGCTGTCTCATACCGCCGGAAAACTCGAAGGGATACTGATAGTATCTGGTTCTGGGCTCGTGAATACCAACCTCTTCCATGAGTTTGATAGCTCTTTCTTTCGCCATTTTGGCGGTTACCTTATAAACGACCTGGGAAGCCTTATCTTTGAAATAGTCAATGATAGCAACGCTTCTTTCGTTGAAATCGACCTCGTCTGCTTTTGCGATGTAATCAGTATAGCGAACGATAAGGCGGTCGATGACAGCAACGATGTCGGCTTTAAGGTCTTTAAGGTCGAAAACAACCTTCGGAACAACTTTCCAGGTGACGGTTTTGCCTTTGGCAATAAGTCTGTCACGTTTTGCGGATTGTTTCGCGAAGCGTTTTTCTTCCTTGGGGTTATTCTTCAGATAGAAGAAATATTTGTTGATAGCGGTGGTAAGAGCGGTTCTGAAAGTATAGGCAACGCTGTCTTTGCTGGTTTCAAGACGGTCGATGGATTCCTCAACTTCATCGGAAAGCTCTTTGCAAAGCTTGGTTGCGTCAGCCTTGGAAAATTCGCCGGCATAGAAGGTTTTTGCTTCTTCAAGTTTTGCGATAACTGCTTTTTTCTTTTCAAGAGCCTGTTTGAAGGAATATTCAACGCCTTTGGACTCGAGAGAAATGAACTCTTTCATGAAGTTTTCATCGAGATACTTAAGAGCGAATTCATTGAATTCCTCAATAGGCATCTCGGTGAGGCTTGCATTGGGGTTCATAAGCTTGTAATAGCCGATACGGAAGAAGTTCGGTGCCTGGTGTGCGGTGATTTCGGCAAGGATGGGCTTGATTTTTTCAAGAACAGAAGTGATTTCATCGGAAAGAACGGTTGCTTCATCGCCTTTTTTGGGTGCAACGTAAGCGTTCTTTGCGGCAGAAAGCTCTGCGCCGAGTTCCTTGAGCTTATCGTCATAATGAGCGGTAAGGAAGGGATCGTTGATTCCGGCAAGAGCCTTTTCAAATTCGGAAAGGGTCTTTTTGACGTCAAGCTTCTGTTTTTTGCTTGCTTTGAAAAGGAAGTCCTCGATTTCGGAAAGAAGATCGACTGCTTCGGTCTTTTCACCGTTATAATTATTTTCAAGCTTGTTGCCTTCGATGCTCATTTTATCGAGAGTTTCAACAAGTTTGTTGATCTCTGCGGACATGGAAGGATCGTTTGCAGCAAGCATATTCTTTTTAAGGAGTGCAAGATGGTTATTAAAACTTCTCTTTGCATCCTTGCGGCTGGCTCTGTTCTTAAGGATCATAGCCTCGGTGATCTGCTTGCCGATCTTAACGATAGGGTTAAGGGAAGAAAGCGGATCCTGGAAAATCATGGAGATTTTGTCGCCGCGGATTTTGCACATATCCTCTTCGGAAATACGAAGAAGGTCTTTGCCGTCGTAAAGAATTTCGCCGCCTTCAATAATGGAGTTGCCGGCGAGGATTCCGAGGATGGCTTTACTGGTTACGGATTTACCGGAACCGGATTCACCTACGATCGCGAGAGTTTTTCCGCGTTCGAGGTCGAAAGAAATATCTCTTACCGCTTTCAGCGTACCGCTGGAAGTGCGGAAGGATATCTTAAGGTCTTTAACTTCAAGTATTTTATCCATATTTTAATCCTCCACACCACGAAGCGACGGGTTGAACGCATCGCGCAAACCGTTGCCGAAAAGGTTGAAACAAATCATAAGAAGAGAAATCGTAATTGCGGGAACTATCATCAGGTGAGGATAGTTGGTCCAGATACCGCTTGCGTCCGAAAGAAGGGTACCGACAGAGGTCTGATCCGCAGTACCGAGTTTTACGATACCGAGATAGCTGAGCATGGACTCGCTGAAGATAACGCTCGGGATTGCAAGAGCAACAGAGGTGATGATGGTACCGAGAGAGTTCGGGAAGATGTGCTTCCAGATGATTCTGGTATCGCTTGCGCCAAGGGTTCTTGCTGCCATAACGAATTCCTGGTTTTTGAAACGGTAGAACTGAGTTCTGACACGGCTTGCGGTTCCGATCCATCCGGTAAGAACGAATGCGAAGAGCAAGCTGGGGATCGCACCGACCTTTGCGGCGAGGTGGATCTGGAAGAGAGTTGCAACGACGATGAACGGAACGCCCGCAAGAATATCGGAAATACGTTCCATGGTAAGGTCGATAACGCCGCCGTAATAACCTTCGGTGGAGCCATAAAGAGCGCCGATGACGAAGTTAATGCAGCAAACGCATACTGCAACGAAGAGAGAAAGCTGGATTGCGCCTGCAAGACGGAGCATGAGGTCATAACCCTGGCTGTCGGTGCCGAAAAGATAGCTCGGCTCGAAGCCGTTCAGATACTGATAATAGTTGTAATAAAGAACACGAATCTTGTACTGAGCGGTTTCTGCGGTGCCGCCGCCGGTGTATTCATAATATTTGATATTGCCGTCGGCATCGCGTTTATAGTTATCTTCAAGGGCAACGCCTTCCTGAAGGTCGCTGTAATAAATATAATCCCAATCGCCGTTTGCATCGGTAACAACAGGCTGATTTTTGATCATCTTATACCAATAGTTTGCGTTGTTGGGGTCGGGGGTGTATTCGTTGTTTTCAACAAGAGGATAGAGAACCTGGATTCCGGTTTCCTCTTGGAAATCGACGATTTTCTGATATTCGGACTGCTCGATACTTCTGTAAAGGAAGCCGACTTCGAGGTAGGTGTCAACCTTGCCGGGATAGGTGGTTTTCTCTTTTTTGAGTGCGTCGAGGGTAACAATGCCTTCGCCGATTTCGAGCATGGGCTGATATTTGCTTTCAAGACCTTCTGCAAGAGTTGCGTCGTGGTCGTCCCAGTCTTCTGCGCCGATACCGACTGCAAGTGCCATAATAAGGCCTTTTTCAGAGAAGTCACGGTCCATGCTGCCGTTTACTCCAAGGTCATAGAGAGCAAGGCTTCTCGGACCTTTTTTGGAATAGTAGGTATCCATGAATCTGTGGTCGTATCTGGTTTCGAAAAGGGGAGCAAGGAATGCGAAAAGAATGATGCAGACGATGATAACGGTTGCAATAACAGAAGCTTTGTTCTTGCGGAAACGAATCCATGCATCCTTGAAGTAACCGATAGGTTTGTCATCAAACTGTTTATCGGTAAGTTTTTCACCTTCGTTGACGAATGCGAATTTTTCTGCCGGAATGTGTTTGTATTCATTATTCATAAGCCGTTATCACCTCTCTCCCATTCTGATTCGAGGATCGATAAATCCATAGCTCAGGTCGGTAACGATACCGCCGAGAAGTCCTATGAAAGTATAGAAAATGGTATCGAGCATAAAGATATCATAGTCGAAAAGGTTGATGGACATGATATAAAGCTGTCCGACACCGGGAATTGCGAAAATCTTTTCAATAATCATGGAACCGCTCATGATGCTGATGAAAGAACCGATGATCATAGGAAGGATCGGTACCATTGCGTTTTTAAGAGCATGGCGGATGGTTGCCTGTGCTCTGGTAAGACCTTTGGTACGTGCAAGAAGCATGTAGTCAGAAGTAAGGGTCTCGGTAAGTTCCGCACGGGTGAAACGGCAAAGACCTGCAATTTCACCGAAGGAAAGTGCAATGATCGGACCGATCATGGAATAAAGCATCTTCCAGGTAAACCAACTGCCGCCTGCATCAGCAAGGGAATAAACGGTTACCGGGATGAGGTCGAGTTTGAAATAAAGGAAATACTGGACAAGGAATGCATAAACATAGCTCGGTACCGAGATAAATACGATAACGAGGGTGCTGATGCAGGAGTCTATCCAGCTGTTCTTCTTGATTGCGGCAAAACAACCGGTAAGAAGGCCGATCGGAATTGCAACAAGAAGGGAACCGAGGTTTACCATAACGGTAGGAAGAATTCTGCTGGTAAGAACATCAAGAGCAGGTGTTCTGAAAGAAATATACCAGGAAGTACCGAAGTCAAGTTCGGTAAAAATATTTCTCAAATAAATCCAATACTGCGTAAGCAAAGGTTCATTGTATCCAAGTGCTTCCCAACGGTCAAGAATAACCTGCTGAAGAACCTTGTCGGTCGGAAGCTCTCTCGGAAGTATTCTGATGAGCATAAAGCAGATAGTCGTAATGACAAAGAGCGTAAAGAGCATCAGAACAAGTCGTTTGACAACGTATTTTGCCACTTTTAATCATCTCTCCTTATCAAAGCATTATATTTCGGAAAACAAAAATTACCATTCTTCCGTAAAAATTGCCGATCCCCAAAACGGCAAAAAAAGTCCTCATAAAAAGGTAACTGCACAAAGGATTGGCAGTGTTTACCGAAGAATAGTATATCCCAAAAATGCCTTTAACATATCATTAGTGGCAGGGGAGCAAAATGCTCCCCTGCCTACTAAGACGAAATATTCAAAAACTGTTAAACAGCGTATTGATTATTCGTATGCAATAGTGCCGTTCTGGCTGGCAACATAATCTGCCCACTCAGCGTCGGTGTAGTTGTACTGCATGAGACGGAGACCGCCGAAGTCATACATGATGTTGTATTCATCGGTGTAGTAGCTTACCTGATATGCAAGCATGAAGCAAGCAGTGGTTCCGCAAAGAGGAATACGATAGTATTTCTTAAGATACTCTTCTTCCATCTTAGCAGTTACTTCGAGTTTGAGCTCGTTGGATTCTGCTGCGAATACGCCGGAACCGATGAGAGCGCCGGACCATTCTTTCCAGGTCATGGTTACGTCTTCACCGTTTACGTTGAGGGTAAGGGTTTCAACGGAAGGATCCCAGCAAGCTGCTTCGTTGATTGCGTATTGGTCGGTATCGCAGTAAACCTGCATGTTACGGAAAGGATAGAATGCTGCACCGCCCCATGCGCCGTAGCCGATTGCATATTCACCGGCAGGAACGTCGGAATAACGGTCATTGATGTTGCCGATTGCTTCGAAGGTTACTTTGCCGAAGCCGGAACCTTCAACAGCAGCGTTAACATATTTGTTAAGGAGTTCTACGCAGTTGAGAGCTTCGGTTTCGATAGCGCCTTTAGCCCAGCCGATACGTACGTAGATGTCTTCGCCGGCGGTATAGAGACCAGCGTCAACGAGTTCCTGGCAAGCAGTTGCCATGAGAGCTTTAGCTTCGGTAAGGTTGTAACCGTTGATGGAGTCATGTGCTTCATCGAGGGTTGCGTATGCTTTGCCTTCGCCATATTCAACGCCGTAGAGGTTAACGATTGCCTGTTTTGCAGCGTCGGAGCCACGGTAAGAGGAGGTAGGATCGTTATATACGTCGTAGAAGTAGAGGTTGTTCATAAGTGCGAATGCGGGTTTGTAACCGGTGGTTGCAGTAACGTATTCAGCACGGTCGATAGCAAAGGACATTGCTTTACGGAAGTTGGTGTTGGAAAGAACAACAGAGTTGGTGTTGCCTTTGGAGTTGTCCATTTCTTTAAGAGCTTCAACGTTGGTGTTGAAGAAGAAGGACATGGTGTAGGTTTCGTCTACTTTGTAGAGAACGTCGGAAGCAGAGTAGGTGAGAAGGTCATCAGCGGAAGGAGTCCACTCAGAGAGTTCACCTTTAAGGAATGCCTGTTTTGCAGCAGCTTCGTCAAGAACGTCGATAACGATCTTGTCGGTTTTGTACTGCTCGCGAACTTCGCCGTCAACTTCGAAGTTGGTCATGGAAAGGAGGGAACCGTCATCCTGAACTTCATAACCATACCAGTTGGGGTTCTGTACGAATACGATCTGTTTGCCGTCCTGGAGGGATTCGATCATGTAAGGACCGTAACCCATGGTGGTTTCGATAGAAGTGCAATAGTCAGTAGTTACAAGAGTACCGGAGGTATCTTTGCCTGCTTCGTAAAGATCTTCATATACGAGCCAAGTGCTGGTGCAGGAGGTAAGGAAGTAGTTATAGTCCTGTCTGGTCTGAACAACATAGCGGATGGTGTAATCATCAACTTTGTAAAGACCAACGGTATCCCATTCTACTACGGGATATTCTTTGCCGTATACGAAATACTGGCAGGTTTCTGCTTCGGTTTCGCCCCAGTCAGGAGAGAAGGTGATAACGTTAGCAAGAAGTTCGAGAGATTCGTCGGTTACTGCAACATAACCGTCAGCGTTTGCAAGAGCAACGAGAGCATCGAAGGAAGCTACGTCGAACATTGCATCGCCGTATGCGCCAACATAGTCAGCAAGGCTGTTGCCGCCGAGCCATGCAAGAGCAGTGGAAGGAGCGATCATGAGAGGAGTGCCGTCTGCTGCTGCGTAGGTGCCGTCTTCGCCGAGTACGAGAGTATCGGTTGCGTATGCGCCTGCTGCATCCATCCATGCGGTGCTGCCGGAATAATAGTAACCAAGGCCGCCTGCTACTGCGGATTCACCGGAATAGTAGAGGTTTGCACGATAGTTCTTCATTTCGGAGTTGAGGAGCTGCTGCATGGAGTAGATGTAGTCGTCAGCAGTGATTGCTTCGCCGTTCTGCCATTTTGCGTTGGGGTTGAGTGCGAACTCGAAAACGAAACCTTCGGTGGTAGTTTCAGGGGTTTCACCTTCCTGAAGGGTTACGTTATATTTTACGAGGTCGTCCTGGTGCTCAGCAGTTACGTCGGTAATGCTGGTTGCCATTTCCCAAACCCACTGATAAACGCCGTTCTCGGAATCGAGGATGGACATGGTGCAGAAGGGGCTGGTGATGTAGCCGTTGATAGCGTCATCGGCGTTGGTTTCCCAGGTGTGGGGGTTCCAGTTAGTGCCGAGTGCGGTGGTGTAGCTCTTATAGGTATAGGTATCAGCGGTTTCAACAACATCATCGCCGCCCTGAGAAGGCTGATCGTCAACAGGGGTTTCGTTGTTGTTGCAAGCTGCAAGACCGAGGACCATGATAAGAGCAAGAAGAAGGCTTAATGCTTTTTTCATTCTTATTTCCTCCTAAGAATTTTTTCGGTTTTTTTGCCAACAGAGCCAATAACACGCCTTCCGAAAACGCGTTATCCTCTCTGTCGGCAAAAAGCCGTATTTTTTAAGATTCAATGGGGCCCCAACAATTCGGTTCCAAAATTGGGTATAAAACCACACATTGAATTTCATTTTATTCTATCATAGAAAAATCGCATTTGCAAGTATTTATCATTATTTTTTCATCTGTTTAAGCGGAAAATTTAAACTTTTGCAGGAGTTTTTGCATTATTATTCTATAACATTATAAAATTATGCAAATTTAAGCCCGCCTCTTTCAGGGGGAGGCAAGCGCTCCGCATCCCCGGTTTGCCCTCATCCACCGCGCCGCAGGCGCGGTCCCCCTTCCCCCAGGGGAAGGCTGCCCTCCGGGAATCCTTTTTGACGGGCGAACACACAGGTTCGCCCCTACGACGTTTTCAATAATGCAATGAGCGTGCGAGATTTGTCAATTCAGTGTAGGGCGGGAGCTCGCTCCCGCCGTAAACCCTGTCAAATTTCGATGTGCGCTCCGCGTTTTTGGTTATATGCCCTCTTGCGGTACCCAAAATATTCTGCGGCATAACGCCTTGAATATTTTGACCGCGGCGCCAAAAACATCTC
>JAFUJP010000140.1 GCA_017473745.1 Oscillospiraceae bacterium
GTCCCGTCTGCCGTTATCACTTAATTTAATGTAGGGAACGCTGTCCTCAGCGTTCCGCATATATAAACGGACCGTCGAGGACGACGGTCCCTACGGTCGCTCGGGTGGTACGCTTATAAAAAACAATTTTTCAGTTTGTTCACAAAATTTTAAGGACTGTTTCAGAAAAAGGGAGTAAAATATCAGATGGAAGAATATTGAAAGGTGGATATTTATATGAAAAAAATTTTTGCTTTTCTGCTTGCGGCGGCAATGGCCGCATCTCTTTCTGCATGTGACGCAAACAATCCTGCAAACAGAGAAAACCCCGAGATTCCGGAAACATCCGAAAATGAAGAAATGAATGATGCTCCCGAAAAGGCGGATAGCTATGAAAACGCAACCGAAATAGTCCTTGCAGGGAATGATGCGCTTGTTGACGGAATTTCCGCCGCCGAAAGCGACGGCCCTGTAACAATCGGCGGCGATATCATCTATTATCATGATATGGATTATTACCCCAGCGGAAACCCCTACGGCGAAGGCGATAAAAACGATAAACACACCGAAGCGGAAGCCGCGAAATATGCCCTTGTTACAATAATCACTCCCGGTGAATACTACATCACCGGTGAGCTTAAAGGTCAGATTGCCGTTGACCTCGGCGAAAACGCAAAGGATGACCCCGACGCAAAAGTAACCCTTATTTTCGGCGGAGCGGATATCGAATGCGGGATCGCGCCGGCGGTAATTTTCTATAATGTATATGAATGTGCAGACGGAGAAAACACCACAGATGAGGTGGATACATCCGCCGCGGGCGCAAATGTTATCATTGCCGACGGAACCGAAAATAATATAAAAGGTTCCAACGTCGCAAGAATTTATAAAGATAACGGCGAAGGCAAAAAGCTTCATAAATATGACGGAGCTTTTTATTCCATGATGAGCATGAATATCAACGGCGGCACCGAAGGCACCGGTATCCTTAACATCGAAGCCGAAAACGAAGGACTTAACAGCGAAATGCACCTTACCGTAAACGGCGGAAATATCAATATAAACGCAAAGGATGACGGCATCAACACCAACGAGGACGGCGTTTCGGTAACAACCATCAACGGCGGAACCATCACCATAAAAGGCGGCCTCGGGGTCGAGGGCGACGGCATTGATTCCAACGGCTGGCTCACCATCAACGGAGGAACTGTTTTCGCTTCCGGAAGCGGAAGAACCGGCGACGGCGGGATTGATGCGGATATGGGCATCACCATCAACGGCGGCAGCGTTGTTGCCTTCGGCAGCAGAAACGACGCCGTTAAATCCGGCGAAGGAATGACCTGCGCCCAGTTTACCTTTGCTTCAGTAAGAAGCGCGGGCAGCGTCGTTAAATTCCTCGATGCGGAAGGTTACGGAATGATTGCCGAAATCGACCGCGACTTCCAGAGCCTTGTGCTCGCGGGCGAAAATCTTGAAAAGAACAAAGAGTATACCCTTTATGTAAACGATATTCCGCAGGAGTATTCGGGCAATCTTGATTCCTGGGGCGCAGGAACGGGCGGATTCGGCGGCGGAATGGCCGGCAACGGCGGCGGAAGAGAAGAAAACGCTTTCAGCGTTCCCGAAGGATTTTCCGAATGGCTCGAATCCGCAAAGGATATCCCGGAGGATATCCGCGCGTGGCTCGAATTCATCGAGGATATAATGAGCCGGGCAGAAGGCGGTTTTGAAAACGGTATGGCACAGGGCGGAACAGTACCTGAAATTCCTTCCGGCAACCCTAATGGAGGAACCGCACCCGAAATGCCTTCCGAAGAAAGACCGCAGGGAGGTTTTTCCGGCGGATTTGTGGAACTTTCACCCGTTCCGGAGGATATGACGGTTTTCGTTATTACCGATACGGTCTGGAATTTCTCGGGAATCTTTGATTCTTCCGAAGCCACGGGAAAAGAACAGGTAAGCTTTACCGTAAACGGAAAAGAAAATATGGAAGATCTTTATAAAGGCGATCTTCCGGGTATAACTTCCGTGGAGTGCGGTGCGGAGGTCGATAAAGAAAGCATCCAGCTTACCCTTGAATATATCGGAACCTCCGAGGAAATTACGGTTTCTGAAATTTGCTTCCTTTCCGACGGTTATGAAGCTATAAACGGACTTTTTGAAGGCCTTGAAGAGGGAACTTATCGCCTGACCATTGCAGTTACTGCCGAAAACGAAGATTTTGCGGGCTCTTCTTCCTTCACTTTTGACGTTGTAGGATAAAAACAGGCCGTTTTTGAAAAATTTAGCGCCGAATTCATAATTTGTTTCAATGAAAACTCTTGAAATGTTTTGTGTTACAATATATAATATATATTTGTCATACTGTGCCGAAGAATTCGGCAAAAGCTAATATAAAAGCAAGGATGGTTTATTATGAGCGAAAAAGAAACTCTCGGCATGACTGAGCAGGTTAAAGAAACCAAAGAACTCAGCGCTGCCGAAAAAGCAAAAAAGAAAAAAGCAAAATACACTCTCGCAAAAGTGATCGTTATCTTCTGCGCTGTGCTTTGCGTTGTACTCACAATTTTTGAAATGGGTCTTACCTACCGCACCATGAAAGCCGTTGAAGTTGACGGAACCGAATATTCCGTTGCGGAATATAACTGGCTCTATACCAACAGCGTTTATGAGGTATATAACAGCTTCTATCAGACCTACGGCGATCTTGCGGTATATTTCTTCAACCCCCAGAATCCCCTTGACGAACAGGATTATTCCGAAGAACAGACCTGGGCGGATTATATCAAGGAATACACCGATAACGCCATCGTTGAAATGACCGCACTTTATAACGCAGGCCAGGAAAACGGTTACGAAATGGATGAGGAATATTACACTACCATTGAAACCGAATGGGAAACCCTTGAATCCACGGCTTCTGCCTATGGTTACAGCGCAGGCGATTACGTCGAGCTTAACTATGGCCTCGGTGTCAACGAAAAAGTTTTCAGAAAAATGTATGAGCGTTATCTCTATGCTATCAGCTATGCACAGGATTACACCGAAAAACAGGAAATTTCTTCCGATGAAATTGATGCATACTATGCAGAAAACGCCGAAGATTTCGATACCGTTACTTTCAAATATTATTTTGTTGACGGTTCCGTTGAAGAAGAGGGCGATGATGCCGAGCTTGCAATGAAACAGGCAGAAAACACCGCAACCGCAATTCTTAACGGCGAAGAAGAAGTTGAATTCACCGAATACAGCGCAACCCACGGCGAGCTCAGCGAGCTTTATGCCGATTGGCTTTTCGACGATGCAAGAGTTGCAGGCGATAAAGATATCTTCGAGGATGAAACCGGTTATTATGTAATCGAATTCGTTGAAAACCTCGACCTTCATTACGATACCGTTAACGTAAGACACATTCTTGTTTCTCCTGTTGACAGCACCGAAGAAGCAAAAGCAACTGCTCTTGAAAAAGCAGAAATGTATAAAGCCGAATGGGAAGGTCTCGGCGCAACCGAAGAAGCCTTTGCAGAGCTTGCTGTAAAATATTCCGAAGACAGCTCCGCTTCCAACGGCGGCCTTTATGAAGATGTCCACAAAGGCCAGATGGTAGAGGAATTTGAAGATTGGTGCTTCGATCCCGCAAGAAAAGTCGGCGACTGTGAAATCATCGAAACCACCTATGGTTATCATGTAATGTATTATTCCGGCGTTGCTGAGGATTATTACACCCATGTTATCGAAGATACCATCGTTGCAGAAAGATACACCGAGTATCTTGACGGTCTTGTTTCCGATATCGAAATTACCGAACTTTTCGGAAGCAGATTCGTTGCAAAACACCTTAACTGATAAACAGTTTGCATTGAAATTGGGACGGATTTTCATCGAAAAACCGTCCCATATTTTGAAATAAGCCGAAAGGATATTTGAATTATGAAAAAACTTCTTGCGGTGCTCATTGCCGCATTGCTCGTGCTCGGCGTTTTTGCGGGTTGTTCCGGTACCGAGGGCGGCGGAGAGCAGAGCGGTTCCGAAATCGTGCTCAAAATAGGCGAAATGGAATTCACCAAAAGCGAAATGGATTTTATGTATGTTTCTGCTTTTAACGAAATATACAGCAACCTTTATTCCTATTACGGAAGCTACCTTTCAAGCGTTGTGGATATTTCCGTACCGCTCGAGGATCAGATGGTAAGCGACGGTCTTACCTGGCACCAGTACGTTATTGATTATACCGTTGATACCCTTGTTAACCTTACCGGGCTTTATGAAGCCGCAATCGCCGAAGGCTTTGTTCTTCCCGAAAAATATCAGACCGACCTTGACGGAATTGAAACTCAGCTTACCGAAGTTGCAACCGAAAGCGATATGACCCTTGAAGAATATATTGCTTTTATGTACGGCGAAGGCATTACCATGGAAAATATCTATGAAATGACCGAGTTCCGTTATATCGCGGGTGCTTATGCGGAAGAATACGAAGCCGCTCTTACCGTTACGGAGGATGAGATCGACACATATTATCAGGAAAACAAAAACGCAATAGATACCGTCGATTTCCGCTATTTCAGCTTCTTCTATGCCGAAGAGGCAGATGAAGAAAACGGATATCTTCTTAAAGAAGATGCCGAAACCCGCGCCAACAGCATGGCCGAAGTTCACACCGCGGAAGAATTCAACGCCCTTGGCTATGAATACGCAAGCGAGGATCAGAAATCCTATTTTACCGAAGGAAACGACCCGACCATTTTCCCCGGAGCAAGCTATGATTCCACCGGAATCGAAGAAGTGAGCGATTGGCTTTTTGATGAGGCAAGACAGCAGGGCGATACCATGGTTTACCATGACGAAACCTATCAGAGCTATCTTGTTGTGATGTTTGAGGAACGCATAGACCCGGATTACAGCTTCGTTGACGTCCGTCATATTCTCATCATGCCCGAAGAGGATGAAGAAGGCAACGCAGGCGAAGAAGCCTGGGCCGCGGCAGAAGCAAAAGCCAACGAAATTTATGAAGAATATCTTGCGGGCGAAATGACCGAAGAAGCTTTTTCTGCCCTTGCAGCGGAACATTCCGGGGATGGCAACGCAAGCACCGGCGGTATCTATGAAAACGTCTATAAAGGCCAGATGGTTGCTCCTTTTGAAAACTGGTGCTTTGATGAAACAAGAAAACCCGGCGATACCGGAATTGTTGAAACCAGCTTCGGTTATCACATTATGTATTTTGTGGGCCTTGGCGACAACAATCTTGTAAGCCTTGTGGAACCCACCGTGCTCCAGCAAAAAATCAACGATTGGGTAGAGGAATGCTGCCTTGGTATGGAGGCAGAAAAGCTCGAGGGATTTGATCTTGTCGGCGGAATGATCGACGATATAGTCAACGCCGCAAACGCCATGGCAGAAGAACAGGCCGCCGCTTCTTCCGAAAACAGCGAAGAAAGCGCATCCGGCGAAAGCGGAAACGAAAGCGAAAGCAGTTCTTCCATGGAAACCGTTTCCAAATAAAAAAACAGCATAGTAAAACGGCGGCCTTCGGCCGCCGTTTTTTGATGCATTATTATATTGTTAATGTAAATTATTGTTTATATGCATTTAAAGCCTTCCCCTTGAGGGGAAGGTGGCATCGCTTCGCGATGACGGATGAGGTGTTTCTATGCAAACACGGGAATTAGCGGACAAACACCTCATCACCGCCTTCGGCGGAGCTTCTCCTCAAGGAGAAGCCTGCCCTCCGGGAATCCTTTTTTGCGGGCGCACACATAGGTGCGCCCCTACGACGTTTTTAATAATGCAACGAGCTTGCAAGATTTGTCAATTTAGTGTAGGGCGGGGGCTTGCCCCCGCCGAAAACCCTGTCAAATTTTGATGTGCGCTCCGCGTTCTTGGTTATCCCTCATCCACCGTGCCTACGGCAACGGTCCCCCTTCCCCTCAAGGGGAAGGCTTTAAATGCATATAAACAATAATTTATCTCACAAAAAAAAGCGGAGCATCTGCTCCGCTCTGTTTTTTATTGATTAAAGCGCAAGGAATGCGATATAGCTTGCGATAATGCCCACGGGGCAGATAATGCTTGTTGCTTTGTTGCGGAATTTGAGAAGAACAACTGTAAGAATAGATGCAATGGATGCAAAAATTATAAGGTTCATGGTCGAAACGTCGCTTATGGCGTAAATTCCGCCGCCCTGATAGAAGAAATCCGCAAGAGAAAGAATGGTGAAGTTGAAAAGGCAGCTTCCGACGATATTTCCGACCGCGATATCATAGTTTTTGATTTTGAAAAGAGTCCATGTGGAAGCGGTTTCCGGAAGAGAGGTCGCAACTCCAAGGAAAAGCGCGCCCGCAACGGTTTTGCCGAGGTTGAGACGAACGCTGAGCTCATCGGTGATGTATGTAAGAATAACGCTGAAAACAACGATACCCACACTCACAAGGGCAAATCTGGTAAGGATCTGTTTTCTGGTAAGGGTAACGGGGTCGCCGTCATCGCTTTCAGAAGAAGTTCCGCCCATCTTATACATTATCCAAACAGTCACCACATAAAGAAGGATTATAAGAATGGAAGTGACGCTCACGTTCCCGATATCAAAGGCAAGGAATCCGTATTTGTTGCAAAGAATAAGCCCGCCCATGAAAACGACGGAAATAGCAACAACAAGATGAATTTTTGAAAGGTCGCATTTCGCAAACTTAACAACTGCGGTAAGAATAAACGCGCTGAGCATGGCGTAGTTGAAAATATTGCTGCCAAGGATATTGCCGATGCAAAGACCCGGCTGGTCAAGCATAAGGGTGGAAGAAATGCTTGTGAAAAGCTCCGGAAGCGAAGTTACCGCAGAAAGAAGGATTCCGCCGAGGAACGCGCCCGAAAGCGAGGTCGTCTTATCAAGCATATCCACATATTCGGATGCTTTGATTGACATAAATGTCACTATTGCCGCAACAGCAATATAAAGAATATAAATCATCTTTTGTTTTTCCGTCCTTTTTGTATTATTTTTTGCTTTTTTGGCTTTATTATGCCATTTTCAGCCTCTTTTTATGAGATGATATTTTACATTAAGCCTCTTCTTTTGTCAAGAGCAAAATAATTATCCGATGCGCTGCTTATAATTTGGTATAAAAGTTCACTATTGTTGAAAAACAGGATTACTTTTGTGTAAAATATCCTGTTTTTGCCAAATTTTTTCTGCACTGTTTTTTTAACAAATTTTGCTAAATATATTTACAATATTTCCTTTAAATTATATAATAGACGTGGCTATTTTAGCCGGGAAAGAAAAAAAGAAAATGGAGGGATTTTTGTGAAAAAAATCTTGAGCCTCGTTCTCGCAGTAATGCTCGTTCTCTCTATGGGAATCACTGCATTTGCTGCAAACGAAGACATCGTTATTCTCTATACTAACGATGTCCATACCTACATCAACAAAGAACTCGGCTACGACGATATCGCTGCTACAAAGCAGAAATTTATCGCTGGCGGAAATCATGTTCTCCTTGTTGACGCAGGTGACCATATCCAGGGTACCGCATACGGTTCCATGGATAAAGGCGCTTCCATCGTTGAACTCATGCAGGCTGCAGGTTATGACCTTGCAACCCTCGGTAACCATGAATTCGACTATGGCATGGAAAGAGCACTTGAAGTTGCAAACAACGGCGTTGTTCCCTATGTTTCCTGCAACTTCTACCACGAAGAAAACGGCGTAATCGGCGATTCCGTTCTCGATTCTTACAAAGTATTCGAGTTCGATGGCACCAAAGTTGCTATCATCGGTATCACCACTCCCGAATCCTTCACCAAATCCACCCCCAAATACTTCCAGGATGAAAACGGCAACTACATCTATGGTATTGCCGGCGGCGATGACGGCGCAGATCTTTATGCAGCAGTACAGACCGCTATCGACGCAGCTTCCGCAGAGGCTGATATCGTTATCGCTCTCGGCCACCTTGGCGATGACAAAGCTTCTTCCCCCTGGACTTCCGAAGAAGTTATCGCAAACACCACCGGCCTTGATGCTTTCATCGACGGTCACTCCCACAGCACTGTAGTCGGCAAACCTGTTGCTGACAAAGAAGGCAACACCGTTCTTCTTACCCAGACCGGTGAATACTTCGACACCATCGGCAAGATGACCATCACTTCTGAAGGCGTTATCTCCACCGAACTCCTTAGCGAAACCACTGCTGAGCCCGATGCTGAAGTTAAAGCAATTCAGGATGCTTGGATTGCCGAAGTAGATACCCTTCTCGGCGAAGTAATCGGCACCACCGGCGACATCGTTCTCGATAACTATGACGCTGAAGGCAACCGCCTCGTCCGCAAACAGTCCACCAACACCGGTAACTTCTGCGCTGATGCTCTTTATTATCTCTTCAGCGAAACCGAAGGCCTTGACGTTGATATCGCCATCATGAACGGCGGCGGTGTTCGTAACAAAGCAATCACCGGCGATATCTCTTACAAAACCTGCAAAGAGATCCATACTTTCGGCAACGTAGCATGCATCATGACCGTTACCGGCCAGCAGATCCTCGACGCTCTTGAATGGGGTTCCAAAAATACTCCTAACGAAAACGGCGGTTTCCTCCATGTTTCCGACGGCGTTTCTTATGAAGTACATACCTACATTCCTTCCACCGTTCAGGCTGATGACAAAGGCGTTTGGATCGGCGGTCCTACCGGTGAATACAGAGTTAAAAATGTAGTCATCAACGGTGAACCCCTTGATCTTGAAGCAGAATATAACCTCGCAGGTTATAACTACACTCTCCGTGACCTCGGCGACGGCTTTGCAATGTTCGACGGCGCAAAACTCGTTAAAGACTATGTCATGGAAGACTACATGGTTCTTGCTAACTATGTAAAATCCTTCGAAGGCAATCCTCTTCCCGAGAAATACGCTGAAATCGAAAACAGAGTCAACGTAATCCCCGCTACCCTTGAATCTCTCAAAGAAACCTACACCGCTCCCGAAACCCTCGAAGAAGGCTGGAACCCCTATGTAAAACAGGCTATCGATGACTTCATTGCAGAATACGGCAACACCGAAAACGCATATGTAGTATTCGACTTCGATAACACCACCTCCATCTTCGACGTTGAAGAGCAGCTTGCTGTTTACCAGCTTCAGGTAATGGCATTCGCATTCACTCCCGAAGAAATGCCCGCAATCCTTGCAACCGAACTCGGCGACCTCACTGTTGACAGAACCGACCTCGGCTACGGCAACGGTTCTTACCAGGATTGGATCGACGACATCACCGCTGCTTATACTTACCTCTACAACACCTATGGTCCTTTCACCGCTGCAGGTCTTGATGAAGCTGCACAGGCAACCGTTCAGGCTGATCCTCAGTGGGCTGAATTTGCAACCAAAATGAGAGCAATGTATGACCTCGTTTATGATGCAGAATCCCCCGCAGTTGCATATCCTTGGGTACTCTATTGGTTCACCGGCATGACTGAACAGGAAGTTTATGATCTTGCTTATGCTTCCCACAGCTATTACGGCGCAGTAGAATCCGAATATGTAACCTGGACCACTCCCGGCGAAGGCACCAAAGTAGGCGCTGTTTCCTACGAATGGACCTCCGGTACCGGCGTTTCCAAAGAAGTACAGTGGCTCTATAAAGCACTCGACGAAGCAGGCATCGACGTTTGGGTATGCTCCGCATCCGCAATCGATCCGATCCGTGCTGCAATCGATGCTTTCGGTCTCCATGATTCCGTAACCGGCGTTATCGCAATGACCAGAACTCAGGACGAAAACGGCAAATATGTCAACTCCTATGATTACGAAACCGGCTATGGTTGGTTCGCAATCGACGGCGGCGAATGGGTTGAAGACGACGTAGCTCTCGGCGCACAGACCCAGGGTGTCGGCAAAGTAAATGCTATCAACAACGTAATTCTTCCTAAATATGATTATGTTGGACCTCTCGCAGGCTTCATGGATTCCACCGGCGACTATAACTTCTGCACCGAGTATGATAACCTCAAACTCGTTGTTAACTTCAACCGTGCATCCCGTAAAGTAACCGACGGCGGCGGCGTTATTGCTGAACTCGCTATCTATCAGAGAGACTTCCTCGGATATGACAGCCTTGCAACCGCTAATGCAAACGGCGATACCTACTACGTACTCCAGGGTCGTCAGGAAAATGGTCTCCGCGGCCTTCTCGCTTCTGACTACACCCTCAGACTCGGCAAATCCTCCGGTCTCCTCTTCAGAGAAGATAACAACTTCGCACAGCTTCTTTACATGATCGAAAACAACATGACTACTGAAGAAGTCATCAACACTTTCGCACTCAAGACTGCTGCTGAAGATTCCGTTCTCGGCTTCAAATACGGTTTCGTATCTGAATACGCAGGATATCACAACATCAAAAACGGCGAACTCGCTCCTGTAGTTCCTTCCGTTCCTGTTCATACTCATAAATGGACCGAATGGACCACTGTAAACGGCGTTGCAAGCCGCACCTGCCCTGATTGCGGTATGGTTGAAAGAGTTTATACCGATAAGACTGCAGACGAAGAGAACCCCTCCACCGGTGCTCCCGCTTTCGCAGTAGTTGCTGTTCTTGCAGCAGCTGCAGTTGCTTTCAAAAAATAATTTTTGAATAACAAAGCAATAAAATAAAAAATCCCGTCCGGTTTTACCGGACGGGATTTTTTCTGCTTTGATATATGGCCCACAGGCTTTTTAACGCCCCGTTTTGCGCGTTTGCGCCGGTTTCGGGTAACGACCCTGCCCGTACCACAATGCGTTTTACAAGCTTTCAGCCGGCTTGGCACCCATCAGCATTGTAAGATAAATTATTGTTTATATGCCTTCCCAGAGGGGAAGGGGGACCGTTGCCGTAGGCACGGTGGATGAGGGATTATTTAATAACACGTCGTAGGGGCGCACCTATGTGTGCGCCCGTCAAAAAGGATTCCCGGAGGGCAGGCTTCTCCTTGAGGAGAAGCTCCGCCGAAGGCGGTGATGAGGTGTTTGTCCGCTAATTTCCGTGTTTGCATAGAAACACCTCATCCGTCATCGCGAAGCGATGCCA
>JAFUJP010000141.1 GCA_017473745.1 Oscillospiraceae bacterium
CAAGGGAGGTTAATGCGCTCCGCGAAACGGAACGGTCAAGACCGTTCCCTACAATGGAGTGGCGAACCAATATAGCCGAGCCGTCGCGATATATTGAAAACCGTTGCCGGCTCCGAACGGCGACGGTGGAGATTAGGAATCTCCGTTCGTTCGGTGGTGAGTTTATTCCCCCTTGAGGGGGAGTCGCTCGCGGGAGCGAGCAGGTGGGGGTGCACGTGTTTCTTTGCGGTCTTACCGCGTTTCTTTGCACGGGCAAAGAAATGGGGTAAGTATTAGATGAATCCCCCAGTCGCGCCTATCGGCGTGCCAGCCCCCTTTAGGCAAGGGGGCCTTTAAAAACTGAACAGTCAAGACCGTTCCCTACGGTAATGCGGTGGATAACCACATAAACAACAATTGCCTTTCAACACACAAAAGGAGCACCGTTCCTGCGGTGCTCCTTTTTATAAATATTACATTATTTATTGCCTTCTGCCATGGCTTTTGCTTTTGCAACAGCGTCGTCGATGGTGCCGACGAGAAGGAAGGCGCCTTCCGGAAGGTTATCATGTTTACCCTCAAGAATTTCGTTGAAGCCGCGGATGGTTTCGGAAAGAGGAACGTATTTGCCCTCGATACCGGTGAACTGTTCCGCAACGTGGAATGGCTGTGAAAGGAATCTTTCGATTTTTCTTGCGCGGGAAACGATAAGCTTCTGATCTTCCGAAAGCTCATCCATACCGAGAATGGCGATGATATCCTGAAGTTCTTTATACTTCTGAAGGATTTCCTGAACGGCACGGGCGGTTTTGTAATGATCCTCGCCGACTACGTTCGGGTCAAGGATTCTCGAAGTGGAATCCAGCGGATCAACTGCGGGATAGATACCTTTTTCCGCAATGGAACGGGAAAGAACGGTGGTCGCATCAAGGTGCGCAAAAGTGGTTGCCGGCGCAGGGTCGGTAAGGTCGTCCGCAGGGACGTAAACAGCCTGTACGGAAGTGATGGAGCCTTTCTGGGTGGAAGTGATTCTTTCCTGAAGAGCGCCCATTTCGGTCGCAAGGGTCGGCTGATAACCAACTGCGGAAGGCATACGGCCAAGAAGCGCGGAAACCTCGGAACCTGCCTGAGTGAAACGGAAGATGTTATCAATGAAGAGAAGAACGTCCTGCCCTTCCTCATCACGGAAGTGTTCCGCCATGGTAAGGCCGGTAAGGCCGACTCTCATTCTTGCGCCCGGGGGCTCGTTCATCTGGCCGAAAACAAGGGCGGTTTTTGCAAGAACTCCGGATTCCTTCATCTCATGATAAAGGTCGTTGCCCTCGCGGGTTCTTTCGCCTACTCCGGCGAAAACGGAAATGCCGCCGTGCTCGGTGGCGATATTGCTGATAAGTTCCTGAATAAGAACAGTTTTTCCAACGCCTGCGCCGCCGAAAAGACCGATTTTACCGCCGCGGGTATAGGGGCAGATAAGGTCAATGACCTTGATACCGGTTTCAAAAATCTCCGGTTCGGTTTTCTGTTCGGCAAAGGTGGGTGCGGGCTGGTGGATGGAAGCTTTGGGGCAGTTTTCGGTATCCATTTCGATGCCGTCGATGGGTTCGCCGAGAACGTTTACCATTCTTCCGAGGGTTATTTTACCAACCGGTACAGTGATGGGAGCACCGGTGTTGACGCATTCCTGACCGCGTTTAAGGCCGTCGGTGGAGTCCATAGCGATGCACTTTACGACATTGTCGCCCATGTGCTGTGCTACTTCGACAACAAGGCGTGCGCCGTGGTTATCGATTTCGATTGCGTCGTTGAGCTTCGGAAGTTCGCCTTCTTCGAATTTGATATCAACGACCGGTCCGATAACCTGAACGATTTTACCTGTATTGCTCACGAATTCGTATTCCTCCTTGATTATTTGCGCCATTTATGAAGTTCCATTCTGACTATGGAGCGCATCAGAGCCTGTTCGGCTCTCTTATGGTCAGAATCCGCGTCATGAAGGCGCTCTTCGGCGCGTTTTTTTGCTTCTTCGGCGCGGGCAAAGTCTATGTCTTCCGGTTTTTCACCTGCTTCGGCGATAATAACGGCGCTGTTGTTGTGAACAACGCAGTATCCGCCGAAAAGCGATGTCCTTTTTTCGGTTCCGTCGGGCATATCTATAACAAGAGTTCCGATGCCGACGGAGGCAGTCATGGGGATATGATCCGCAAGAACTGCGAATTCGCCCACTTCGCCCCTTGTTTTGACGATGAAGCTTTTGGCTTCGCCCTCAAAAAGAACGTTTACCGGAGTTATTACTTTTAATTTGATCGTTTTATCACTCATCGTAACAGACCCCCTTAACCTATGGCATTGGCGCCGCTTACGATCTCTGTGATCTCCTGGGTGATGGCACCCTGTCTTGCGCGGTTATACGCAAGGCTGAGGTCGGCGATGATCTCATCGGCGTTGTCTGTTGCGTTTTCCATGGCCATTCTTCTGCTGGCAAGCTCGCCCGCCGCACTTTCGAGCAGCGCGCCGTAAACGGCGTTATCTATATAGGAAGGGATAAGCTGGTTTGCAAGATAAGCGGCGCTTGGCTCGAAAATCATGTTTTTAACCGGCACATCGCCGAAAAGCCCGCTCTCGGGGCGATATTCGCCGGTGGCTGTTTCGGTATCTATCTCATCAGCCTTGGTTTCCATCTCTTCGAAAGAAAGAGGGAGGAGTTTTATCATAGTGGGTTTTTGAGAAATAACCGAAACAAAGCGGTTATACATAATATATACGCTGCCTATTTTTCCGTCGAGGAAAAGAGTTGTTGCGGCTTTTCCGATGCGGCTTGCAACGGCGAAGTTTGCCTCGTCGCTGTCGCCCACATAGGAACCGAGAATCTCGTAATTTCTGCGGCGGAAGTAATCAAGACCTTTTGCGCCCGAAACGACAACGGCACATTCACTGCTCTGCTTCATGGCTTCGGCGGTGAATTTGAGCAGACCGGAGTTGAATCCGCCCGCAAGGCCTTTATCGCTGGTTACAACGATATAAAGGTCCTTTTTACAGCCGTTTTCTTTAAGGAAAGCATTGGGTTCTTCCCTTTCAAGGGCGCCGGCAATCATGTGCATGGTTTCGATTACATAATTTGTATATTCTCTTCTTGCGTCGGCCTTCATTCTTGCATTGCGGAGCTTTGCGCTTGCAACAAGCTGCATGGCGTGAGTGATCTGTTTTGTGGAAGTGACACTTTTTATGCGTCTTTTGATATCACGCATTGAGTCAGCCATAAAAACACCTCTGCATTACTTGTTTTCTTCAGCTTTGAAGGTTGCCTTGAATTCTTCGACAGCGGCTGCGGTTTTTGCCTGAAGCTCTTTATCGAAGTTTTTGGTGGTTTTGATCTCTTCGAGAAGTTCGGGATAACGGTATCTTGCGAATTCGATGAGTTCTTTCTCGAAGCGCTTGATATCCTCGACGGGGATATCGTTGGTGTGGTTATCCGAAACGGCAAAGATGATAAGAACCTGGTCCTCAACTCTCATGGGGGCATACTGATCCTGTTTAAGGATCTCAACAATGCGTTTGCCCTTTTCGAGCTGTGCCTTGGTTTCCTTATCGAGGTCGGCACCGAACTGTGCGAAGGAGGCAAGTTCGCGGTACTGAGCATATTCGATACGGAGAGGTCCTGCAATCTTTTTCATGGATTTGATCTGTGCGGAACCGCCTACTCGGGAAACGGAAATACCCGGGTTTACCGCAGGGCGAACGCCCTGGTTAAAGAGGTCGGTTTCGAGGAATATCTGACCGTCGGTAATGGAAATTACGTTGGTCGGGATATAGGCTGAAATATCGCCTGCCTGGGTTTCAATGATAGGCAGAGCGGTGATGGAGCCGCCTTTTTCAAGCTTTGCGGCTCTTTCAAGAAGACGGGAGTGGAGATAGAAAACGTCGCCGGGGTATGCTTCACGGCCCGGAGCACGTTTAAGAAGAAGCGCCATGGAACGGTATGCAACGGCGTGTTTGGAAAGGTCATCGTAAACGATGAGAACGTCCTTGCCCTGATCCATAAAGTATTCCGCGATTGCTACGCCGGAATAGGGAGAAAGATACTGAAGCGGTGCTTTTTCGGAAGCGGTGGAAGCAACAACGATGCTGTATTCCATTGCGCCGGCTTCGGTGAGTTTCTGAACCATCTGTGCAACGGTGGAAGCTTTCTGGCCGATTGCAACATAGATGCAGATAACGTCCTCGCCCTTCTGGTTGATGATGGTGTCGATGGCAAGAGCGGTCTTGCCGGTCTGACGGTCGCCGATGATGAGCTCACGCTGGCCGCGGCCGATAGGAATAAGGCTGTCAACGGCCTTATAACCGGTCTGGAGCGGGCTGTCAACGGATTTTCTTTCGATAACGCCGTGGGCTTTCTTTTCAACCTGGCGGTATTCTTCGGTGAGTATCGGGCCTTTGCCGTCGATGGGTTGGCCGAGGGCGTTCACAACTCGACCTATCATGGCTTCGCCGACCGGAACGGAAACGATCTTTCCGGTGCAGCGGACTTTGTCACCCTCGACGATGTTGCTGTCGTCGCCGAGAAGTACGCAGCCGATGTTGTTCTCTTCAAGGTTCTGGACCATGCCGAAAACCTCGCCCGGGAACTCGATCAGCTCGCCTGCCATTGCGTTGTCAAGCCCATGAACCCTTGCGATACCGTCGCCGACCTGAACGACTGTTCCGAACTGGGTCGTTTCAAGGCGGCCTTCATAATTTCTGATCTGTTCTTTGATCAGTTTGTTTATTTCATCGGGTCTGAGATTCATTGTAACTTTTCATGCCCCTTTTATGATATTTGAATAGTTTTCAGTTGTTTTTTAAGTCCTTCGAATTTGGCTTTGACGCTTGCATCGAGCATTTCGTTGCCGATATAAAGCACCATTCCGCCGATAATCGAAGGATCCACCGAGGTTTTGAGTACTATGGTCTTGCCGTATTTTTCGCCGAGTTCTTTTTTGACCTGTTCGATCTGCTCTTCGGTCATTTCGATGGCTGTGACGGCCTCTGCCTCGAGGATGTTTTTCTTTTCTTTATAGCCGCGTTCAAAATCAAGGAACATATCCATGACTTCTTCCATTCGGCTTCTGTCGATAAGAGTCATAAGGAAGCTTATCAGATAGGTGTTTCCGCCCTCAAGGACTTTGGAAACGGTCGCTTTAAGCTCTTCGGAAGAAAGAATCTTTTCGGTCATAAGGCGTTCAAACTGTTTATCGGATTTCATCTGTTCATAAAACAGTTTATATTGCTCATAGACTTCGTCTTCACATTTTTCTTCAAAAGCGATATCCAAAAGCGCTTCTGCATATCTTCTGACCGCAAGGCTCATAAGCTTACACCTCCTTGATCATGGAGATGGATTCACTGATAAGCTGGGCATGATCCTCCTTGGTGAAGGATTTTCCCGAAATTTTTTCTGCGGCGTCGATGGTGATATCGACGATGGAATCACGCAGCTCTTTTTCAGCCTGCGTGCGCTCTCTGTCAATCTCTTTTCTGGCGTTGGTTATGATGGTTTCGGCCTGTTCGCGCGCTTCGGCAACGATCTGTTCCTTCATCTTTTCGCCGTCTTCGGCGGCGTTATGGATGATGGCGGCCTTTTCATCATGGGCACCCTTCATGATTTCCGCATATTCACTTTCAAGCTTCTCTGCGTTTGCCTTTGCTTCGGTTGCGGCGGTAAGGTCTTTTTCGATGACCTCCTGGCGCTTTTCAAGCATGGCCTTGATTTTATCCGCAAAGAAAACCTTTACAATAACGAAAAACGCAAGAAAGGTTGCGCCCTGAATGATAACCTGCCTTATAAGACTGGCATCGATTTTTATAAGCCAGCTTTCCATATTGTTACCAATCTTTCCGTAGTATTTTTGATTTCAGAATCAGAAGGGTTTTACGAAGATGAGGAGGAGTGCTACAACAAGTCCGTAAAGACCGGTTGTTTCAGAAACTGCCTGGCCCATAAGCATGGTAGTGGTGATTTTGCTCTGTGCTTCGGGCTGGCGGCCGACTGCTTCGGTTGCTTTGCCTGCTGCAAAACCTTCGCCGATGCCGGGGCCGATTGCTGCAAGGCCAACTGCAAGGCCTGCGCCGATGGCGCTTGCTGCGTAAATAAGATCCTGTCCAGTGATGTTAAGTCCTTCCATGTGTTTTCTCCTTTTTGTATAGAATTTTAATTTAACACAAGTTTAAATGCCTTCCCCTCGGGGGGAAGGTGCCGCATGACCGTATAGTCGCGGCGGATGAGGTGTTGTTTTAAATTGACGCCGCTGCTGCGCAATGCGGCTGCACCTCATCAGTCACCTTCGGTGACAGCTTCCCCTCAAGGGGAAGCCTTTAAATTACGGTGAAATAAAGATCATCGAAAGCAAACAGAAAATATAAGTCTGAAGACAGCCGCTGAAGATATCGAAATATCCGTGGACGAAAATCATCGCAAAAAGCGGAAGGCAGCAAAGTATGCCAAGCCCCATGACCATCATTTTCTTTGTTTTATCAAGTTCCTTGATCTTTTTATACTGCTTGGTAAGAAGCACCGCGCAGAGAAGCACCGAGCCGAGAGCTATCCAGATCGGCATTACGTTCGAGCCGATGAGCATCGAATAGATAAGCGTTCCGATGATAAGGCCGCCCAAAAGGTTGCCGAACATACGAAGGGTAAGCGAAACGGGGTTCGCAATTTCGCTTATGATGTTCATGGGGAGCATAATGGGCGTCATGAATTTTACCGGGCCGAGGAAGCCTTTAAGATGCTCTTTTATTCCGTTCATCTTGATTTTGTAATACCACGAGATAACGCAGGTCATAAGCGCAAGGGCAAAGGGCGTTGCAACGTCCGCCGTAGGCGGCCTTATAACACCAAGTCCCCAGACGCCGCTCAGGTTCGCGGTGAGAATAAACGCGAAAAGTGCGGTAAAATACGGAATAAAGGCTTTGGTATTCGGTCCGATGTTGGATTCTACCAAATTTCCGATTACGCCGTAAATCATTTCGGCGACTACCTGTTTTTTGCTCGTCGGTTTGACTTTAAGCCCGCTTCCGAGCCAGATGAACACAACAGAAAGGATCGCGAGTATTAGCCATGTCCATATCATTGTGTTCGTTATTTCAAATCCGAAAACCGAAAAGCCGCTCGTTACTTCTGAAATTGATATATTCATCCTATACCTCCTTTCCGGTTTTTCTGTGGATTATCCAATCGGCAAACGCAAGCGCGTGTATCCCATAAGGCACGCTTAAAAGGCCGAGAATACATCCTATTATGCTTACATTCGGGTTTTGGATCGCCACGATAAGCGTCACCGCCCGAATGACAAGGCGCACAAAATAATTTGATACGGTTATGCTTTGGGGGCTTTTTCCCTCATCGAACATCTTGTTCACAGTCAGCTCGTGCTGGCGGAAAAGAAGCTGGGCAACCGCCCCGCCAAGGAATATTCCGAGAACGAAGGGTTTTATATTCCCGAAAAAAAGCGCGATCAAAACGCATAAAACACAAAGCAAAACCGCCGCAAGGCGAACGTTTTTCACCGTTACAACGGTGTCTTCGCCGTCATATTCATTCATCATCCGATTCAGGAATTTCGGCATTTTTCTTTTCTTCCTTTAACCAAACGTCTTTTATAAGCTGATAGCTTCCTTTATATCCGGAATAGATTCCGCAGATGATACCGAAAGCGGTGAACCAATGGCCCCCGCCGCCGAATTCGGAATCGAGCCAGATCCCCACCGAAAGCAAAAGCAGAATCGGGCATATCGCGCTTAACGAAACCTGGAGCACCATCGAAAAGGCTTTCATAACGTCCCTTTGCTCTTTTGCTTCCTGTTCCCTTGATTTCATTCCGCTTCACCTTCCTTTTCAAAAAGATCAGCTTCTTCAAGAACCGATTTTATTTCTTCTTCCGAAAGGTTTATGAATTCTTCCTCGAAAGATTCGGCAAATTCGGTTTTTTCGCTTTCAAAAAAATCCTCTTTCGGAAGTTCATATTCCGCCTGTTCAAAATCCCGGCGCATACCTTCTTCCGCCCAAAAGACCTTTGGATCCTCTTTTTCGGCGGTCATAGCCGAAAGGGCGCTTTGATTATCCGCGGAATTCATAAAACGGATCATCAGCTTTTTGACAATATTGCTGCCTATTAAAAAAACGCCAAGAAAAAGAAGAACTATCCATAATTTATCCATAGCTTTTTCTCCTTCTCCTTTGCGTTTTATCACAAAATATTATGTAAAATAATTGTAGCATATTTTTTCTTCGCTGTAAACAAAAATTTGTTATAAAATTAACGAAAATTTACGTCTTATATTAATATATATTCCATAATAAAGCAAAAACAAACACTTGTAAAGTCAATTTTTCTTGATTAGCTTTCCCGCCTGTGTTATAGTTTAACGTAGATTGAAAAAGAAAGGCGGCGAATTTTTTGGAACTTTCCGAAAAATGTGAACTTTGCCCGCGCAAATGCCTTGCGAACAGAACCGGAGAAAAAACCGGATTTTGCGGCGGAGGAAAAGACGTAAAAATAGCAAGGGCCGCCCTGCATTTCTGGGAAGAACCCTGTATTTCCGGCGAAGAAGGTTCCGGAACAGTTTTCTTTTCGGGCTGCACCATGCGCTGCGTTTTTTGCCAGAACAGAGAAATAAGCCGCGGCGAAGCCGGAAAAACCGTTTCAATCGAGCGCCTTGCGGAAATTTTTCTTGAACTTCAGGCAAAAAACGCCAACAATATAAACCTTGTAACGCCAATGCATTATGCCCCGCAGATAACGGCCGCACTTGATATCGCAAGAAAAAAAGGGCTTTTGCTTCCGATAGTCTGGAACAGCGGCGGATGGGAACTTCGCGAAAGCGTCGGGGCAGTGGTAAATCATGCCGATATCTGGCTTACGGATTTCAAATATTTTGATAATTCTTTGGCAGAAAAATTTTCATCCGCAAAAAATTATCGTGAAATTGCGCTGGAATCCCTTCACCAGATGGTCGAACAGACCGGAAAAGCAGTTTTTGATGATGATGGAATTATGAAAAAAGGCGTTATAGTGCGTCACCTTATGCTTCCCGGGCATCTTGAAGATACAAAAAACGTGCTCCGCCTGCTTTATGAAACCTTCGGCGACAAAATCTGGATAAGCATTATGAATCAATACACGCCGCTTTGTTCCGACGAAAGATATCCCGAACTCTCACGCACCGTTTCTGACGAAGAATACAGCGAAGCCATTGATTTTGCCATTGAGCTGGGCATCGAAAACGCTTTCGTTCAGGAAGGTGGAACCGTCGGCGAAAGCTTTATCCCGCCTTTCGACCTTGAAGGAGTATGAATATCAAAAAAAATTACCCCGAGAGCAAAAAAGCTATTGCTTTTTTGCTTTCGGGGTGTTATATTTGTTCGTGTAGCAAACACAATCGTTTTTTAGGAGCGGACTTTATGAACGAAAACAACAACAAAATCATCGTCGAAGCGGAACTTCTTCCCGAAGTCCTTCTCAAAGTTATCGAAGCAAAAAAGATGCTTTCGCAGGGCAAGGCAAAAAATTCTTCCGAAGCCGCAAGAATGGCGGGTATAAGCCGCAGCGCTTTTTACAAATATAAGGACGGCGTTTCGGTTTACAGCGACGAAAGCCGCGATAAAATCGTCAACTATTATATGACTCTTATAGATAAACCCGGTGTTCTTTCAAACGTTCTTGCCGTGCTTTCAAAATACGGCGCAAACGTTCTTACCCTTAACCTCAATATCCCTATCGACGGCGCCGCACCCTGCACCATTTCGTTCACCACAGGCAATCTTAAATGCGACGGCCACACCCTTCGCGAAGCTATCCGCGCAACCGAGGGTGTTATAACCTGCCGCAACCTTAAGGAGAAAAAATAAACCATGAAAATCGCAATACTCGGCCACGGAACGGTTGGTTCCGGCGTTGCCGAAATTCTTTGGAACAGAAATTCCGAAGTTTCTTCCGCCGCCGGAAAAAGCCTTGAGCTTGGCTGTATCCTTGATATAAGGGATTTTAGTGAACTCCCCTATTCCGATAGATTCACAAAAGATTTTTCCGAAATACTTGCCGATCCAGAAATCGGCATAGTTGCGGAATCCATGGGCGGGATCGAACCCGCCTATTCATATTTAAAAGCAGCTCTTGAAAAAGGAAAAAGCGCCGTCACTTCCAACAAGGAGCTTGTTGCCGAAAAAGGCGCCGAGCTTTTGAGCATCGCCCGTGCTCATAACGCAAACTTTCTTTTTGAAGCTTCCGTCGGGGGCGGAATCCCGCTTATACGCCCGCTTTACAGCGCCATGAGCGCCGCCGGGATCACCGAAATGGCGGGGATCCTTAACGGTACCACGAACTATATCCTTACGCAAATGTTCAGATTCGGCGCGGATTATTCCGCCGCCCTTGCCGATGCTCAAAGGCTCGGCTATGCGGAGCGCGACCCTTCCGCGGACGTGCTCGGCTGGGATGCCTGCCGCAAGATCGCCATTCTTTCCTCCCTCGTTTGGGGAAAGACTCTCCGCCCGGAGGAAATTCCCACCGAAGGCATCGCAAATATCACCGCCGAGGACGTTTCTGCCGCAGAAATATGCGGTTTTTCCATAAAGCTTCTTGCAAGGGCAAAGCTTCTTGAAAAAGGAAAAATCTTTGCAAGAGTATCCCCCGCACTGGTCAGAAACGGCTCTCCCCTTTCGACCGTAAGCGACGTTTACAACGCCGTGCTCGTTCGTGCGGAAACTACCGGCGAGGTGCTTTTTTACGGAAAAGGCGCAGGCAAAATGCCGACGGCTTCTTCCGTTATCGCTGATATTGTTGAATGTGCAAAAACTGAAGGCAACATCGGAAGCGTTTTCTGGGAGGACGGTGCTCAAAGCGCCGCCGCGGATACGGAAGCCCTTGCCGAAAAATACTTCATCCGTGCCCGCGGGCTTTCAAAAGAGGATATTTTCTTTCTTTGCCCCGCCGCCGAAATCATCGGCACTGAAGTTTTTATAACCCCGCCGCTCACCGCGTGTGAGCTTTCGGTGCTCAAAGAAAAGATAAATGAGCACGGAGTTCTTTTGTCAAAGATACCCCTTTTTGAATAATATATCACAAGAGAAGTTGAAAACATGATAAGAATAAGAATACCCGCTTCAACGGCGAACCTCGGCAGCGGATTTGATTCCCTCGGGATAGCCCTCAATCTTTACAATTATGTTGAAATGGAGCCGGCCGAAGGCTGTTTCATCTCCTCGGCGGACGGTTCCGAAGTGCCTTGCGGCGAAGATAATCTTATTTATCTTTCTGCAAAAAAGGTTTTTGAAAAGGCCGGCAGGGAATTCACCGGGCTAAGAATAATCGAAGAAAACAATATACCTTTTGCAAGAGGGCTCGGTTCCAGCTCTGCCTGCATCGTCGGAGGCGTTTTCGGCGCAAACGAGCTTTTGGGAAGGCCTTTTTCAAAAAGCGAATTGCTTAATATCGCCGCGGAAATTGAAGGCCATCCGGATAACGTTTCTCCTGCGCTTCTCGGCGGTTTTACGGTCAGCGTTATGGAAAGAACGATAAAATACTGTCGCGCGGATGTTTCCGAAGAGCTTTTTTTCGCTGCATTTGTTCCGCCTTTTGAACTAAAAACTGCTGATGCAAGAGCGGTTATGCCGAGGGAAGTTCCGATGGAAGATGCGGTTTATAATCTTTCAAGAAGCGCCCTTGCGGCGGCTTCCTTTGTTTCCGGAGATTATGAAAACCTCTTCAGTTCCTGTGATGACAGGCTTCATCAGCCCTATCGCCTTCCGCTTATTCCCGGCGGCGAAAAAATCATTTCAGAATCCCGCAAACACGGCGCCCTTGCCGCATTCATAAGCGGCGCGGGTTCCACGATGATGGCGATTTTCAAAACAGAAAAAGAAATCGCCGAATCCACCGCAAAACTTATTCTTTCCTCCGGCGATTTTTCCGGCTGGAGATATTTTATCCTTAACGCAGATAATTCCGGCGCCGCGGCGCTGTAACATATTGAGGTAGAAAGATGAGCATTATAGTACAAAAATTCGGCGGCAGTTCTGTTGCTGATGCTGAAAGGCTCCGCCACGTTGCGAAAATCGTAACGGATACCTACTCCGCCGGCAACAGCGTTGTGGTTGTGGTTTCGGCCCAGGGCGATACCACCGATGACCTTATCGCGAAAGCGGCGGAAATAAGTCAAAACCCTTCGAAGCGCGAAATGGACGTTCTGCTTTCCACCGGCGAACAGATTTCCATGTCACTTCTGGCCATGGCCATAGAAAAAATGGGGTTCCCCGTTATATCTCTTACCGGCTGGCAGGTCGGCATGCAAACCGACGCCACCCACGGTTCTTCAAGAATAAGAAGGATAGACAAGGAACGGCTTGAAAGCGAGCTCGGCAAAAAGAACATTGTAATAGTGGCGGGGTTCCAGGGCATCAACCGATATGACGATATAACCACTCTCGGGCGTGGAGGTTCCGACACAAGCGCGGTTGCCCTTGCGGCGGCGCTTCACGCGGATCTTTGCCAGATATTCACCGACGTTGACGGAATTTATACCGCCGACCCGAGAATAGTCGGCGGCGCCCGCAAGCTCGACGAGATAACCTATGACGAGATGCTTGAACTGGCAAACCTTGGCGCGAACGTTCTTCACGGGCGTTCCGTCGAGATGGCAAAAAAATACAGCGTAAAGCTCGAAGTTCTTTCGAGCTTTGAAAACAAACCCGGAACTACATTGAAAGAGGTCGTTAAAGTGGAAAGAATGCTTATCCGCGGAGTTACCCGCGACAACAACACCGCCAGAATTTCGCTTGTTGAGGTGCCGGACGTTCCCGGCATCGCCTTCAAGATTTTCAGCATACTTGCAAAGAAAAACATAAACGTTGATATTATTCTTCAGTCCATCGGGCGCAACAATACGAAGGATATCAGCTTCACCGTCGCCCATGACCAAAAGGACGAGGCCATGGAATCCCTTAAAGAAGTGGCGGAGCTTTTCAAAGCGAAGGAGATTACCTGTGATGATTCCGTCGCAAAGGTTTCCATCGTCGGCGCCGGAATCGAAAGCCACCCGGGCATTGCCGCAAAGATGTTCGAGGCTCTTGCTGATGCGGACATCAACATCAAGATGATAGCCACTTCGGAAATCAAGATTTCCGTCCTCATAGACCGCGATAAATCCGAAAGAGCGGTGAAAGTTATTCACGAAGCTTTTGATTTCTGATTGCCCGCGCAGAAACGCAAAAAAATGCCCCTGCACTCAAAAGAGTGCAGGGGCTGCTTTTTATCCTTCCACTGGGAAGTTTTCTATAATCTTCGCCGCGTATCTTCTGATAAGGTTTGCGTCAAGAACGTTTACTTTGCCATCACCGTTGACGTCCGCCGCTTCGATGGGCGAATCAAGGATCTCTATGATTTTTGCCGCAAATCTGCGAACAATGTTCGCATCAAAAACGTTGACCTTTTCATCATTGTTTACATCGCCGAGAATAACGTCCCGGAGCACGAAAACGCTGTATCCGTTCCATTTTCCGTCCTCAACGATCCAGCTTTCGGCGTTTTCCGGAAGGTAATAGATGACGTCCTCGTCTTTATCAAAACTTGCCTGGCCTTCATCCGCATGAATAACTTCCGGCGCATTGCCAAGGAAATAGAAATCGTTTATTGTGCAGTTTTCAAAAGCCCAACTTCCGATTTTTGTTACAGTTTCGGGAATTTCGACACTTCCGGTAAAATCAGTGTTGCTGAAAGCCATATTGGGGATATAGGTGATGCCCTTTCCGATAACAAGTTTTCCGTCGATAAAGCCTGCATAAGAAAAAGCGCTGTCTTCAATGGTGGTGACATTATCCGGAATTACAAGGTCGCCGCTGAATTGGCAATACTGAAAAGCGGAATCATCTATGGTGGTAACGCCGCTTCCGATAACAAGCTTTCCGTCAAAACCCGTGTTTTCGAATGCAGAAATGCCAATGGTTGTGACACTGTCCGGAATTACAAGGTCGTTTGTAAATCTTCCGCAGGACCGGAAAGATTCTCTGCCGATAATTTCAACGTTTTCGCCGATGGTAACAGTTCCCCGGAATACGTAACACTGGTCAAAAGCGCCATAGGGGATTTCTTTAAGTCCGTCACCGACCACAAGATTGCCGCCAAAACCGTAGCATCTGCGGAAAGCATAATTTCCGAGGGAGGTCACGGAATCCGGAATAACAAGGTCGCCCAGTAAATTATGACATTCGTTAAAGGCACTGTTTCCGATGCTCTGAAGACGTTTTCCGAGATAAAGGGTCTGGCTGAAGCCGCAGCAGTTATCAAATGCACTGTTACCAATGGTTTGGACACCGTCGCCGATAATAAGGCGTCCGTCAAAACCGTAGCAGTTCTGGAAAGCGTAGTTCCCGACGGAAGTTACATTGTCACGGATCCAAAGGTCGCCGGTAAAACCGTAACAGTTTTGGAAAGCGTTGTCGCCGATTTTCTCAAGGGATTCCGGAAGGAGAAACTTGCCTTCAAATCCGGTGCAGCCCTCAAAAGCACTGGATTCTATCACCTTAACCCCTTCGCCGAAAGAAAGATTGCCGTCAAAACCGGTGCAGTATCTGAATGCCATATTTTCGACGGTTTCAACTCCGCCGGGAATATGAAGATCGCCGTAAATACCGCTGCAGCTGTTGAATGCGCTGGAACCTATTTTTTTCAGGCTTCCGGGCAAAAGAAG
>JAFUJP010000142.1 GCA_017473745.1 Oscillospiraceae bacterium
GTCTTCGCGGATCCCGAAGGCCCGCCCGGTTTCTGCGGATAGCTTTGGATACTGCCTTAACAGCTTTTTCCTGCCCCGCGACGCGCTTATGAAGTTCGTTTTCGAGATTGAGAAGCCGCTTGCTCTCATCTTCGGAAATTTGCCCGACGCTTATGCCCGTCGCAAGCGAAACCACCTCTGCAACGTCCTCCGCCGTTACCGAAAGGCCGAATTTTTCACGGGAACAGAAATTTTCGATGGTCTTTTTGGAACAGGCCTCGTCAATAAGGTCGATGGCTTTATCCGGAAGCCGCCTTTCGGGAAGATACCTTACCGAAAGGCGAACCGCCGCTTCGACGGCTCCATCCGAAATGGCGATTTTATGAAATTTTTCATACCTGCTTTTAAGCCCGTTAAGGATTTTTATTGCCGTTTCTTTTGTCGGTTCTTCAACAAGAACGCTTTGAAAACGGCGTTCCAATGCGGATTCTTTTTGAATATGCTTTCGGTATTCTTCTGTTGTGGTGGCACCGATAAGCTGGAATTCGCCCCTTGCAAGCTGGGGCTTCAGAATATTCGAAGCGTCGATTGCGCCCTCCGCGGCGCCTGCGCCAACCATTGTATGCACTTCGTCTATAAACAGGATTATATTACTTGACTTTATAACTTCTTCAACAACGGACTTTATTCGCTCCTCAAAATCACCCCGATACTTCGTTCCGGCTATCATCAGCGAAAGATCAAGCGAACAAAGCCGCTTGTTACGAAGATTTTCCGGAACGTCGCCTTGAACCATCTTTTGGGCAATGCCCTCTGCAATGGCGGTTTTACCGACCCCCGCATCACCGATAAGGCAAGGGTTGTTTTTTGTTCGGCGCGAAAGGATCTGTATCACTCTGGATATTTCCTTTTCTCTGCCGATAACCGGATCGAGGGCGTTTTCTTTCGCAAGGCGGGTAAGATCGCGGCTGTATTTATCAAGACCCGGAGTTTTCACTTTTTGCTTATCCTTCTGCTGATAATCCGCGGCAGCCGGTGCGGAGCTTACCTCACGAAAAAGCGCGTTGGGATCACATCCGAAAGCCGAAAGATATTTCACCGCGCTGCAATCCGGTTCCCGAAGCATTGCCGCCATTATGGTTCCGATTTCGGCCAAAGCGGAACTTCGTTTTGCTTCCGCAAGGGCGTTTTCGAGGATTTTTCTGCAAAGCGGAGAAAAATCCGCCGGAGAAAGGTTCGAGCGCGTTCCTCTCCCTATATCTTCAAGAATACGCCCCATAACCTTTTCGCTGTCTATTCCGCATTCGGTGATACTTTTGAACTCATAGGCGCCTCCCTCCCGAAGCATTCCCCAAAGAAGGTGCTCCGTTCCGATAAAACAGTGCCCCAAAAGCGAAGCTTCGCCCATGGCGGTGTTTATGGCCGTATTCGCCCTTGGCGAAAAGCCCGAAAATTTAAACATAGCTTACCTCTCTTTTTTAATTCTTACATATTTTAATATTGTCTTTTCGGCGTGGGTTATGCGAAAGAGATAAAAGAAAAAGGCGCCCGAAAGCGCCTTTTAAATTGAGATTTAAAATATAAACTTATGATTAACTTTTTTGGCCCCCTTGTCAAAGGAAGCCAATGCGCTCCGCGAAGCGGAACGGTCGAGACCGTTCCCTACATTCGATTAAGCGATAATGGCAGACGGGACAGGGTTTCCACCCTTCCGTCACCTGCGGTGACACCTCCCCTGATAGGGGAGGCAAACGCTCTGCGAAACGGAACGGTCAGCTAAAGTATATCTGCGCCTGCGGTTTACAGGTTATCACCATTTTAGTTTAGGGCGGGAGCTCGCTCCCGCCCTAAACCCTGTCAAATTTTGATGTGCACTCCGCGTTTCTGGTTTGCCCTCATCCGTCACGCCTGCGGCGTGCCACCTTCCCCCCATGGGAAGGCTTTAAATCGGAACGTCGAGGACGACGTTCCCTACGGTGAATTGGCGAGCCGCCACAGCCGAGCCGTCGCGATATATTGAAAACCGTTGCCGGCTCCGAACGGCGACGATGGAGATTAGAAACCTCCGTTCGTTCGGTGGGGCGCTTTAACCCCTTTGAAGGGGGATTCTCGCGGGAGCGAGCAGGTAGGGGTGAACGTGTTTCTTTGCGGTCTTACCGCGTTTCTTTGCACGAGCAAAGAA
>JAFUJP010000143.1 GCA_017473745.1 Oscillospiraceae bacterium
AGCCTTCCCCCGGGGGAAGGTGGCACGGCGCAGCCGTGACGGATGAGGGTAAACCCTGTCCCGTCTGCTGTTATCGCCTAATCGAATGTAGGGAACGGTCTCGACCGTTCCGCTTCGCAGAGCGCATTAGCCCCCTTGTCAAAGGGGGCTGGCATTTGCGAAGCAAATGACTGGGGGATTCATTTAACTGGTAAATATTTAAGTATCGTTCCATCTTTGGGGTTGATTTTTGAAAGAATATCTGATATTTTTATTTTAGAAGCTGGGTAGGGCGTTGGAGTACCGTTTCGGTCTCCTCGGCCGACAATCCCGGCTTCTTTTTTATCCATTTTTATCTTCTCAATTGACAATGAAAAAAATTTACGCAAAATTGATTTCAAAAACCGCAATTTCACTGTAGGGAACGTCGTCCTCGACGTTCTGCAACCAAAGAACGCGGAGCGCTTGCCTCCCCTAACAGGGGAGGTGGCAAAACCAAAGGTTTTGACGGAGGGGTTTTAATACTTACCCCATTTCTTTGCTCGTGCAAAGAAACGCGGAGCGTTTTAAAGCCCTCCCCTGGGGGAAGGTGGATTTTCGGCAATTTATTGCCGAAAAGACGGATGAGGGTAAACCCTGTCCCGCCCGCTGTTATCGTCTAATCAAATGTAGGGAACGGTCTTGACCGTTCCGTTTCGCAGAGCGCATTAGCCCCCTTGTCAAAGGGGGCTGGCATTTGCGAAGCAAATGACTGGGGGATTCATTTTAATTGACAATTGAAAATTGACAATGGAAAATTAAATTTACGCAAAATTGATTTAAAAAACTGCCATTCAACTGTAGGGAACGGTCTTGACCGTTCCGCAAACAAGGATTCCCGGAGGGCAGCCTTCCCCCGGGCAAAGACGGCGCGCATTAATGCTTTCTCTTCATGAAAAAAGAAAGAAATAACATCAAAAAGAAGGCAAAAACAGGCCGGAAACACGGGGTTTCCTACCTGTTTCCTACTTTAATAAATAAAAACGCTAAACTTTCGCCGCCGGTATTTTTCAAAACTGCAGTACAAAAGAAAAACAAATGGATTCCATCAAAATGTATATAAATTTTGCAGGAATAACAAAAATTTTCCTGCAAATCGTGCGTTTAGCAGTAGCAACTGTGCGCCATAGAAATACATATTTAAATGAAAAAAGACCGCCTTTTTCAAGGCGGCCTTTTTTCGCTGTTGAGAATTTATTTGATAAGAGAGATGATAAGAGTGGTGATGATTCTTTCGATTTTTCCGGCTTTGTTTTCAGAAACAAGGGCGGAAAAACCCTCACAATAAGCCATATTTTCGTGTTTTTCCCAAGAATGGGAAACCGGCATACGGTTTTCAAGCTGGCAGCGATAATCATTAAAAGAAATGTTGGAGAACATAAAAATCAAATCCTTTCGTCGTGTATTGGCGCAAGGTGTTCCCTTGCTGCCGGCAAATATATTAACGAACTGTCCGTTCATCGTGCACATTATAACGCAACGCATCCTGCAAAATCAAGTGGAACTAACTGAGAAAACCGACGAAAAAACAACGGAAAAATTATGCAATTTAAACAAAAATGAAAATGTATATCAAATTTTCAAAATGTATATACAAAATAGTGCTTAAATTTTGCAAAAATATTCATAAACTGCATACAGTCAAAAAAATAAACATCTGAAAAACCGCATAAAACCGCCGTTTTTTACAAAAAAGAAAACACAGCTGTTTTTTGCATAAAAACAGCTGTGTTTTTGTTTGCTTTAAAGAAATAAAATCGAAAAAGATTTCATCAAAAATCCATCACAAACCATTATAGTCTTCCCTGCTAAATGGGGCTCTATTTTATTCTCCTTCATACCTCATGGCAAGAAGAACAGTCCTCATAAGTTCAATGGGGCGTTCCGCCGTTTTAAGGGTGATGGAAAGATGGGGTTTCTGGCTCATAAGATCCATGGTAAGTCTGCCCATCATTTTCTGGGTCGCCATGCTTATGCGCTCGAGATCAAGTTCTTTGGGATAGAACCGCAGTTCCGAATCGAACTGGCGGATATCGGTGATACCGAGGTGGGAAGCCATGTTGCGGAGGGTCGCAACCTCGATAAGCCCCATAACGGAAGTGGGCGGATCGCCGAAACGGTCGATAAGTTCGTCGATAACGTCCGCTTTGTCATCCTGATTGCGTATGGCCGCAATGCGCTTATACATATCGACCCTTTGGTTAAGACTTTTGATATAGCTTTCGGGGATATGCGCATCAAGGGCAATGTCGATGGCGCAATCTTCTGCCGAAGGGGGCGGAGCCTCGCCCTTTTCCTCCGCAATGGCTTCGGAAAGAAGGCGTACATACATCTCGTAACCGACGGATTCCATGTGTCCGTGCTGGCTTGCGCCGAGGATATTTCCCGCACCGCGGATTTCAAGGTCGCGCATGGCGATTTTGAATCCGGAACCGAACTGGGTGAAATCGCGGATAGCCGAAAGGCGCTTCTGGGCGATATCGCTTATGGATTTTCCACGGGTAAAAGTGAAATAAGCAAAGGCGTGGCGGTTCGAGCGCCCTACCCTGCCGCGAAGCTGATAAAGCTGGGAAAGGCCGAGATGGTCCGCGTTTTCGATGATGAGCGTATTGCAGGAAGGAACGTCGATGCCGCTTTCTATGATGGTTGTGCAGACGAGAATATCCGTTTCGTGGTCGAGAAGGCTCTGCCAGATATCCGAAAGCTCTTCCTCGCTCATTTTTCCGTGGGCGTAAGCGATTCTTGCATCGGGCAAATCCTGCTGAAGCCGGGCGGCACAGCCGATTATGCTTTCGGTGTTGTTATGAAGATAAAAAACCTGACCGCCGCGGCGAAGTTCCTTGCGGATAGCTTCGAGAACAACTCCCCTGTCGTATTCCATAACGTAAGTCTGAACAGGGTGGCGGTCGGTGGGGGCTTCCTCGATGGTGGACATATCCCTTATGCCGCTCATGGCCATGTTGAGGGTTCTCGGGATGGGCGTTGCGGAAAGGGTCAAAACGTCAACCGAAGCCTTCATTTCTTTCATTTTTTCTTTATGGGCAACGCCGAAGCGCTGTTCCTCATCTATGATGCAAAGGCCGAGATCTTTGAAAATGACGTCCTTTTGCAAAATACGGTGTGTGCCGATGATAACGTCGATTTCACCGCTGCGAAGGCGGGTAAGTATTTTTTCCTGCTGTTTCGGTGTGCGGAATCGTGAAAGAAGCTCAACGGTAATGGGGAATCCGTCCATACGCTGAAGGAAGGTCTGGTAATGCTGCCATGCAAGAATGGTCGTCGGAACAAGAACCGCGACCTGTTTTCCGTCCATGACCGCTTTGAATGCCGCGCGGATCGCAACTTCGGTTTTGCCGAAGCCAACGTCGCCGCAAAGAAGGCGGTCCATGGGGCGGGCCATTTCCATATCGTGTTTGATTTCCTCAATACAGCGGAGCTGATCGTCCGTTTCCTCATAGGGGAAGCGCTCTTCAAAATCCCTCTGCCAGTCGGTGTCTTCCGAAAAAGCGTAGCCCTCCGTTCTCATTCTCTTGGAATAAAGGGCGATAAGCTCTTTCGCCATATCCTGAACGGCGGCCTTTACCCTGCTTCGGGTTTTTTGCCATTCGGCGGAATTGAGTTTATTGAGTTTTACCGCCTTGTCATCCTTCGGGCCGACATATTTTGAAACAAGGTCAAGCTGGGTGACAGGAACATAGAGCATATCCGTGCCCGCATAGCGGATAGAAATATAATCCTTGACTACGCCGCGGATATCCTGTTTAACTATGCCCTGAAAAATTCCGATGCCGTTGGTGACGTGAACAACATAGTCGCCGGGAGTGATATCCGAAAGACTTTTCAGCGGATTTTCTGCCTTTTTGAATTTTTTGCGTTTCTTTTCGGAAACGTTGTTTCTTCCCTGGCTTATTACGGCGATTTTTCCGAGAGGAATTTCAAATCCCGCGGAAAGACAGCCTTCCATAACAAAAACCGTTCCGGGAGAAATCCGGCAATCCTTCGCAAAGGCGGCGTTGATGCCGTTATTAATTAGGTCGGTGGTAAGGGCATGGGCGGCTCTTTCCGTTCCGCAAAGAACTGAAACGCTGTAATTTCTTGCGATATAATCCCGAAGGTCCTCCATGAGTGATTCAAGGTCGCCGTTCCAGAGAGAAAGGCTCATGGCGCCGAAATCCGCAACGGTTCGGATATGGAGGTCATTCACACTGCGCAGGAAAGAATCCATGAGCACCGTGGTGCCTTCGTCAAGAATGGAGCAATAAGCAGTATAGTCAAGGCTGAATTCCTCGCATCCGGGAAAGAGGATTCCCTCCTCGAAAAGCATGGAGATATCCTCCTGCTGCTGGACGGAAAGGGTTTTGAGCACCTCTTTCTGCTTTATAAATTCCGAAACGAGCACGACCCCTTCGGGAAGATAATCAAACAGAGTTGCCGGGAATTTATAAACAAGGGGAATATATCTATCCGGGGCAGAAACGCCAAGGCCGGAATCCAGCCTTTCAAGGTCGGATTCAATATTTTTCTTTACGAGCACGCCGTGTTTGCCCTTTTGTTTTGCATGAGCATCTTTGAGCACCTTGATGAGCATTTCTTTGGAATCCGGAAGAACTTCCCTTGCAGGGGCGATGAAAGCTTCGTCGATTTCCTTCGTTCTGCGCTGGGTTTCAAGGTCAAAGAAGGCAACGGAATCCGCTTCGTCGCCCCAGAATTCAATACGAACGGGGCTTTGCGCCTGGGGAGAGAAAAAGTCGAGGATGCCGCCGCGGACGGAAAACTGGCAAGGGCCGTCAACCTGGCTTCTGCGCTCGTAACCTGCGCGCGAAAGCAGTTTTGAAAGCTCTTCCATATCGTAAGAACAACCGCGCTTTAACGAAAAAGTATTGTATCTGAAAGTACCCGGCGGAATGGTATATTGAAGCGCCGCTTCAACGGAAGAAACGATTATTCCGCAGGAACCATCAAGGATTCGGCCGAGCACAGAAAGGCGGCGCTGTTCGTATTCCGCCGAAGAACCTTCCGCACTGCGGAACCGAAGGTCGCGGATGGGATACAAAGCCACTTTTTCTGCCGGGCAAAGCTGGGCGATATCTTCCGAAAGACGTGTTGCGGAAGCTTCGTCGGGCGTTATTATAAGAACGGGTTTTCCGTATTTTTCATAAATTCCGTATGCGAGCATGGCGCGCTCCGCGCCGGAAACGCCCGCAGCAAAAATGGGCATGGAAAAACTCCGCCCAAGCGCTGAAAGCACCTGTCGGAACTGCGGAACGTTTTCCATAAAGTTCAGTAACATAGGATACCTCGGTATAAAATAATGGAAAATGGAAAATTGACAATGGAAAGTTATTGAAAGCCCTTTAATTGTCAATTATCAACTGTAAATTGTTAATTGAATTTGTTCATTGCTTCGTCGGTTTTGCCGTCCATAATAAGCTTTGCGGCTTCGGCGGAATTTTCAAACATACCTTGCAAAGTTTTAAGATCCTCTTCGGAATATTTTCCGAGCACCCAATCCGCAAGATCCCATCCTTCGGGCTTTTTGCCGATGCCGATTTTCACCCTTGGAAAATCATCGCCGGAACAAAGCCCGATGATGCTTTTAAGTCCGTTATGGCCGCCGGCGCTGCCCTTTTTACGGATGCGCATTTTGCCGACGTCAAGGGTGGTGTCATCAAAAATAACGATTACATGATCAAGCGGGATCTTATAAAAATCCATGGCGGCAAAAACCGCTTCGCCCGAAAGGTTCATAAAAGTCTGGGGCTTCATAAGAAAAACCCTGTGTCCGCCAAGTTCGGTATCGGCGGTAAGGGCTTTGAATTTAAGCCGATCAATTTTTACGTTCGCTTTTTCAGCAATAAGATCCATAGCCATAAAACCGGTGTTGTGGCGGGTTATCTCGTAATCCTTTCCCGGATTTCCGAGTCCGACTATAATATATTCCGGCGGGCCGGAAACTTTTTCTGTCTTTTTTATTTTATCAAACAAACTCCAGATGTCGCTCATATTTTCTCCTGTTTTTTGTTGGTGTATTGTAGGGCGGGGGCTTGCTCCCGCCGTAAAAATGATTCAGTAAAATTAATTTCGCTCCTGCGATAAAATATTACCAATAAAGCGGAATGAAAAACGTATATGGCGCGGTTGCAATCGCCATTATAAGCGCAAGTTTTTTCTTTTGCGCGTCTTCTATATCAAGCTTTTTGAAGCTGATTTTGTAATCCGCGAAATAGATGCAGACTGCGGAAATTGCCACCGCAGCAAGAAGCCCGAAAAATCCTCCGATGCTTTCCGGACCGTTCACAGTGTTTTCAAAAATACCGTTGATTATCCCGCTTTCAGAAAAACCTGCAAGATAAAGTCCGCCGAAAAGAAAAGCGGAACCCAGAAAATCCGAAAGGAATCCAAAGATGAACGCTTTAAATATGCTCTTCTTCCAGATTTCCTTTGCCCTTCCGCGGCAAAGATAGTGCGCCCCAAGAAGAATCACAAGCGAATCAACGGCAAAGTTTGCCGGAATGGTCACAAGCCACATCTGCGGAAACAGAATCAGCATCCAGATAGGGAAAAACACGTTATAAAGTCTTTGGTTTTTCATAAAAGTACCTTCATATAAATAATTGAAAATTATAAATAGTCGATTGGTATCAGTGCGCCAGAAGCCAGGTTTTGCCGATGCCGACGTCAACTTCCATGGGGACGGAAAGTTTTGCGGCGTTTTCCATCTCGTATTTAAGAATTTCGGCGGCTTTTTCGGCGCAGTTTTCGTTTGCTTCAACGATGAGCTCGTCGTGCACCTGCATGATGAGCTTTGCATCAAGATTTTCTGCTTTAAGGCGGTTTTCAACTTTTACCATAGCAAGTTTAATGATATCCGCCGCGGTGCCCTGGATGGGCATATTTCTGGCAACCCTTTCTCCGAAGGCGCGAAGATTGAAGTTGCTGGAGGAAAGTTCCGGAAGATATCTTCTTCTTCCATAGGAGGTTACGGCATATCCGCATTTTTTCGCGGTTTCGATGCTTTCTTTCATAAAGCGGTCAACGCCGCTGTAATGGCTGAGATAGCTGTCGATATACTGCTGGGCCTCCTTGGTGGGAACGCCGATGTTTTCTCCAAGGCTCCATGCGCCGATGCCGTAAACGATGCCGAAGTTGACAGCCTTTGCCCTGCTTCGCATCTGGGAAGTGACATAATCTTCGGGAACGCCGAAAACCTGTGAGGCGGTTTGGGTGTGTATATCCGTTCCGCCGGTAAAGGCGGAAATCATATTTTCATCGCCGGAAAGATGGGCAAGAACACGCAGTTCGATTTGGGAATAGTCCGCGTCAACAAGGGTGTAACCCTCTTTCGCTACGAAAAATCCGCGCATACGGCTGCCCAGTTCGGTGCGGATGGGAATATTCTGAAGGTTAGGTTCAAGGGAGCTGATGCGGCCGGTGCGGGTTTCTTTTTGGTTAAAGCGGGTGTGAACTCTGCCATCCGGAGCAAGGGCATTGAGAAGCCCGTCAACGTATGTGGAATTGAGCTTTGTAAGCTTTCTGTATTCAAGAATCTCGTCGATGGCGGGGTGATAGGTGCGCAGGTCTTCGAGAACTTCCGCACTTGTGGAATATCCGCTTTTGGTCTTTTTCTTTGCCGGAAGGCCGAGATGCTCAAAAAGAACGACACCAAGCTGTTTCGGCGAAAGAATATTGAATTCCTCTCCGCAAAGATCGTATATTCTTTGCTGGGTTTCGGAAATGGTGCTCAAAAGCTCGTTGCCGAAACTGCGGATGCCTTCGGGGTCGATTCTGAAGCCGCGAAGCTCCATGGAAGCAAGAATTTTCGCAAGAGGAAGCTCGATTTCATCGAGGATTTTTTCCTCGCCGTGGCTTTTGAGTTCTGCCCGAAGCTTTTCGCAAAGGTCGGGAAAAACGGCCGCTTTTTTGAGCAGCTCCGGATAGATGTTGGATTCATTGTTGAGCACGAAGCTTTCAGCATGGTAAAGAGTTCCGAGCCTTTCGGCGGAGTAATCGTCGCCGGAAACGTTCAGTATATACCCCGCAAGGGAGGTATCCATGGTGCAGTTTTTTACTTCCGCGTCGTGGTTTTCTGCCCAGCGGCAGAGGAATTTAAGATCGTCGGTGCGTTTTTCAACGTTTGAGCACAGGAAGTTCGCCAAGGCCGCTTCAAAAAACAGCCCGTCGTTCTCGATGAGCACGGCGTATCCTTTGGAAATAAGGCAGACGCAGGTTATATCGTCCCCTTCGCTTTCAAAAAGCACGTCATAGGGCGCATGATCCTCATCTGCGGAAAAATCGGAGTTATCCCCGAGGATAACTTCCATAACTTTCTTCGGTGCGGTGCTCGTTTCCTCCTGCTCGGGGATTTTTGAAGGGTCAAGGCCGAGCCTTTCAATCATTTTATACATTTCCAGCTTTGCAAGAAGGGCGCAGGCCGCCGCCTCGTCGCGGTTTTTCGGCATATAATCCTCAAGATTTTCCGAAATGGGAGCATGGCGGTTGATTTCTCCGAGCCTGCGGCTGAGATATGCCATGTCTTTGCCTTCGTCGAGTTTCTTTCTTTGAGCAGGCTTGAGCTCCAGTTCATCAAAATGAGCATAGATGTAATCAACGCTCTTGTATCTCTGAATAAGATCAAGGGCGGTTTTTTCGCCGATGCCGGGAACGCCGGGGATATTGTCGCTGGAATCCCCCATAAGCGCTTTCACTTCGATAAGTTCAAGAGGTTCCACGCCGTACTTTTCGTGCACGGCTTCAACATCCATCATGGTCGAAACGGGCGCGCCCATCTTTGTGGTTGCAAGGCGAACCACCGTGTGCTCACCGATAAGCTGAAGGCTGTCCCTGTCCCCGGTGGAGATGACGCAATCCGCGCCCTTTTCTTCGCAAATGCGCGAAACAGTGCCGAGAATGTCATCCGCTTCCCATCCCTCAATGGCGATAACCGGATATCCGAGATAGCCGAGAAGTTCCTTCATAACCGGGAACTGGTCGATGAGTTCCTGGGGGGTGGCGTGGCGCCCGGCTTTATATTCAGTATAAAATTCATGGCGGAAAGTGGGCGCATGAACGTCAAAGGCAAAAACGATAGCATCGGGCTTTGTTTCAGAAACAGCGGTAAGCAAAATCGAAAGAAAACCATAGATGGCGTTTGTGAAAAAGCCGTCTTTTGTTGTGAGCATTTTTATGCCGTAAAAAGCGCGGTTCATAATGCTGTTTGAATCCACAGCAAGTATTTTCATGGAGAGTCCCTCCCGGAAATATTATTATTTGGAATATTATGCTTATATAACAGAATAATTATAGCATATAATTTTTTGTTATGCTATAATATTATTATTAATTATTGGCTGTTGGTACGGATATATCCCGCCCGTTCTGTTGGGCGCCCGTATCCTTTGTCAAAAAGATGGGAAGCAGCCTTTGGGCAATGGCAGAGGGGTCTTTTTCTTTGCCGGTGCATGATCTTACCTCTTCAGGGGAGGCTTTCCCCAAAACCGCTGTTTGAAAAGAACGGTTTTGCATTTTGTACTTCAATAAATATTATCGGAGGCATAAATTGAAAAACGCAAGAAAAACGATCTTTGCTCTTATCCTTTCCGCAATTATTATAACCTCTTCCGGATGCGAAATTTCGCCTTCGGCGCCGACCATCGGTTCCGATGCCGAGCTTTCGCAAAGTTCATCATCAATATCGGAAGAAAGCTCTTCCCTTCCCGAAACAGATTTTTCAGAACCGGAGGCTGAACCGGAACCTATTCTCACACCGACTGTGCTCCTTTCTTCAAAAGAGGTTCAGCGGGGAAGTTATCTTACAGTCGCGGTACAAAACATCGACCTTTACGGCTGTTCCTTTACGGATTTTCTCGGTTATGAAAGGGAGTTCCGCGGCAAAGACGGCATCTGGTATTGTTTTATCCCGATAAAAACCGCCGCAGAGGCTGGCGAATACACCCTTTCTTTCACCTTCGGGGATTTCAGCTATTCCGAAACCGTAACGGTCACCGAAAGGGATTTCCCAACCCAGTATCTCACTGTTTCGCCTTCGACCCTTGAAGAAACCCTCGAAGATGCGGCGGTTCGTGCGGCTTTTGATGAATTTTTTCAGAAATACCGCTATAAAAACACCGGCGCTGCCCTTTGGAACGGCGAATTCGTTCTTCCCCTTGGGGATTATAAATATAAAGAAACCACCGCATACGGAACCTTCCGCACCTTTTCAAACGGCGCGACGGAATGGCATAACGCAACGGATATGGCTGCACCGGGCGGAACGCCGGTTTATGCCACCAACAGCGGAAGGATCATCTTTGCGGAATATCTCGGACTTACGGGCAACACCATTATAATTGACCACGGCTATGGAATTATGAGCTGGCATTACCACCTCAGAAGGCTCGACGTTTCCACCGGCGATATGGTGGAAAAAGGCGAGCTTATCGGCGAAGTTGGCACAACGGGCCTTTCAACCGGGAACCACCTTCATTTCGGTATAACCGTGGGCGGGATTTTCGTTGACCCGATGGCTATGATGGGAACAGAACCGGATTTTGATTTTTGGATGGTGAAAGAGGAATGAAAATAGGCAATATTGAACTTCCGAAACACGCCGCACTTGCGCCCCTTGCGGGGGTCGGCGACCGCGCCATGCGCGAAATAAGCCGCGAATTCGGCGCGGTTTGGACCGTCGGCGAAATGACCAGTTCAAAAGGCCTTTCTTACGGAAGCAAAAAATCCGCCGAGCTTCTTGAAATAAACGAAGCGGAACGCCCCACGGCTGTGCAGCTTTTCGGAAGCGAACCCGAAACCATGGCGGAAGCGGCAAAAATGGCCCTTGTTTATAAACCCGATGCCATTGATATAAATTTCGGGTGCCCCGTTCCAAAGGTTGCCGGTAACGGCGGCGGAAGCGCCCTTATGAAAAACCCCGAACTTGCCGGAAGGATAGTGCGGGCCGTTGTTGAAGCTGTTGATATCCCCGTGACGGTGAAATTCCGCGCGGGATGGGATGACGAACATCTTAATGCGGTCGAGTTTGCCTGCATCTGTGAAGCAAACGGCGCATCCGCTCTTACCGTTCACGGAAGAACGCGCACCCAGATGTATGCTCCGCCGGTGAACTGGGATATAATCCGCCGGGTGAAAGAGGCGGTTTCGGTTCCTGTAATCGGGAACGGAGACGTTGATTCACCCGAAAGCGCAAAGGCAATGTATGAGCAGACAGGATGTGACCTTGTGATGGTCGGCCGGGGCGCCATGGGCAACCCTTGGGTTTTCAGGCGCATCGCCCACTATATGGAAACCGGCGAGCTTCTTCCCGAACCGACGGCCGAGGAAAGGATGGCCGTGCTGAAAAAACACATAAACCTTCTTTGTGAATACAAGGGGGAATATACGGGTATGCGCGAAGCAAGAAAACATTCCTCCTGGTATATTAAAGGTATGCGAGGCGCCGCAGAATTCCGAAGGGAATGCGGCGAGCTTAAAACCCCCGAAGATCTCGAGCGCCTTATCGACAAAGTTCTTCTTTCGGCAGAAAATGAAGGCAGTTTTTGAGCATCTTTCAAGCCCCGATGAATAGAAAATTTGCCTTATGCAGGTTTTCCAGTTATTTACAATCAGTCTTAAAAATATACTCAAAAGTATCAAAAACCGGCTTTCAACAGATTTTTTAAGAAAAAATCGCTTTGTTAAGCCCTTTTGTGGAGTACTCGGTGGAAAATGTTGAAAACTTATGCTGAATGGTAATATTTTTCGGTGGAAAACTCGATTTTTCCACAAAGGCATTGTGGAAAATGTTGAAAAGTGCTCAAAAAAACGGCATTTTTAAGCGGTTGAGCATTAAAAGTTTTCCATGTTAAGAAAAATAAGGTGTTGAAAAACCCAAAATGAGCATAGAAAAAGACAAAAAAACACCGAAAATTAAGGAGGGAACAGCATGAATAAAAAATCCCCCGCGGGGCTGTATATTCACGTTCCCTTTTGCATTCAAAAATGCAGGTACTGCGACTTTTATTCCTTTCCGAAAGGCGAAGAATATTTTGAAATTTATAAAAAGCGGGTTATCGAGGCCATTGATTTTTACGGAAAAAGATATGCAAGGCCTTATAACTCTTTGTATTTAGGCGGGGGAACTCCCCTGCTCCTCGGTGAAAAACACCTTTCGGATATTATGGCCGCCGCAAAACCATATCTTACGCCGGATGCGGAAATCACCGCCGAAGGCAACCCAGGCGTTTCGGAACGCTGTGATTTTTTCGCCCTTCGGGAAGCGGGCATAAACCGCCTTTCGTTCGGGCTTCAAAGCTCGGATGAAAAGGAGCTTGCCGCTCTGGGGCGAATACATTCGCCGAAAGAGGCGGAAGAAACGGTAAAAGCCGCCCAAAAAGCAGGGTTTGACAACATATCCCTCGATCTGATGCTGGGCATACCCTATCAGACGGAAGAATCCCTTTGCAAAAGCATAGATTTCTGTGATTCTCTCGGGGTTCAGCATATATCATGTTATATGCTCAAAATCGAGGAAGGCACTCCCCTTGCCAAAAGCGAACTGCGCTTTCTTTGTGCGGATGAAGAAAAGAGCGCGGATTTTTATCTTTTGGCCTGTGAAGAACTTGAAAAGCGCGGTTTTGAACAATACGAGATATCAAATTTCGCAAAGGGCGGAAAACGCTCCTTTCACAACCTGCGTTACTGGCTCGATGACGAATATATCGGAATCGGCCCTTCGGCCCATTCGTTTATGGAGGGCCGCCGGTTTTATTTTGACCGCAGCATAAAGGATTTTCTTGAAAAGCCTTTTTGTGAAAATGAAAAAGAGGAATCTTCCGGCGGCGGTTGGGAAGAATATGCGATGCTTCGGCTTCGCCTTTCGGATGGGCTTGATGTTTCTGAACTGGAGAGCCGCTTTCCGGAAGTTTCCGGCGCGGATATCCTCGAAAATGCAAAACCGTTTGAAAAACCGGGTCTTCTTCGTATAAAAGGCGAGACGGTTTCTTTTACGCCAAAGGGATTTCTTCTTTCAAACGCGCTGACCGCGGAAATTTTATTCGGCTGAAAGTGAAAAGTCGGCCTTTTGCGGCTGAAAAAGTCATATTACAGGGCTGTTGGCCATCAATTTTTTGAAAACCCTTTCCTCAAAGGAGGCAAAAACAAATGAAAAAGATAAAAACTCTCGGAATTGCCACAATGATAATCCTTGTTCTGGCTATCGGAATTCTTGCGGTTCTGGCGGCTTTGGGATTTTTTGAAACGGTTCCCAATGAAAATGAAAATTCCGGAAGCGGTGAAATTTCCGGAGAAAGCGAATTTTCCGGAAGCATTGACATAAATCCGGAGGATGAACCTTCGAAAGAGGTTACTTCCCTTCTTGAATGGCAAACTTCCGAAACTTCCGGAGATATTACCGCGGCAATAAAAACCGATCTCGGCGATATTGTAATAAAGCTGGCGGATTGTTCCGCGGCGGAAAAATTCATCGCCCTTGATAATTCCGGCGTTTTTGATTCCGCGGCGTTTTCTACCCTCGCAAAGGATATGTTCATACAGGCTTCGGTTCTCGGCGAAAGCTTTGCAGCGGAAGAAACAGATCTCGGCTGTTTTTACGGTGCGGTCGGCTTTGTTATCCATGATTCCGAAGCCACCCCGAGCTTTTTCATTATAACCGCCGAAGAACTTTCGGGCGTTTCTTCCGCCTATCTTATCCAGCATGAATTTTCAAAAGAAAGAGCTTCTCTCTATAAGGAATTCGGCGGGATCCCGGAATATGAGGGCAAGGTTCTTATCTTTGCGCAGGTAGTTTCGGGCATGGAAACCGCAAAAACCATTATGAATTCCGAAAATTCCGGCTATTCCGGCGGATATTCCGCCGCGGAACCGGTGAAGATAAACGATATAGAGATATCCTATCCCACGGAATAAGCGCAAAACCGAAAGCTGAAGGTTAAAGCCCGCCAAAACAGCAATCAGGCTGATTGGGAATACTTCCGGAAAGCTCATAAAAGGGTCGTATTGCCCTTTTTTCGTGCAGGAGGCTTTAAAGATTAGTCATTGACTTTATTGCCGGATTATTATAATATAATAATGTAAAAAATATCCCCGAAAAGGAGAAATAAAAATGAGCAAACAGAACAACAATCCCGCTGAAAACGAAGATTACGGCAACGATTTCGTAACCCTTGTTGATGAAAACGGTAAAGAAACCGAATTTGAAATCGTTGATTCCCTCGTAACCGAAAACAACGAATATTTTGCCCTTATCCCCACCGAAACTCCCGAAAATCTTGCAAACGATGACGGCGAGCTTGTAATTCTTAAAGTTGTTGAAGAAAACGGCGAAGAATTCCTTGAACCCATCGAAGATGATGATGAATTTGAAGAAATTTCTGAAATTTTCATCGACCGCCTTGAAGAACTTTATGATTTCAACGAACAGGAAAGCTGATAATTATGCCTCAGGAATTTGAAGAATACAATACCGTTACCCTCACCGATGAAAACGGCAATGACATGGAATTTGAGCTTGTGGATGCCATCGAACATAACGGCAAAAAATACTGCGTGCTTTATCCCGAGGGATTGACCGAGGAAGAGCGCGAGCTTGAAGAACCCGTAATTCTTGAATATGTCATTGATGAAGACTGTGACTATCTCGAAGAGATCGTTGACGAAGACGAATATGACGAGATTTACGGAATTTATTTCGGCGAAGGATACGAAGAATAATTCCGCGCCGAAAAGCAAAAAATAATAACCGCAAAATACCCTGCTTTGTACGAGAATCGTCCGTTTTTTTAATCCAACAAATCTTGAAACGGGAGCTTTTCTCCATCCATGTAATGTAGGCCCTGATTTTTTATACAGGGGAACGTGAACCGGATGGGAAGGCTTTACCCACCCTTGTCTTACGACCGGGTTTCAACGATGGACTGTTCGGCAACGCGGGGTTTTTGTATTTTACCGTTATACCGTAGGGCGGGGGCTTGTTCCCGCCGTTTTATGCCAAAAGAAAGACGGAGTGCCGCACCC
>JAFUJP010000144.1 GCA_017473745.1 Oscillospiraceae bacterium
AGCTCCTCAGAGGAGGAGCTGTCGCCGAAGGCGACTGAGGAGGGATAAACCCTGTCTAATTTCGATAAGCGCTCCGCGTTCTTAAATAATCCCTCATCCACCGTGCCTACGGCAACGGTCCCCCTTCCCCTCTGGGAAGGCATATAAACAATAATTTATATAGTTAAATATGTATATATATTTATACATATTTAATTGACCCTTGACAAAAAGAAAAAATGTGATACAATACTTTAAGTCAATAGGGAGTAGTTGGCGCTTTCTGTCGAAGCGTTACGTTATTCGTCATCACGCCGAAAGGCCGGATAATGTATTAAACAACAAGACTTTTGCCGCAAAAAAAGACTGCGTCAGGGGTCTTGTTTTTTTGCGCCCTTACGCAGAAAAATTTCGGAGGTTTATTTTTTTATGATGATGTATGTTCTTCTCGTCGTCGGTTTCGTCCTTCTTATAAAGGGCGCGGATTTTTTTGTTGACGGTGCTTCCTCCGTCGCAAAGCTTCTCAAAATTCCTTCTGTAATCATCGGTCTTACCGTTGTCGCTATGGGTACCAGTGCTCCCGAAGCGGCTGTCAGCATTTCCGCAGGTTTTTCCGGCAACAGTGATATCGCGCTCAGCAACGTGGTCGGCTCCAACATCTTCAACCTTCTCATTGTTGTAGGTGTTTCCGCGATCATCTGCCCCATAGTCAGCGAAAAGGTTATTCTTACCCGTGATATCTGGTGGAGCCTTGGCGCCGCAGGCGTTCTTCTCGTTATGATGCTCGATATGAAAATTTCCAATATCGAGGGTATGCTTCTACTCGCAGGCATGGTTGCTTATATCATTATGCTTGTTCGTGCGGCAAAGAAAAACCGCACCGAGGGCGACGATATAAAAGCGATGTCCCCGCTTAAAAGTATTCTCTGCATTCTCGGCGGCCTTGTAGCCATCATCTTCGGCGGCGACCTTGTTGTTGACAACGCAGTTCTTATTGCCGAAGCCATCGGCATGAGCGAAACCTTTATCGGCCTTACCATCGTTGCGGCGGGAACTTCTCTTCCCGAGCTTGTAACTTCTATCGTTGCGGCAAAGAAAGGCGACAGCGGCCTTGCTCTCGGCAACGTAGTCGGTTCCAACATTTTCAACATTCTCTTTATCCTCGGTGCGGCTTCTGCGCTTACCACCATCAACGCCTCTATGCTTCTTATCATTGATACCGTTATCCTTATGGGTATCACGCTTGTTATGTATGTTCTCGGCAAAACCGGCAACAAAACCACAAGGCTCGAAGGCATTCTTTGCGTTGCAATGTACGTTGCATACGCCGCATATATTACCCTTCGCTGATAAGATTTCGCTTTAAGCTTTATGGAAAAATATGAGGTGTCTTATGACAAAACCCTCATAGGCTTTCTGTGGGTCAATGAGGATTATAAATACCGCTATGAACCATTTGCGGCGGGCGTTGAAAGGGTAAAGGATTTTGCCTGTCTTCTTCGGGTTATGGAAGAAGGCACGGACGGAGAATTCAGAGATCCGATCCCGTTTTTTCAGGAAAGGATCCGCTATATGAAACTCTGGAAACTTGGCGTTATCAATTATCAGACAGATAAATTTGTTATAGCAAGAATTGAATAAAAAAAAGGCGCCGCAAGGCGCCTTTTTATTTTTCGGGAAAGCCGCGCCTGCGGCGCGGTGGATGAGGGCAAACCCTGTTCCGTCTGCCGTTATCGCTTAATCTAATGTAGGGAACGGTCTTGACCGTTCCGTTTCGCGGAGCATTTTAAGCCTTCCCCTCGGGGAAGGTGGATTTTTTTGCCCGAAGGTCAAAAAAAGACGGATGAGGGCAAACCATTAACGCGGAGCGCATATAAAAATTTGACGAGGTTTGCGG
>JAFUJP010000145.1 GCA_017473745.1 Oscillospiraceae bacterium
CAAAATGCGAATACGGAACATACGCCATTTCCCTTGCGGCAAGGGCTTCTTTAACAAGAGCTTTATTATCCATAAAAATACCTCCATTATGCATTATTCTGTTTTGATGTTACCATAATTTCGGATTTCAGTCAATAAAATTTGCTGCTGAAATCTTTATTTATATGAAAGCAATTCCAGATTCACTGATTTTTCGGTAAAACCAAACTTCTTATAAAATTCCATTGCTGCGGAATTTTTTGCGTTTACCTGAAGCTCTACCCCATCGCAGTTCATTTTCTGCGCAATATCCTTCGCAAAATCAAGAAGCTTTGTACCGATACCTCTCCCTCTGAAATTTTCGTCAACAGCGATTGAATCAATAAAAACAACTTTTCTCGTAACATGTGTAACCGATTCTATACGTCTTTGCATAAACGAAAGCACTCCGGCAATTTTTCCGTCGGCTTCGGCCACAACGATTGTTCCCTTTTCGATTTCCGCAAGGAAAAGCTCAAAAGGAAGAACGGTTTCACATTCCTTATAAATATCAGGACGCCAATTTATATGAAGATTCTGTACCTGCTTCATAATCTTTTCAACGTTTTCATAATCATCTTTTTCGGCAAATCTGATAATAATTTTTTCCATAAAATCCAACCTTTTTCTCCCGATATTTATAAATGATGGTAACATAAAAATTCAAGGCCGTCAACAAAAAAACTCCCGCACAGCCGTGCGGGAGTTTTCTTCATCTGATTAAAGTTCGGATATTTCGAGATCCTCTTCGCTGATAACACGCATGGTTTTTCTTGAAAGAAGTTCATACATAACCGGAATTACAAAAAGAGTCATAACCGTTGCATAGGTAAGTCCGCCGATACAGCAAACCGCAACCGGCTGAATAAGGCTTGAACCGAAGCCGATACCCATTGCTATGGGCACAAGAGCAAGAATTGTTGTAAGCGCCGTCATAAAGATCGGGCGAAGCCTTGTTTTTGAAGCTTCGATAATGGCGGCTCTTCTTTCCATACCTTCTTCACGAAGCTGGTTTATGCAGTCAACAAGAACTATACCGTTGTTTACTATAATACCTACAAGCATTACAAGACCGATCATCGCCACAACGCTTATTTCAAGCCCCCAAAGCATCAGCGCGAGGAACGCTCCGGTGAATGCAAGTGGAATTGTGAACATTACTATGAACGGAGAACGCAAAGACTGGAACTGGGCAACAATGATAAGATAAACAAGTATTACACCGATGCCGAGCATTTTGACAAGTTCCCAGATCGCTTCCATAATGCTTTCGTTTTCGCCGGAAAATTCATATTCGATCCCATCCGGCGCTTCATAATCAGCAAGAGCCTGCTGAACAGCAGAAGAAACTACCGTTATATTCTCGCCTTCCGCAACAGAAGCCGAAACAGTAAGGTATCTTCTTTGCGAAACGCGCCCGATGCTCGAAAGAGTATTGCCGTCTTCAATAACGGCAATATCCGAAAGCTTAACTTCTTCGGTGCTGCCATCCTGTTTGGTAACTTCAAAGACATAATTTTCAAGGTCTTCGCGTGTAAAGCTATTTGCCTTTTCAGATATTATTATAACGTCATAATCTCCGTCAGAGGTTTCGACCGTCGCGGCAGTTGCGCTTTTTGTAAGCTGAACCGCAATTTCCTGGAAAATCTGTGCTACCGTAAGGCCTTTTTTCATTGCTTCGGCCTTGTTTACGCTTACGTTAATAGTGGGTTCGGTTTCCTCCTCGCCGGAAGAAACATAGGCGATACCATCAACGCCTGCGATTATTTCGCCGATTTCCTTTGCTGTTGCGGTAATATCCTCAATATCGTCGCCATATACGTTAACGGTAACGCCGCTTCCGGTAAGAACGCTCATGGAATCCATCATTCCTCCGGAAACGCTTATGTCGGCTCTCTCATCATATTTTTCCGCCATGTCTGCAATCATTTCGGTTATTGCCGAAGCGTTCTTTTCGCCCTCTTCATCAAGAAGGATATACATTGTGGCAGAAGTTACGTCCGAACTTCCGCCGGACATTCCAACCATGCTTGCCATTCCGCCGGAAAGCATTGTGCCGACCGTTCCGACACCCTTTATGGATTTAACTTCGTTTCCGAATTCATCGCAAACGGCGGAAGTTTCTTCAAGAACGGAACCTTCGGGCATATTTATGCTTACGGTAAGCTGGTTGGATTCAAAACTCGGCATAAAGATGAATCCCCTGCTGATACACGCAACCGCACTTACGACAAGAAGAACAACCGAAGCAGCAAGCACGATCACTTTATGTTTAAGCGAAGCTTCTACAAGTTTTGTATAACCCTTAATAAATTTGCCCTCGTCGGATTTTTTCTGTTTTACTTTTTTAAGAACCGCCGGGGACATTGCAGGAATAAGAGTCAGCGCAATAACAAGACTTGCAAGAAGAGAATACGCAATGGTAAGAGCCATATCCTGGAAAAGCTGTCTTGTAAGGCCCTCAACAAAGACTATCGGAAGAAATACGCAAACGGTTGTAAGGGTTGAAGAAGTTATTGCGCCCGCAACCTGCGAAGCGCCCGAAACCGCGGCTTTTACCGGCGAAAGCCCAAGGCTTCTTAAACGATAAATATTTTCTATAACAACTATGGAGTTATCAACAAGCATACCTATACCCGCCGCAAGACCGGCAAGAGATATGATATTAAGCGTTACTCCGGAAAAATACATAAGTACTATGGCAAAAACAACGCTTATCGGTATGCTTAAGGCAACCATGAACGTCGGCCTTATATCCCTCAGGAAAATTACGAGAATCACAACGGCAAGGATAGCGCCGACGATCATATTTTCCATAACGGAATCTATGATGATGTCGATATAATCGCCCTGATCCATAAGAGTTGCAAATTCAAGGCCGTCGTATTTTTCTTCAAGTTCAGTAAATTTTTCCTGAATGGAATCAGAAACGCTTGCTGTCGCGTAGTTAGATTGTTTTGTAAATGAAAGGATAACGCCGCGGTTACCGTTAACGCTTGCATAGGTTTCTCCGGAGTTATCTGTATAAACGATATCCGCAACGTCTTTAAGCATGATCGGCTCTACGCCGTCAATGCCCATATCAAAAAGCACCATCTCGCCGAGATCATCAACGGAATCGTATTTATCGCCGACTCGTACAAGAACAGAGTTTTCTCCGTCAAGAATATATCCGGCGGGCATTTCAAAATGCTGAGCATAGAAAATCGTTGCGAGCATTTCGATATTTATCATTCCGTTTACGTCAACGGCTTTTTTAGCCTCTTCAAGGGCGGCGTCTATCTGTTCTTTGCCTGCTTCAAGCTCTGCCCCCGCAGCGTCAAGCTGTGCCGCAGTTGCAGAAAGCTGTGCGGCGCCTTCATCAATAACGGCTTCGGCATCTGCAAACTGTTTTTCTGCTTCGGCTTTTCCGCTTTCGAGGGCGGCTGCACCCGAACTGAGCTGTTTCTGAGCCTCATCAAGAGCGGCATAGCCCGCATCTATCTCCGCAAGATAGCCTTCCGCCACAGCAATGCCTTCTTCAAGGTCGCTTATGGCCTTGTCTATGGTATCTATGCTGTATCCTTTATCCTTAAGCGTTTCGTCAATGGTGCTGAGATAATTTTCAACCTCTGCAAGCCCGCTTTCAACGGTTGCAATGCCCTGCTGAAGAAGCGCAAGAGAGGTATATTCCCCTCCGGTAAGTTCAGCTATTATCTGATCTATCTGTTCGGTATCAATTTCGCCCGAAAGAACGTAGCTTTCAACGGATTCAAGCGCCGAAAGGGTTGTTTGAAGAACGAGTTCCGTCTGCTGAAGAAGTGCAACGGTGGACTGAAGCTCTATAAGCTGGTCATAGGTGTCATAAAGAACTTCTATCTGGTTAAGGAGTTCTTCTTTTCCGGCATCAAGTTCCGCCCTTGCGGCGTTGAGCTGTGCCTGGGCCGAAGAAAGCTGGCTGCTTCCCTCCGCAAGCATCTTTTCGGTTTCAGCCTTTGCGTTTTCAAGCTCTTCTCTTCCTTTTTCGAGTTCGAGAGTTCCCGCGGCAACAGCCTTTTTTCCTTCTTCAAGCTGTGCTTCGGCATCCTCGATACCCTGATACGCTTCATCGAACTGCTTTTCTATTTCATTCTGAATTCTTGTGTTCAAAGCAGAAAGCTTATCTTCCGAAATAGTTACCTCAACACTTTTCTCAATCATACCGTCGGCCGTTACGGAAGCAACGCCTTCAATACCCTCAAGCTGGGTCAAAATATTATTGTTGATAAAAGAAGTAAGTTCGTGCTGTTCAAGCCCATCAA
>JAFUJP010000146.1 GCA_017473745.1 Oscillospiraceae bacterium
GGGAACGGTCTTGACCGTTCCGTAAACAAAGATTACGGCGGGAGCGGGTGCCCTGAGCACGAAGTGCGAAGTAATCCCTTCAGGGACCCCCGCCCTACACTAAATTGACAAATCTTGTACGCTCGTTGCGTTATTAAAAACGTCGTAGGGGCGCACCTATGTGTGCGCCCGTCAAAAAGGATTCCCGGAGGGCAGCCTTCCCCTTGAGGGGAAGGTGGCATTTCCAAAGGAAATGACGGATGAGGTGTTCCTCCGGAAAATCGCCATTCCTGAATAAACCGCAGCTCTGTCATTACGAACAAACCGAAGGTTTGTGTGGCAATCCGTTTTCTTTTTACGGATTCCCACGTCGCTCCGCTCCTCGGAATGACATTCGCGGTTCGCTTTTAAACCACAGAGAACAGTATTTATCTGACCGTTCCGCAAACAAGAACGCGGAGTGTTTTAAATCCCTCCTCTCGGGGGGAACGTTTCCAGTTTTTTTGCAGAAGCTCCCCAAAACCAAAATATATTGCAAAAATTCTTGACCTTCGGCCAAAATCGGTTATACTTGAAATATGGAATTTTGAAAGGAGAGATATTATGGATATCAATCTTAAAGACATAGACCTTTTTATCGAAGAAAATAAGGAGAACATACTCCGTGATATCGGCCGCCTTGTTGCTGTTCCCAGCATTGAAGGCGAGCCGGAAGACGGCGCGCCTTTCGGCCGTGAACCCGAAAAAGCCCTTGAACTCGGCCTCGAAATTGCCGAAGAAATGGGCCTTGGGACCAGAAACTGCGAACACTATATCGGCTATGCCGAACTTCCCGGTGAAGATAAAGAAAAATATATCGCAACCGTGACCCATCTCGACGTTGTTCCCGTCGGCGAAGGCTGGACAAAAAGCCCCTTTGAAATGTGGGAAAAAGACGGATACATCATCGGCCGCGGCGTTATGGATGACAAGGGCCCCAGCGTTGTTTGCCTTTACGCTCTCAAATATCTTAAAGAGAAGAACATTCCCCTTCGCTATACCGTCCGCGCGCTTTTGGGCGCAAACGAAGAAACCGGCATGGGCGACGTTCAGTATTATCTTAAAAACTACCCTGCACCGGCGTTTGCTTTCAGCCCGGATTCCAACTTCCCGGTATGCAACGGCGAAAAGGGAATTTATCAGGGCATGATCCGTTCCAAATGCTCGCCGGAAAAGATCGTTTCCATCAGCGGCGGCATGGCTTTTAACGTAATTCCCGACAAAGCCGAAGCAGTGCTCAAATTTGAAGGCGAAGCCCCCGCCCCGGCAGAAAACATCGAAGTTTCCGCAAAAGACGGGCTTCTTACCGTCAGGGCTTTCGGCAAGAGCGGTCACGCCTCCATGCCCGAAGGCACCCTTAACGCCATCGGCGTGCTCGTAAATTACATTCTTGACAACGGCCTTTGTTCCGAAGCGGAAGCGGGGTATCTTTCCGTGCTCAAAGCGCTTCATTCCGCTTCCGACGGCAGCGGAATCGGCGTCGCCGCGGACGACGGCAAGTTCTCTCCCCTCACCATCATCGGCGGAATCATCGGCATCAAAGACGGCAAATTCTTCCAGAGCCTCGACAGCCGTTACCCCACCAACACCGGCGGTGCTCAAATCACCGATACCATTAATGAAAGATACGGCGAGCACTGCGTCTGCGAAACCATTGCAGAAATGGAGCCTTTTTATATCGAACCCAACAGCCCGGAGATCCAGACCTGCATCAACACCTATAACGAAATCACCGGCGAAAAAGCCGAACTTTATACCATGGGCGGCGGAACCTATGCCCGCGACTTCCCCAATGCGGTTTCTTTCGGGCCCGAGCATCCGGAACGCCCCATGCCCGAATGGGTCGGCGCGGTGCACTGCGTTGACGAAGGCGCTTCCGTCGAATTCCTGCTCGAAGCGCTTAAAATCTATATCGTGACCCTCATCCGCCTTCAGGATGTGGAGCTTTAATTACCTCCCCTGACATGGGAGGGGGACCGTTGCCGTATGGCACGGTGGAAGGGTTTGAATCCTATCCGGTAAAAAACGGGCGGATAATATCCGCCCCTACAGAATTAAGGTGAAAAAATGACCGACATTTCAAAGGAAATACTTGAAAAATATCAGATCCGCAAAAGCAAAAAGCAAAAAACGGAATTCATGGAATTCATGCGTGCTCATTTTCCGGAACTGAACGTTGAGGAAGGCGGATTTGCCAAAAACCGAAACATAGTCATCGGCAACGTGAGCACGGCAAAGGCGGTTTTCGGCGCGCATTATGACACCTGCGCCGCAATGCCTGTGCCAAACTTCATCATGCCGAAGAATATGTTTGTTTCTTTTCTTTACGGCGTGCTCATAGCTGTTCCGATACTTGCTGTCAGTATCCTGGCGAGCGGAATAGTCCGAAGCCTTACCGACAACATTGTGCTTTTTGAGCTTACTTATTTCGGCTTTATGTTCGGGATGCTTTATCTTATGATGGCCGGCCCGGCGAACAAACACACAGTCAACGACAACACCAGCGGCATCATAACCCTCATCGAACTTATGAGCACCATGTCGCCGGAGGAGCGTGCTCAATACGCCTTTGTTTTCTTCGATAACGAAGAACTTGGGCTTCTCGGTTCTTCCTTTTTTGCCAAAAAACATAAAGAGGAAATGAAGGATAAGCTTCTTATCAACTTTGACTGTGTTTCCGACGGGGATGATATCCTCTTTATCATTGATAAAAAATTCTATGACGAATACGCAGAAAGCCTTAAATCCGCCTTTGAGCAGGTTGATGACAAACGAATTTCTGTTGAGAGCAACCGGGGAGTTTTTTATCCTTCGGACCAGAAGAATTTCAAAAAGAACATCGGCGTTGCGGCTTTCAAAAAAAGCAGGTTCGGCCTTTACCTCGGCAGAATACATACAAAACGCGACACGGTTATGGACGAACGCAACATAGAAGTTATAATTGACGGAACACTAAAATTTGTTGAAAATATAGGCTGAAAGACGGCGGAAAAATTCCCGCCGTCTTTTATTTTATCCCGAAGCCGATTCTTCGCCCTTTCGGAACAAAATCGCAGCAAACGGCGCCTTCCCCGGACTTTTTTCAGCGGCGCACCGCCGATTCACACAACAATTTATACTAATTGCGCAATATCTATTGACAATACTGCGTGCAGTGATATAATATAAGCAAATGTTTATTTTATTAAACTTTATTTTAGGGAGGCGTTTTCCGTGACACAAAGGGAAAGGCAAATTCTCCAGCTTATTGAGGCAAATCCGATGATCCAGCAGCAGGAAATTGCTGATAAACTCGGCATCACCCGTTCTTCCGTTGCGGTGCATATTTCAAACCTTACCAAAAAGGGCTGCATCGCCGGAAAAGGCTATGTTCTCCGCACCGGCAGCTATGCCGTTGTAGTCGGCGGAGTTAACGTTGATATCGGCGGAACTTCCTTTGCTCCGCTTGTGGCGGAAGATTCAAACCCCGGCACAGTCAGCACAAGTCTTGGCGGAGTCGGCAGAAACATCGCCCATAACATGAGCCTTTTGGGTATCGACGTTCGCCTGCTTTCGGCATACGGTGATGACCTTAACGGCGAAAGAGTTGCGGCTTCCTGTTCCGAACTCGGAATAGACCTGAGCCACGCTTTGCGTGTTCCCGGGGCAACGACCTCGACCTATCTCTATCTCACCCACCCCGACGGCGAAATGGCACTTGCTGTTTCGGATATGGAGGTCTGCAAAAAGATAACGCCGGAATATCTTGCGGCAAATCTCGGCCTTTTGCAGAACGCACAGGTTGTTGTGGCCGATGCGAACATTCCGGAAGAATCCCTTGCCTTCCTTGCGGAAAATCTTTCAGTTCCGCTTTTTGTTGACCCTGTTTCAACAACCAAAGCGCAGAAAATCAAACCCATCCTTTCAAAGATACATACCCTTAAACCCAACCGCATAGAAGCGGAGCTTCTTTCGGGCGTTGCAATAAACTGCAAAGAGGATGCCGAAAAAGCCGCAGGCGCTCTTATTGAAAAAGGCGTTCGCCGGGTTTTCATTTCCATGGGCGGAGACGGCGTTTTTGGTGCCACCGCAAAGGAAAGCACCTGGCACCCCATTATCCCCGGCAAAATGGTGAACACCACCGGCTGCGGGGATTCCTTTATGGCGGCGCTTGTATGGGCCTATCTTGAAGGGCTTGGCCTTGAAGAAACCGCCGCGGCGGGCCTTGCGGCAGGTTCCATTACCATGGAATCCGGCGAAACCATCAACCCGCTTATGTGCGCGGAAAATCTTAAAAAGCGCATGAAACGCAAAAAATAAAAATATAAATCTGAACTATTATAAAAAGGAGATATACCATGAACCTCAACAAATTTCTTGACGTAAACGCAGAAGTCGCCCAGGCCATTGCAGAAGGCAAACCCGTTGTTGCTCTTGAATCCACCATCATCAGCCACGGAATGCCCTATCCCCAGAACGTAGAAACCGCTCTCAACGTTGAAAAGATCATCCGCGACAACGGTGCTGTTCCCGCAACCATTGCAATCATCGGCGGCCGCCTTAAAGCAGGTCTTACCCCCGAAGAAATCGAATACTTCGGCAAAAAAGGCCAGGCCATCCACAAAGCTTCCCGCCGCGACCTTGCTGTTCTTTGCGCAAGAGGCGAGGACGGCGCAACCACCGTTACCACCACCATGATCATCGCTCACAGGGCAGGCATCAAGATCTTCGCAACCGGCGGCATCGGCGGCGGTCACCGCGGCGCAGAAACCACCATGGAGATTTCCGCAGACCTTGAAGAGCTTGGCCAGACCCCTA
>JAFUJP010000147.1 GCA_017473745.1 Oscillospiraceae bacterium
GTGAGTTGGCGAAGCGATAAAGTCGGGCCAACGCGGGGGGATCTTATCTGCTCACATCATCCGCGCAAAAAAAGACGCCTTTCGGCGTCTTTCGTGTTTTTATTTATCAATCGTAGCTTCTCATAACGGAAACAACCTTGCCGAGGATATCGACGGAATCAACTATGATGGGTTCATAATCGTCGTTTTCCGGCTGAAGGCGGAAGTGACCTTCCTCTTTATAAAAACGTTTTACCGTTGCGGAATCTTCCACGAGAGCAACGACTATCTGACCGTTGACCGCTTCGGGGGTGCGGCGAACAACAACAATGTCGCCGTCGAGAATTCCGCATTTGATCATGGAATTGCCGTGAACGTGAAGGGCAAAAAGATCGGTGGTATCGCCCGCAAAAGGAACGTATTCGTCAACCTCTTCTTCCGCGAGAATGGGGGAACCCGCTGCAACATGGCCGAGAACGGGGATGGTTCCGGGCGGGGTGGTGCTTTTGATGGAAATGGCGCGGTTTTGGTTTTCACCCATGGAAATTTTTCCTGCCGCCTGAAGCTCCTTAAGATAACGGTGAACGGTGGAGGTGGATTTGATATCAAGTTCCGCGCAGATTTCACGAACCGTGGGCGGATAGCCGTGGTCATTTATGAAATCGGTCATATAATTAAAGATAACTTCAGCTTTATTTCCCATAAAACTTTCGCTCCTTTCAGATAATCGGAATAATCCAAATGAATTATAGCACATATGTTCGCATTTGTAAACATATGTTCGCCAAAAATTTTTCGTTCACAAAATTATTTTTTAAAATCTTATGTTTCTTCACGAGTTGTTCACTTTTATTTAACAAATAAAAAAATAAGGGTGATATAATATAGATGTACTCAAAAAGAGCCGCAAACTTTTTGGGTAACACCCTCCTCAAAAACTCAAACTAATTGACTTAAAGAAAGAAAAACACCGGGCTTGACCACCCCGGTGTTTTTTCTGTTTAAAACCTTTTCGTCGCTGGGAATTTAAAAAATTTATATTCCGTTATTCACTTTTCCGCTTTAATGTGGTAGAATGAAATTGCGAAAAATTTCTGTCCGAAAGGGGTTTTGTATAAATGCTCAGTATTGAAAACGAAAAACGCATCGAAGAATGGATCGAAGCGCACAAAAATGAATTCATCGCCGATCTTTCAAAAATAATCGCGGTGCCTTCTGTGGCGACCCCCGGCGTTGCCGAAGGCGAATATCCCTTCGGCGTGGAAAGTGCAAACGTGCTCGCCGCCGCAAAGGAACTTGTGGAAGGCTACGGCTTCCCGGTGAAAAACCTCGAAAACTACTGCCTTGTGGCAAACGTGGGCGAGGGTGAAGAAAAAATCGGTATTTTCGGTCATCTTGACGTTGTTCCCTGCGGCAACGACTGGAATTATCCCCCTTATCAGCTCACGGTTGAGGGCGATCTTCTCATCGGCCGCGGTATCCTTGATGACAAAGGCCCGCTCTGGGCTTCTATCTACGCCGTTCGCTGCCTTAAAGAACTGGATCTTCTTCCCAAGCGCGAGATTGAGATTTTTATGGGCGGCCAGGAAGAATGCGGCATGAACGACGTTGAATATTACATAGAGAAAAGCGAAAAACTTCCCGAAGCTTCTTTTACCCCCGACGGGAACTATCCCCTCTGCCACGGCGAAAAGGGCGGACTTCGCTTTTATCTTGCTGTTCCCTGCAATGATGCAAAAATAGTTGATTTTTCGGGCGGAACGGTCCGCAACGTTGTGGCGGATAAATGCACCGCAACCCTTAAAGACGTTTGCGCAAAATGCCTTGCGGAAAAACTTGCCTGCAACGAAAGAATTTCCGTCGAAACCGATGGCGATCTCGTCAAAGTCACCGCAAACGGCGCTTCCGTTCACGCATCCATTCCGGAAAACGGCATAAACGCCATCGGCGTTCTTGCAAACGCCCTTCTCGATGCGAAAGTTTTTGAAGGCGAAGCAAAAGCCGCCATGGAATTTCTTGCTCTCGTAAACTCCGATTACAACGGCGCGGCGCTCGGCGTTCCGGTCGAGGATGAACCCAGCGGCAAACTCACCCATGTGGGCGGAGTGATCAATTATGACCGCGGGCTTCTCGATCTTTCAATAGATATCCGTTATCCCGTAACGGAAAAAGGCGATGTGCTTCTCGAAAAAATCATTGAAACCGTCGAGCCCTATGGCGTTACCGTTCATGACGTTGTAAACACCAACCCCGCATACGCGCCGGCAGATTCCGAACTTGTCAGAACCTGCATGAAGGTGATCCACAGCGTTTTCCGCCGCGACCACTGGAAGCCCTATACCATGGGCGGCGGCACCTATGCGAAGCATCTTCCCAATGCCTGCGCCCTCGGCCCGGAGGATCCGGATTATGAAAATCCTTTCGGACTCTTCCGCGGAAGCATTCACCAGGCCGATGAACATACCCCCGCAAAGCTTCTTTTCGATACTATGCTCGTTTACGCAAAACTCCTTGTGGAACTTGACGACATAGACGTGACGAAATGATTACCTCAAATTTCAGGGGAAGGGGCCGCTGCCGTATGGCACGGCGGAAGGGTTATAAAACAATCTGAAAATCGGGCGGATTTCATCCGCCCCTATATTTATAATTATGATTAAAGTGAAAAATATTATAAAATCCCCTTATTTTTATTTCATAATGCTTCTGCCGATGGGCTTTCTGCTTCTTGCGGCGGGAAGATTCATCCCGGGCTTTGCGGATTTTTACCACGAATGGGTGTATAAGCCACTGGGCGGCATTTTCGGAAGTATCACCGGAATTATTCCCTTTTCCCTTATGGAAGCGGCCATCGCCACAGGAATAGGGCTTCTCGTTTATTGGCTTGTGAAGCTGGTGCTCAAAGGAAAAGAGGGCAAATCCGCCGTGCTCAGATATTTCGGCGGCGTGCTCATGAAGATATTTTCCATCGCTTCGGCGGTGTTTTTTCTCTTTGCGGTTTTCAGCGGGGTGAATTATTACCGCGAAACCTTTTCCGAAAAAATCGGGCTCGCGGCAGAAAAATCCCAGGTTTCGGAGCTTTATGAACTTTGCAAAGAGCTTATTGCCGAAGCAAAGGAAGCCGGTGCCGAACTTGAGCACGCGGATGACGGCCGAACCGTTTTCTCAGGAACAGATTACCGGATGGCGAAAGAAGCCAAGGCTTATTTCGAGGATTTTGCTTCGGATTATGGTTTCATGGATATGGGCTTCGGCAGGTTCGGAACGCCGAAGCCGGTGCTTTTTTCCGAAGTGATGGCATATCTTCAGATTTCCGGCGTATATTCGCCATATACTTTTGAAGCAAACGTCTGCACTGCGGGCCCGGATTTTCTGCGCGGCTCGACCATGATGCACGAACAAAGCCACCTGCGCGGATTTATGAACGAGGCGGAAGCGAATTTCATCGCCTATCTTGCCTGTTCCGAAAGCGATTCGGAATATTTCAGATACAGCGGAGCCTGCCTTGCGCTGCTTTATTCCATGAACGCCCTTTATTCCGCCGATTATGAACTTTGGTACGAACTGCGTATTACATACCCCGAATACGTTGATGCGGATATGCGCGCACAGAACGCATATATTGCCGCCCACGAAACGAAAGTTGCCGAAGTTTCCGAAGCGGTCAACGATACCTATCTTAAACTCAACGACCAGCAGGAAGGCACCCGCAGTTACGGAAAAATGGTCGATTTGCTTCTTGCATACCGCCGCGGGGTGTGATATACTTCTTACATAGAATAATGTGAAAGGTGGTTAACAAAATGCCCATCACTGTTGAAGACGAAGGTTTGGAAGTATTCTGCCCCTATTGCGGAAAGCCCGTTATCGTTCCCGCAGGATACAACCGCCCGACCTATCTTTGCCCCCGCTGCCACAAGGCTATTCCCCTTGATGAAAAAATGCTTGAAGAACTTAATAAATCCGCAAACGTCGAGGAAAAACCGAGGGTAACTTCTCCCTGCCGCCGCGACAGCCTTCTTTAATATCGAAACAAAAAAACGGCTTCTGCTTTTTGCGGAAGCCTTTTTTATCGGAACGGCAATATATTCGCTGCGAAGCAAAATGGGGGATAAATTGCGAACGGCGGTGAACGGGCTTGACCGTTCGGGTTTTTATGCTACAATATTATCCGAACCACTTTTATAAAATCTTTATCCCGGAGGGAAAGAAAATGATCTATATATTTTTCGGTATCCTTGTGGCAATGGCGGTTCTTCTTTTTGCCGCCGTTATCCGTACCTTTATGATAAAAGCGCCCGCACCGAAAAAATGCGAAACCGAAATAACCGAAGAAGAACTTGAACTTTGCGCAGATAAACTGGGTGCCATGGTTCGTGTTCCGACTGTTTCAAAAAACGAGGATGAGGATCTTTCGGAATTCTATAAATTTCACAGGGTTCTCGAAGAGCTTTTTCCGAATGTGCATAATGCTTTCGAGAAAACCGTTCTGAACGGAACGCTTCTTTACAGATGGAAGGGAAAAGACCCGAATAAAAAACCAATCCTTTTTATGGGTCACCAGGACGTTGTTCCGGCAAATGACCATGGCTGGAAGTGCCCCGCATACAGCGGCGAGGTTATAGAAGGCGCTCTTTACGGCAGGGGCGCGATGGATTGCAAAAGCACCATGTTTGTGGAGCTTCAGGCTCTTGAAGAACTTATCGGGGAAGGCTTCGTTCCGCCCTGCGATATCTATCTTGAATACGCGATAAATGAAGAAATCGGCGGCGACGGAGCCGCTTCCGCCGTCCGCTGCCTTAAAGAAAAAGGCATAGAGCTTGCCATGGTCATTGATGAGGGCGGCGCAGTCATCGACAGACCCATTGCCGGAATGGACCGCCAGTATGCGGTTATCGGCGTTACCGAAAAAGGATATATGGACGTAAAAATAACCGCAAGGGGCAAAGGCGGCCACAGCAGCACCCCGCCGCGCAAAACCCCCGCCGCAAGACTTTTTGCTTTTGAAACGAAATCGAAAAAAAGCGCCCTTTCAAAAAACATCTTCTTCCCGAAGCCCGGGAAATGTTTGAACTTATGGCGCCTTCCTTCGGGTTCGGAATGCGCTTCCTTCTCGGCAATATATGGCTTTTCAGGCCACTTCTCATCCGGCTGATGCCGATGGTTTCGCCCTTCGGCGAAGCTATCCTTTCAACCACCTGCTGTTTCACCATGATGAAAGGTTCCGATGCCTGCAACGTGATACCGAAAGAACCCTATCTTGTGGCGAACCTTCGCACAAGCGCGCATCAGGGCTGTGAAGAAAGCCTTGCAGTCCTTAAAAAATACGCAAAAAAATATGACCTCGAAATCGAGGTCATACAAAAGCGCGAAGCTTCGCCGGTTTCAAATATCCGTTCAAAGGAATACGCATATCTTGTGGAATGTATCAGAAAACAGTTCCCGGATGCCGGCATTGCGCCCTATGTAATAATGGGCGGAACGGATTGCCGCCATTTTCATGCCCTTACAGAAAACGCCATTCGCTTTACCCCGACGCGCATAACCAATGAACAAAACGCTGCCTGCCACGCTGTCAACGAAAACATAACCCTATCTTCCCTTGCAGAAGGGGTGCGCTTTTTTAAATTGTTTATAAAAGGATATAACCCATAAAAATTCAGCGGCAAAAGAGGCACTTCACAAAGAAGTGCCTCTTTTTTTGTTGAGTTTTCCTTTTACAAAGCGATAGGCGAGCCTTCCGTTATTATAAAAGGTTTTCTTTGTATAAAACCATGTGCCCATTTCTTCGGGGAAGGTATCCCCGAACCAATCGGCATTTTTAAGATATGCGCCGGCGCTGCCCTCAAAGATTTTATAGGGCTCGAGGATTTCACAGGCTTCTTTGATGGAACAGAATTTGCATTCTTTAAGCACGGGAATATCGCTGTATTTTCGGAGCATGCTCAAAACAAATTCAGCGCAGGTGTATGAACGGTCAACCCGAACGTTTATCCTGAAAGGGAAGCACATCGCCGAAAGCATATTGTAAACAAACGCTTCGGAATGGCTTTCGAGGAATTCAAGGCGCTTTTTCGCTTCCTGATAATTTTCTTCCGAAACGGGAACGGCACAGATTTTCATTGTGGCGGTTTTTCCGTTGTAGCGATAGCGAAGGATGGATTCCTTGGTGAATCCGCCGTAAAAAGGCGCCGCTTTATAGTGCCGCGAAAAGGAATAAAAATATCTGAATTTCGGCGAAAGCGAGATCCCCATGTGGTTATAAGGGAACCTTGTGACCGCCCGGATAAAGCTTCCGGTGCGGTATGGAGTTGAAAGAAAAACAATGTAAAGATATCTCTGTTCGGCCATAAGATCAATACCTATCGGGGTTCGCATCAACAAATTCGCGGAATTTCGATTCTATCCATGCGTTCGCTTCGTCAAGCCCCTCTTTTGAAAGGGGAAAATCCGCCTCGACAACGTCGTCGGCATATTCATAGCTCATAACGGTATAAACGGCGGCGTGGATGACCCCGTTTTCCTTATCGGGGCAGTGGCGCCAGCGAAAATCCTTTCGGCTGTCGGTATAGATATTGTTTTCACGAAGCATATCCCAGGTGGGGCGGTCGAGTTCAAGCGGGCGCTGCCATTCGCGTTTGTATGCCATAAAAAACTCCTTTTTCAAATACAGATTCATCACAAAAGAATTATATCAGCAAAAAGCCCGTTATGCAACAAGGCGCTTTCTGAAAAAAACATAGCCGCGGATGGGATATCCTTTTCATACATTCCTTTCCTTCGGCTAATATTTGTTTTCAGTTTATTCTAACATAAATTGAGCTTTTCATCAATAATCGGCGAAAAGGCCGTTTTGGATTAAAACGAATAATAAAAAGCGGTTTACTTAAATTGTGATATGTGATAAAATAACAAGCTGACAAAAAAGGGAGGCGTTTTTTATGTCCGAATTTTGGTACACAAGGGGAACGATGAGCGATCTTAACCCCGATTATATATGCTTTGAACATTTCAGCCCGGTTCATCTTGCGCTGACCGCGGCTTTTACAGCAATAATAATTGCCGCAATGATGTTTTATAAAAAACTTGATGAACCGAACCGCCAAAAGGCTCTTAATATCATGGCGATACTTCTTATCGCCGATGAACTTTGGAAACATCTCGGCTGTTTCGCAACGGGCCAGTGGGAATGGGAATATCTTCCGCTTCATCTTTGCAGCATAAATATTTTCGTCTGCGTCTGGCATACCCTGAAGCGCGATGACCTTTCTGCCGAGCTTCTTTATGCGCTCTGTGTTCCGGGTGCGGCTCTTGCCCTTGCGATGCCCACATGGACAAATCTTCCTTACTGGAATTTTATGAGCCTTCATTCAAATTCGGTCCACGTTCTTTTGCTTATGTATCCGCTTTTGCTTCTTGCGGGCGGATTCAGACCGAGCATAAAGCGCCTTCCGAAGGTGTTTTTGGTTCTTCTCTGTGAATGTGTTCCCATATTTGTTCTCAACAAGATCCTTAACACAAACTTTTTCTTCCTCAACGGAACCGAAAATAACCCGGTTCTCGAGATTCTTGCATCAATATTCGGCGAAAATCTCTATTTCCTCGGAATGCCATTTCTTCTTGTCGTTGTATGGGCGGCAATGTATATTCCTTGGCACCTGGCCGAAAACAAAAAATCAAAAGCCTTGGCATAACGCAAAAAAAGCACTTTCGGGTGCTTTTTTTCTTTCGGCAAAATAAATTGTTGTTTATGTTGTTAAACACCCATTTGTCAAAGGGGGCGGCATTCGAGAAGCAAATGACCGGAGATTCATTTTAATTGACAATTGAAAATGGAAAATGGAAAATTAAATTTGCGCAAAATTAATTTAGAAACTGCCAATTTATCGTAGGGAACGGTCTTGACCGTTCCGCAACCAAGGAACGCGAAGCGTTTTAAAGCCTTCCCCCAGGGGAAGGTGGATTTCGCCGAAGGCGAAAGACGGATGAGGGCAAACCAAGAACGCGGAGCGCTTGCCTCCCCTAACAGGGGAGGTGGCAAAACCGAAGGTTTTGACGGAGGGGTTTACCGTAGGGAACGGTCTTGACCGTTCCGTTTTTTTATAA
>JAFUJP010000148.1 GCA_017473745.1 Oscillospiraceae bacterium
GGAGAAGCTCCGCCGAAGGCGGTGATGAGGTGTTTGTCCGCTAATTTCCGTGTTTGCATAGAAACACCTCATCCGTCATCGCTCCGCGATGCCACCTTCCCCTCAAGGGGAAGGCTTTAAACGCATAAACAATAATTTATCCTCCTTTTTATGAAAAACAACAGAGTTTTTACATTTTCTTAACTACTTTTCAGAAAAAATGGTGTAAAATATTCGCAAAGACAACAAAATGCAGGGAGGCTTTCGCTTTGTTCGGATATATAAAACCGTATAGACCGGAACTTAAAATCCGTGAAGCGGAAGAATATCGTTCGATTTACTGCGGGCTTTGCAGGGAACTCGGCAGGAGCTACGGCATTTTCGCCCGCATGACGCTCAGCTATGACTTCGCCTTTATGGCGATGTTTTTTATGTCCCTCGACGATAATATCTGCCCTTCTTTCGAGCATTGCCGCTGTATCGCCCACCCTTTTAAAAAACAGTGCCGATGCTGTGAAAACGAAGCGGTTTCTCTTGCTGCAAAGGCTGCCATGATACTCACCTATTATAAGTTCAGGGATGACCTTGCGGATAGGGGCTTTTTTAAGAAGATCGGCGCGGCCCTTCTTATGCCTTTTGCCGCTTCGGCAAGAAAAAAAGCGCTTTCTTTCGGCGGCGCCGCTATAAAAATAGACGAAGCCGCAAAAAATATGATGGAGCGGCAAAAAGAAATCGAAGGAAGAAGCTCCGCCCTTGCGGATGAAGCCGCCGAACCCACCGCAAAATTCCTTGAAGAGCTTATTGGTCTTCGGGCTGATGAGGGAAACGAAAGGATACTCCGGCGGTTCGGATATCTTCTCGGCCGTTACATTTATCTTTGCGATGCCCTTGATGACCTCGAGGATGACCGCAGAAAACAAAATTACAACCCTTTCATTTTCGGCGGAGAAGATTCTGTTCAAAATGCAAAATCCGCGCTTTTTATGACAACCGCGGAACTATCGGATGATCTCGAGCTTCTGGCTCTTGACAGATACAAAGAAATAGTGGAAAATATAATCCGGCTCGGGCTTCGTTCCGAAGTCGAAAGAATAATAAATAAAAAAGGGGGAAAAGAAAACGGATAATCCTTATAAAGTCCTTGGCGTTTCCGAAAATGCCACCGACGAAGAAATCAAAAAAGCCTATCGTGATCTTGTTCGCAAATATCATCCGGATAAATACGTTGATAACCCCCTTGCGGATATTGCGGCGGAAAAAATGAAGGATATCAACGCCGCCTATGATCAGATTCAAAAAGACCGCAAGGCCGGCCGCACTTCTTACGGAAGCTATAACGGCGGAACTTACGGCGGAAACGGCGGATATTATAACGCCGGCGGCTATAATCAAAGTTACGGCGGCAATTACAGCGGAAGCTATAATTACGGAAGCAGCCAGTTTTCCGATATCCGCCGTCTTATTTCACAAAACAGAATCGCCGAAGCGGAAGAGCTTCTGGATGGCGTTCCCGAATACAAACGCAGTGCCGAATGGTATTTCCTCAAAGGCAGTGTATATTACCGCCGTGGCTGGCTTAACGAAGCTTCAAGATGCTTCCAGCGGGCATACCAGATGGAACCCAATAATCAGGAATATGCCGCCGCATGGCAGCGTATGGCCTATCAGCAGCAATACGGTTCTTCCCCCGGAAGAAATACCCATACCGGATTTTACGGCTGCGACTGCTGTGATTGCTGCGCAACTCTTATGTGCATGGATTGCATCGGCGATTGCCTTTGCGGCAACGGCTGCTGCTGATTTTTGACGATAAACCATCTCGCCGCTTATTCGATTTATCCCCCGCCTATGACCTGGGACACAAAATTTTGAAAGAAAGGAGAAAACGCTATGACAAAACGAAGCCAGAAAGTCGCTCTTTGCGGAATGGTTGCGGCACTTTGCACAATGCTTATGTTCATGACCGGCGTTTTTCCTTTTGCAACATACGCAATGCCCGCTCTTGCTGGGCTTTTAATGGTTGCTGTGGCGGTCGAAACCGGCGCAAGCTGGGCATTCACCCTTTACGTTGCGGTTTCCATTCTCTCGTTCATCATGACGCCGGATAAGGAAGCCATGCTTATGTTCGTTATGTTCTTCGGCCATTACCCCATAACGAAATTCTGGCTTGAAAAGATAAAGTTCAAGCCCCTTGGCTGGCTTTTGAAGCTAATATGCTTCAACATCTGTGTTGTTGTGGCATATCTCATCATCATTTTCGTTTTCCAGATGCCGGATATCCTTACGGAATTCGGCGATTTCGGAAAATACTCCGTGCTCATCATGCTCGGGCTCGGGAACCTTCTGTTCTTTGTCTATGACTTTGCTCTGACCCAGATAATGGCGGTTTACGTTTATGTCTTCCGCCCGAAATTCCTTAGAAGAAGTGCAAAATAAAAAAGCTTTATAACAACAAACCGGCGGAAGAGTTCTTCCGCCGGTTTTCTTTTTTAAACTCTCCTTTATCCAAAGGCGGGCAGCGCTCCGCGTTCTTGTTTGCGGAACGGTCAGCTAAAGCATATCTTCCACCAGCCAAATCAAAGATTTGGGGTGTCAGATAAATACCGTTCCCTCCGGTTTGCAGATTATCGTA
>JAFUJP010000149.1 GCA_017473745.1 Oscillospiraceae bacterium
GGCGCACCTATGTGTGCGCCCGTCAAAAAAGGATTCCCGGAGGGCAGGCTTCTCCTTGAGGAGAAGCTCCGCCGAAGGCGGTGATGAGGTGTTTGTCCGCTAATTTCCGTGTTTGCATAGAAACACCTCATCCGTCATCGCTCCGCGACGCCACCTTCCCCTCAAGGGGAAGGCTTTAAATGCATATAAACAATAATTTATATTCCAATACGGAATTTTTTCAAAAAAGCTGTTGACAAATTTATTCGTCAAGTGTAAAATAAAGCCATAGTTTTACAGACGTACAATTTTTCAAAGGAGCTGACACCATGAAAACTATTATTGCCGCAATTCTTGCGATCGTTCTCGTTCTTTCCCTTTCCGCCTGCGAAGGCGGAGAAATCCCCGAAGAAAAAACCTCGAAGCTTGATTCATCCTTTTCCGAAAATTCAAAACCGGAATCTTCCAAGCCCGAAGAATCTTCTGAACCCGATGAAGAATCCGCTTTCATGACTTTCAAGCTCGGTCTTGGCGGCGAAACCGCCGAACTTTCCGCCGGAGATACCCTCGGAGAATGGGTTCTTGAAAGCCTCGAAGTTGATACGGACGAAAGCACCGAACCTGCTTCCGTGGATTATATCCACGCCGATTTTTCCGGAACCGTCACCCTTGAAGGTTATATCGAGCGCAATCAGATGCTTGAGCACGGATATGATTTTACCGTTTCCGAAGCCGACAGAGCAAAGCTCCCATATATCGTCCTTGAAGATTCTCCCGAGCGCTATTGGTTCCTTCTTGATATTCCCGAAGACCTTGAAAACTATCCCGACCTTGATTTCAACGAATCCCTTTACTGCAAAATAACCGTAAGCGGCTGCAGCCGCGGTTTCTCTTATACCGAAGGCATGGACGGGCTTGACGTCGTAAAAATCGAACCCGATACCTCCGTTCTTTATGAAGAAATGCTTATCAATTTCGGCGGACGCAACCGCGACGGCGTTCTCGGCGTTGCAAAAGGCGTAAGCCTTTATTATGACAGCAACGGCTGCGATGATTATTCCAAAATTGATGACGGCAGCGCCTATTCCTTCGTAATGTTCCATTCGGACAGCAGCAACTATATCCAGATTTCCGTTCCCGGGGTTCTTAAAGATGCCTATGCTTTCCCCGAAGAATATTTTGAAGCCCTCGTGCTCAGATATTTTGATACCACCGCCGAGCATCTCCGCAGTTCCGATTATTACTACCCCGAACAGCATTGCTACTGTATCGGCACCGGCGGCGGAATCGGCGAAACGCCCGCTCTTGTTATCAACAGCATCGACGAAAACGGCGATACCGTCGTTTTCCATCTTACCATTGATTATTCCACGCAAGATGATTATAATATGGCGCTCACAGTCCGCCTTGATTCCGACGGCGGCTATAAATATTTAAGCTATCTTCCGGAATAACACAAAATCAATAACCTCCCTGGAGGAGGGATTTCATCCCACCTCAAAGACAACGCAATATGAAAGTATTTTCAAAAGAACACCTCATCCGTCTTTCGCCAAAGGCTAAAGACACCTTTCCCTCAAGGTGAAGACATTAAACTGAAATTTTCATTCTTCTTTCCTCTTTCATTTTCTTATACACTCCCAACAAAAGAAAGCACCGTGCTCAGAATGAGCACGGTGCTTTCTTTTTTATTCTTCATCTTCGATAAGCCGTTTATAAACCTCGCCTTTGGTCTGTCCGGTAAGCTTTGCGGCTTCTTTCGCCGCCATGGAAGCGGGCTTGCCCTTTTCCATAAGCTCCTTTGCGATGGAAATGGCTTCCTCCATGGGGTCGCGCATTTCATCTTTTTCTATCTGCTCGCCGTCGAGCACGAGAACGTATTCGCCCTTTGGCGGGTTTTCGGTGTGGTATGCCACCGCTTCGGAAAGGGTGCCGCGCCAGGAACTTTCGTGGATTTTTGTAAGTTCTTTTACAACAACGATGTTTCTGTCGCCGAAAACGGAATTCATATCTTTAAGGGTGCTTAAAAGCTTATGAGGCGCTTCATAAAAAACCATTGTGCGGCGCTCGTGCCGAAGTTCCATAAGGTGTTCCATGCGCGAAGTGCGCTTTACACTCAAAAATCCCTCGAAAGTGAAGCGCGAAACCGAAAGCCCCGAAACCGCCAGCGCGGAAATTACCGCCGAAGGCCCCGGAACAACTTCCACCCTCACATCAGCTTTGATGCAGAGCTTAACAAGGGTTTCGCCCGGGTCGCTGATGCAGGGCATACCCGCATCGGTGACTATGGCGCAGCTTTCTCCGCTTTGAAGGCGCGAAACGATAACATCTCCCTGCTCGTATTCATTGAATTTCTGATAGATGACCATCGGCTTTTTTATGCCAAAATGGTTGAGCAGCTTAACGGTAACTCTCGTATCCTCCGCCGCTATAAAATCAACTTTTTCAAGGGTTTCCACCGCTCTGGGCGAAAAATCGCCGAGGTTGCCGATGGGCGTTCCCACAACGTAAAGTGTTCCCATAATATCCTTTTATCTTCCGTTCTGTATGTAATTAATTTTAAGGCCCGGATGGCCGCCTTTTTTGCCCTCGATAAGAATGAGCCAGGGCTCCGCCGAATCCGTTGCGTTGTTCACAAAAGTCAGCCGCTTCGGCTCGATTTTGTTTTTGCGCATTTCGAAGATGACGTCCGCAAGGCGTTCGGGCCTGTGGCACATACAAAGGCGCCCGCCGTATTTAAGAAGCCTTGCCGAAACCTTTGTCACCTGCGCAAGGGTACAGCCGCTTTCGCGCCGGGCAAGGTCACGCTCCGTCGTGCCGTTTTCCTTGCCGGAACCGGAAACAAAATAGGGCGGATTCACCGTTATAAGGCTGAAGCTTTCCGCTTCCCAATCCAGTTCGTTCAGATCCGCCAGAACCGGGAAGAACCTTTCCTGAATGCCGTTTCTTTCTGCTGTCCATTTGCAAAGCTCGATGGCCCCGGGCTGTATATCAACGGCGGTGACCCTTCCTTTGAAGCCGTTTGCCATCATCATAACAGGAACGACCCCGCAGCCCGTGCAAAGATCGAGCACCGCGTCTTTGAACTTCGGCTTTGCAAATTCCGCCAGCAAAAGCGCATCGCCGCCAAAGCCATATTCCTTTGTGGTGGCCATATCAAGGCCGTAAAAATCATTAATTATTATATCCATGTTCCTGCCAATCCAATGTAGGGCGGGGGGCTTGCCCCCGCCTTTAGCTTGTTTGTATTTTAGTTCGTCGGCAAATTGAGCATAAAGTTGGTATCATCGCCGAGGATCGTGGTGGGCATCTTGCCGTCCCATCTCTGAACGTAATAATACTGAACCAGCTCGGGTGTAAGGCTTTCCGCGATTTTCTTGTTTACTTCCGCCTCTTTTTCACCGGCATAATATGCGGATTCCGCCTGGATCTTGGTTACTTCAAGCTCCGCCTGGGCAGCAATAACATCACGTTTTGCCTGTTCCTCCTGCTCCATGGTAAGCTGTTCCTGCTTGGTCTGGGCGGTGAGTTTTTCCTGCGCCGCAACCTGTTTTGCCTCAACGGCATCGGTGAAAGCGTCTGTAAAATCAATATCCTCGATGGAAATATCGTTTACCGTGATGCCGTAATATGCCATATCCTCTTTCATTGCCTCGACAATTTCGCCGGAAAGAGCTTCGCGATTGGCAATAAGGTTTTCAGCAGTATAATTTGCGAAAACAGCCTTCACGTTTTCAAGTGCCCTTGGAAGAATGATGTTTTCATAATAGTTTTTCCCGACGGTTTTATAGAGGGTGTATGCCGTTTGGGAATTAATGCTGTAGTTTATAGTGGTTGAGATCTGAACCTGCTGGATATCGCTTGAAAAAGCCTCTGTCTGGATATTCACTTTCTGAACGCGGTTATCAAGATTAACTACCTTTTGCCACGGCAAAACAAAATTCGGGCCGGAATCAAGGGATGCTTCCTCGACTTTTCCGAAGGTGGTGACTATTCCGGTATGACCGGTGGGAACGACCCTTATGCACGAAAGAAAGAGAACCAAAGCCGCCAGAGGAATCGCAATAAACGCTATTCTTCCGATGCGAAGGCGTTTTTCCGTTCTGGTTCTTATGATGCCGTTTTCATCCGTATAGGATACGTTTTCGGTTTTGGTAAAAAATCCGTCTTTTTTCATTTTTTCATCTCTCCTTCAAGCTGTCATTTTTGATTGTATTTTTATTACAAAAAAGCGGGAAGGTTTTGCCCTTCCCGCTTAAAATCATTTTTTCGGTTCGGGCGCGCCAACGGGGCAAACAGCCTTGCAGCGGCCGCAGTCGATGCATCTTCTTTTTATCACCTCGTATTTTCCGCAGCCGGGATAAATAGCGCCTTTAGGGCAAGCCTTTTCGCATTTTCCGCATTCAATGCAGTTGCTTTTGATTGTATATGCCATAAAAAAGCCTCCTCCCCTATGTTAATATAATTTTATCACATATTATTATGTAAATCAATAGCATTAAAGCCGTTTTATATAAACTCTCGAATCCTCTCCGTCAACAGCCTTCATGATTTCATAAAACTCATAGCCGTATTTTTCATAAAGACCTATGTGGTTTGTAGAAATATAAATATTTTCCACTCCATCGTCTTCAGCAAGTTTTTCAGCATGCTCAAGGAGTTTTCCGGCGAATCGGTTTCCTCTGTATTCCGGAAAGGTATATACCCAGCCTATCCACGGGGTCAACTCTGTCGGCTGAATATCGTCTTTTTCAGCAAAAGTGCAGAAAGAAACAAGTTTTTCTCCATCAGTAAGCAAAAGAACTTTTGTGCTTTCACCAACGGTTTCTCCAAGTTTTTCTTCACTCAAAAGCCTGTATAAAAATTTCCCCGCACCCCAATCGGATCTACCGATTTCCGAAAGCCAGTGCGTTTTGTTTTCCGAACTGAAATATTCCAATATCTCCATTCTGTTCCTCTATTCTTTTCTATTATAAAAAGGCGGAAAGGCCCTTCCCTTTCCGCCGGAAATCAATATTCTTCAATGGGTTCCGGTGCTCCGACGGGGCACACATAGGAACAAGTTCCGCAGTCGATGCATTTTGCCGGGTTGATTTCATATTTGCCGTTGCCCGGGGTAATCGCGCCGACGGGGCAATTTTCCGCACAAGTGCCGCATTCAATGCAGGCATCGGTAATTCTGTAAGCCATAAAAAAGCCTCCTTCATTCATAAAAACAAACGGAAAGGGTAAAAAAGCTCCCTTTCCATCTGAAATGCCTTTTAGAATAAATTATTCTGCCTGGGGAGCATCTACGGGGCAAACGCCGGCGCAAGCACCGCACTCAATGCATTTTGCAGGATCGATAACTGCAACATCATCACAGGTGATTGCACCAACGGGGCATTCATCAACACAGGATCCGCAGCCGATGCAGTTTTCATTAATTTTGTAAGCCATTAGTTAAGAACCTCCTTTAAGATGGATAATATAATTTTAACACATATTTTATAAAAATCAATAGCAAGATTATTCTTATGTTTCTATTTTTTGTTTTAATATGTTGAAAGAGCAAATATGCATACCGCCTATTCGGAATCGCCGCCGTCATTCCGGGAAGCAAAGCGGCGAGGGAATCCGTAAAAAGAGAACGGATTGACACACCTTCGTTCCGGAGGTTCGCAATGACGGGTAATATTATCCGCCCTTGACGCAACCCCCGCCAAATTTTGATATGCGCTCCGCGTTAATGGTTTGCCCTCATCCACCGCGCCGTTGGCGCGGTCCCC
>JAFUJP010000150.1 GCA_017473745.1 Oscillospiraceae bacterium
CCCCCGGCGACCTTTCGCTCGTTCTTCCGAAGAGAATCCTCGACGGCATTGTTGAAATGATCTATGCCCTTGATAAAGTCGCACCCGGAACCGCCAACGACGACACCCTTCTTTATGGTGTCGAAGTCAAGTTCTATAATATGGAAGTCGAGGTCAATGAAAAACTTATGACTCCCAAATATAAAGGTCTTTATATTATCGGCGACGGAAGCGGAATCACCCATTCTCTTTCCCATGCTTCCGCCAGCGGCGTCCTCGTCGCAAGAGAGATTGCAAAATAATTTTATAACACAAAAGCGGCAGGCGAAAGCCTGCCGCTTTTTGTTGTAATATAAATTATTGAAAACGCCGCGGGCATCGCCTGCGCGGCTTCCCGAATTCAGCGGCTTTTGTTTCTTATCTTCTTCCGCTCGGGCCGCCCATAGGGCCTCTTCCGCCCGGGCCGTGATGGCCGCCGTGATGATGGCCTCCCATAGGGCCGTGCCCCATATAGCCTCCCATGGGCGGACGCATATATCTTCTTTTTCTGCGGTTCAGCATCCTGTTCAAAAGAGAGACCCCCGCCACTGTTCCTACAACGGTTGCGGCTGTTTTTGCCGCGCCGGAAGATTCGGTTCCATTATGACTATTCTGTGCATACCGGGTATTCTGTGTATTTTGCGCGCCGGCCTGCGTTTCATCTGAAAGAGGGGAGCCGCAATAGGGGCAAAAATTTGCCGAAACGCTGATTCCCGCTCCGCAGTTTTGACAAAAACCGTTCATAAAATTGTCCTTTCTTTTTTATGGTATATCCCTTGCCTTTCGGCATATTGCCGCAAGTTCAAAAACATTCTGATTTTTTAACAGATTTGTAAAATGCGCCAAGGCTTTGCCTTCTTTTCCGCCGCTTGTTATTCGCTTCTGAGGGCTACAACAGGGTCTTTCTTTGCGGCGCTTCTCGACGGGATAATTCCCGCAAGCATATTGAGCATCACGCTTATCGCAATGAGCACAAAAGCCATTTCCCAGGGCAGGAACGCTTTAAGGTTTGCAATCCCGGTAAAATGCTGAAGAACGGCATTGATGGGATAACAGAGCAGCTGGGTTATGATAACGCCCAAAGCTCCGGAAGTGAAACCGATGATGATAGTTTCTGCATTGAAAAGCGTCGAAACGTTCTTTTTGGAAGCGCCGATGGCGCGAAGAACACCGATTTCTTTTGTTCTTTCCTGAACGGAAATAAGGGTGATGACTCCGATCATAATTGAAGAAACAACAAGGGATACGGCAACAAATGCGATGAGAACATAGGTTATCGCGTTGATAATGGTCGTTATGGAGCTCATCATGATCCCGACGTAATCCGTATAGCTTATCTGCGAAAGCTCATCAACGCCTTCGTTATATTCACTGATGGCATCTTCGATGACATCCTTGCTCTCAAAAGTGGAAGCATAAAGATTTATGGATGCCGGTTTATCAATGTCAAGATAACCGAGTTCGAGAAGATTCTGCTCATAGCTGGATGCGGAAAACTCAAGGACCTCGTCATAATATTTTGCGCATTGTTCAGCGGTATAGTTTTCGGCTTCTTCATCAAGCATAGCCGCAAGCTGCGCGGTGGGAACGGGCGCAAGCTGTGCCTCAACTTCCGCGGCATACTGTGCGCGTATCTGCTGAACGGCCATTTCTTTATAAAGCCCGGTCAGTTCCTCGTCGGACATTGCGGAAATATAATCCGCCATATCGCCGGTGCTCATACCTGTCTGGGCAGAAACGGCGGCGAGCATGACTTCCTCAATGCCTTCACGGGTAACTCCTTCCATAGCCTGCGCAAGCATCATTTCAAGCGCTTCTTCGGACGGAATACTTTTGATTTTGATATAATCCGCGGCCTTTTCCTCTTCGCTGAGCATGCTCAGATATTTTTTGAATTCTTTTGTCTTTTCTTCAGCATCAAGGTTTCCGGTGTTTTCTTCAAAAGGAAGGCCGGTGAAAATGTCTTTTTCGGGATTTTCGAGCTGTGCTTTTATGGAATCGGAATTCTTGCTGTTTTCGATGACGTATTCAGTAAGCTCGCTTGTGTAACAAAGGGTTCCCGTAAGCATCTGCGAAACGGAATCTTCTTTCGGGCGGATTATTCCGCAGATTTCAAGGTCGGTTCCATTATCGTAAAGATATTTAAGACCCGCCTCCGTATCACGCATATCCGTATAAAGCCCGGTGGATTCATCAAAGGTGTAACAGTCGGAACCGAACACCACACGGAATTTCATATCACATATCTCTTCAAAAGACCATTTGCGGCTTTCCGCTTCAAGGGTAGTTTTATTTATGGCCGCATCAACAAGCGCGTCTATATCCTCTTTGGATTTAAGGCCGAGGGCATAAAGGGTCATATCGTCGATTTCGTTGTTTTCATCCACCACAAGGATCATATCGTTATAATCGCTTGGCCAGGAACCGTAAACAAGGTCATACTGGTTTTCAACCGCCGGGTTGACAAGGCTTCCGTTTTCTCCCGAAAGGATCTCCTGAAAAAGAACCACAGAACTGCCGCCCGAAGTCATGCTCATCATGTTTTCCATCCCGCTCATGGAATCCCGCATATTCATCATGCCGGAAATATCCGCGCCGAAGTATTCCATAAGAAGTTCCTGCATAAGCGCCTGGGAATCCGCGCGGATTATAGTTCCGTCAACGTTTTCGGTATAGACAAGCATATCCAGGTCATAGGTATATTGAACGCCGTTGACCGCGCCGTAAAGTGTGCTGGTTTCGTCATCAAGTTCGGATTCTATAAAGTTTTTGAAAGATTCAAGATCATTTTCTATCGTTTCGGTTTCGCCGAGGGCATTTACAAGGTTATACACCATGTTTTTTTCATAAACTGCATCTTTTTCGTGTTCCCCCGAAGATTCCGCACTGCCGATAAACGTTGTCATAAGACTGCCAACGTCCATGGTTTCTGCCTGAACGGTAAGCGGATAGGAAGAAAGCGTTTCTTCCTGAAGGGCATTTATATACGTAGTCATGCCCTGTGAAACCGCATATATAAGCGCAATGCCTATTATGCCGATGGAACCGGCAAAAGAGGTGAGCGCTGTTCTGCCTTTTTTTGACAAAAGGTTTCTCATGGAAAGTCCGAATGACGTCCAAAGGTTCATGGACGGCTTTTTATCTTTGTAATAAAGCTTGTTTCTGGTTTTCTCAAAGCTTTGTTCAATGGCTGTTTCGTTTTTATCAAGTGGATTGGAATCGGAAAGGACTTTTCCGTCAAGAACCTTTACTATCCTGTCGGAATATTCCTCTGCAAGTTCCGGGTTGTGGGTTACCATAATAACAAGGCGGTCCTTGGAAATTTCTTTTAAGATATCCATTACCTGAACGCTTGTCTGAGTATCAAGGGCGCCGGTGGGTTCATCCGCAAGAATGATCTCGGGATCGTTTACGATGGCTCTTGCGATGGCGACCCTTTGCATCTGTCCGCCGGACATCTGGTTCGGGCGTTTGTTAAGCTGGTTTCCAAGCCCGACTTTTTCAAGAGCTTCTTTCGCGCGTTTTTTTCTTTCTTTTTTTGAAACGCCCGAAAGGGTAAGGGCAAGTTCCACGTTTTCAAGAACTGTCTGGTGCGGGATAAGATTATAGCTTTGAAAAACGAAACCAACCGAATGGTTGCGGTAACCGTCCCAGTCACGGTATTTAAAGTTTTTGGTGGATCGTCCGTTGATAATAAGATCGCCGCTTGTATAATTATCAAGTCCGCCGATGATGTTGAGCATAGTCGTTTTTCCGCAGCCGGAAGGCCCAAGGATTGAAACGAATTCACTTTGCCGGAACTCAAGGTTTATACCTTTAAGAGCTTCGACCTCACCGTCGCCGGCAGGATAATTTTTTCTTATATCTTTAAGTTTTAGCAAATGGTTTCTCCTTTCAAAAAATCAAATTACGCATTGAGAATATTCATGAACTCATCTCCGGTAATAGTTTCTTTTTCATAAAGATATTTTGCGAGCTCATCAAGCTTCTCTCTGTTTTCGATAAGAATGTTTTTTGCTTTTTCGTGCTGTTTTTTAACAAGTTTTACAACAAGTTCGTCGATTTTTGTCTGAGTTTCAGCGGAACATGCAAAGTTTGCGTCACCGCCAAGATATTGGTCGGTCACCGTTTCAAGGGCAACCATATCAAATTCTTCGCTCATTCCAAAACGGGTTATCATAGCTCTTGCAAGTTTGGTGGCCTGTTCAATATCGTTGGAAGCTCCCGTGCTTACAGAACCGACAGCGATTTCTTCTGCGGCTCTTCCGCCGGCAAGAGTTGCGATTTTATTTTCGATTTCTTCTTTTGTCATAAGATAGCGGTTGCCTTCATCCACCTGCATGGTGTAACCCAGGGCGCCCGAAGTTCTTGGAACGATGGTTATTTTCTGAACCGGGGCGGAATGGGTTTGAAGAGCGGCAACAAGGGCGTGGCCGATTTCGTGATATGCCACCGCCATTTTTTCTTTATCCGAAAGAATGGCATTTTTCTTCTGATATCCGGCAATAACGACCTCGATGGCCTCTTCAAGGTCTTCGTGGGTTGCGGCTTTTCTGCCCGCTCTTACCGCGCGAAGCGCGCCTTCGTTTATAATATTTGCAAGCTCCGCGCCGGAAGCACCGGAAGCCATTCTTGCGATGCGGTTGAAATCAACGTCCGGGGCGATTTTTATTTTCTTTGAATGTACTTTAAGAATTGCTTCTCTTCCTTTAAGGTCGGGGAGTTCAACGGGAACGCGGCGGTCAAAACGCCCGGGTCTTGTAAGGGCAGGGTCGAGGCTTTCCGGCCTGTTTGTTGCCGCAAGTATCATAACGCCGCTGTTTCCCTCAAAACCGTCCATTTCGGTAAGAAGCTGGTTAAGGGTCTGTTCTCTTTCGTCGTTGCCCATGGAATGGGAATTTCTTTTTTGGCCGATAGCGTCGATTTCATCAATGAATATAATGCAGGGGGCTTTTTCCTTCGCCTGTTTGAAAAGGTCGCGGACTTTGCTTGCACCCATGCCGACAAACATTTCAACAAATTCCGAACCGGAGATCGAGAAGAACGGAACGTTCGCTTCGCCGGCAACGGCTTTTGCAAGCATGGTTTTTCCCGTTCCGGGAGGTCCCATAAGCAAAACGCCTTTCGGCATCGAAGCGCCCATCTCTTTATATTTTTGAGGATTATGAAGATAATCAACAATTTCGGTAAGACTTTCTTCTGCTTCGTCAACGCCCTCAACATCGCTGAATTTTATACCGTCCGAAGATTTTACATAGACCTTTGCGTTCGAGTTTCCGAGATTGAAGGACATGGAATTTCTTCCGCCCATCTTATCCATCATTTTTTTGGACATATATTGACCGAACACGATAAAAATCAACATCGGTAAGATCCAGCTGAAAATAAACGTCACTATGGGAGATGCTTCCTCGATTGTTTCCGGCGAAAAATCTGCGCCGGCTTCATGCAGCCTTTCCGCAAGGCCCGGATCCTCCATAATACCGGTTTTATAATAATTTTCCTGCGCTTTATCGGTAAATACTATCTGGTTGCTTTGGATTTCCACAAGACCGACGTTCTTTTCCTCGGTCATGGTCATAAAGGTTCCGTAATCCACCTGTTCGACCTTTTTTTCAAAAAGCATCGGTGTTACAAGCAGATTGAATAAGAAAAGAACCACCATCGCAACGCAGTAATAATAGAAAAGCGGTTTTTTCGGGCGTTTGACTTCGTTCAATTAAAATACATCCTTCCGTTATTCGATATGAATCATATTATTCCTGTAAAATAAACCGAAACTAAACTTGAGTATTGAAATTTTTAATACTCAACTTCTTCCGCACACTTTTCAATAAAAAGCCATGCTTTTTCAAGGTCTTCCATGTTAGGATGGCCTTTTGATTTATCGCATTCCTCAAGCCATGCTTCCGCACCGAAGTTATCCGAATCGGCTTCAAGTATTTTTTCTATTCCATGGACAAGTTTTTTGTCCGCTTCGCCATAAACAAGATGAATGCCAAGATAATCACATTCATCCGGAATAAACGGAAGAGCCGCACGTTCGATTTTGTTTTTCAGTTTTTCATTTATTTTTACGGGAACCACCGGAAGAAGAATCAGTTCTCGTTCTTTTGTTCTTTCCATAATATCGATTATTTTATATGGAACGGTATCGAAGTTGCTTCCCATCTCAAAGATGGCTATAATCGTTTCCGCACAGACTTCCACATCTTCGTTTGCATCAATAACGAGCGTATCTTTGGGAAGTTTTTCAAAAATATAATCGGCTGTTTTTTCTGCGCAGCCCTGTCTTCCGTAATACGATATCTGATATTTCATTCTTAGCCTCCGTTTCAGGTTTTCTTTATTGTTTTTGTTTCGCATTTCGGACAGGTTATTTCAATTTCGCCTTTTCCTTTCGGAACTCTCATTACAGTTTTGCATTTTCTGCATTTGTAATATCTGTAAAGTTTTCTGTCAGCAAACTTTCTTTTCATAAGCCTGAAAGGAGAAAGCATTTTGCTTTTAACAGAAAGATATTTGTTGTTTTCAAGGCTTCTTTTATATTTGTTCGTTGAAAGGCACCGATAAAATATATAGAAATAAAGAACCACGGCTGTATAGTAAAACAAACTGTGGAAAGTAAAAACGCTGAGGATAATGCAGATAACCGAAAGCACGGTGAGAAATTTTGAAAAATCATCATAACCGTAACAGCCGTATAAGGAATATTTGATTTTGTCGCCTGCTTTTTTCAGTTTTTCTTTAAATTTACTCACGCTTTTTCTTCCTTTCTTCTATTTTGTTACGTTTCTTCGTCATATTTTCAAGCTGCTTTGAAAGAGGGATTTCGGAACTGAACTGGCGAAAAAACAGATATTTCTTTTTGTTTTTTCTGCGGTATGAAACGATATAGGTTTTTACTTCCTCATATTTCATAACAAGGGCGTGTTCTTCCGCAAAGGCTTTTATCTTTGCGATTATCTGGGTTGAATTCATTATATCAATTATAAAAATCCCGAAAAACATTCCTATAAAAAATGAAAAGGCAAGGTTTTTCGAAAGCCAGTCAAGGGCTTCGAGAATATGGGGATGTATAAAAAAGTAATATACCGCGCTCAATACTGCCCAGAAAAAAGAAAAGAGCGGGCAGATGATACCCTGAACATTCCCGAAGTTTTCGGAATAATCCCAAAGCCTGACCTTGAGAAATTTAAGGCAGAAAATACCTGCGATATATTCAACGGCCGTCATACAAAGGGCCATTGCCGCAAAAAGAATTATTTTATTCAAAACCGGGTTCTGAACAAAGCTGAATTTTTCAAGCGACGCCAGAAGATAAAGAAAGCAAAGCCCGAAACCGTAAATCGGAAGATATGGCCCGGTGCAAAAACCGGGGTTTATCCATACGCTGTTTTGGGAGCGTATGTTTCGGAAAATAAGTTCAATTATCCATCCGGTCACGGAACCAGTAAAAAAGAGATAAGCAAAAATCAGAAAGTAATTCAAAAAATCGCTCCTTTTTCTTATTGGTTATATGTTAAAACTGTTTTCTAAACCGAAACGAAACTGATTTTTTCAAATTTGTAAATAAAAAACGAACGCCTTTTTAATAAGCGTTCGTTTTCGGATCTATATGTTTTTAGGAAGCTTTGCAGTAAAAACCGTTATCATTTTTTCGCTGTGGACCGATATTTGCCCTTTATGAAGTTCCACAATCTTTTTTGCTACGGCAAGGCCGATCCCGTTGCCCGCGGTGGAATGGGATTCATCCGCCTGATAGAATTTGTTGAAAACTTTTTCCTGCTGCGCCAAAGTAATTTCGCTCCCCGTATTCATTACAGAAACAAGAAGGTTTTCACCCTGTTCGCAAATCCTTACCTGTATTGTATTCTTTTCTGGGGTAAATTTTATTGCGTTGTCAAGAAGATTTATCCAGACCTGTTTCAGCAGTTCTTCATTTGCGCAGATATTATGTTCGCCGAAATCAAGCTGAAAATCAATGTCTTTTCCGCTCCATTTGTTTTCAAGAAGAAGCATACAGGAACGGATCTGTTCCGAAAGATTATAAACAGAAGTTTCTTCAAGAATAGTCTGGTTTTCAACCTTTGTAAGATTCAGCACATTGGTTGCCATTGCCGAAAGGCGCATGGATTCAGATTCTATTATTTCGAGATACTCCTTTTGCTGTTCCGAAGAAAGATTGCCTTTTTTAAGCACCTTCGCAAACCCCGCGATGGAAACTATCGGTGTTTTGAATTCGTGAGAAAAATTATTGATAAAATCACTCCGCAGCATTTCGGTGTTTTCAAGCTGCTGTGCCATTTTATTGAAGCTTTCGGTAATTTCCGAAAAAACCGGGGCTTTATCCATAACACCGTCGAACCCAAGCCTTGTTTTGAAATCGCCCGCCGCAAGCCCATCCATACCGTCGATAAGTTTTCTTATGGGTTTAAAGGGAATTTTCGTTACGGCCAGCGAAATGAATATGCCGAAAACAACGCTGAAGATTGCATGATGAAAAATAAGCCTTCCCGCATCCGTTTCGATTTCTTCGGAAACGATTATAATACCGCTTTCAACAAGAAAATAAATAATCGTTCCGGTTATAAAAGTATTTATTACAAGCGCCGCAAAAACAATTCCGCTGAAAAGCCAGAATGCTTTTATATTTATTTTCGTGCCGCTTCTCATACCTTTTTCACCGCCTTATAGCCAAGCCCGCGAACAGAAATTATCTCGAATTCGTTCCAGCTTTCGAATTTTTTACGAAGCCTTCCTATATGCACCGTAAGGGTTTCCCATCCGCTTTCGCTGTCTGTTCCCCAGATTTCATCCATAAGCTGTATCCTTGTAAAGATTTTATCCGGATATGAAAGCAATTTATATAAAAGCAAAAATTCCTTTTGGGGAAGTTCCTGAACCTCTCCGTTTCTTGAAACGGTAAGGGCATCATAATCGAGAACTACTTCGCCGATAACGATTTTTCTTTCGCTTGCGATCTGTGCCCTTCGCAAAAGAGCTTTTATCCGAAGAAGAAATTCTTCTTCATCAAATGGTTTTGTCATATAATCATCTGTTCCGGCAAGAAAACCCATTCTTTTATCGGCCGGAAGCTGCTTCGCCGAAAGCATAAGGATCGGAAGACCGCTGTTTCCTTCGCGAAGGATCTTTGTGAATTCATAGCCATCCATTTTCGGCATCATAACGTCGATAACCGCAAGGTCTATATGATTTGATTCCATGACCGAAAGAGCTTCTTCGCCGTTTTCAGCGGTAAGAACGGAATAATTTTCTGCTTCCAGAATGACTTTCAAAAGCATTCTTGTGTTTTTGTCATCATCCGCAACAAGAATATTGAACATAAAATCCCCCCTTTGCCCTGATTATAAACCCAAAAAGTAAACTTAAAGTAAAGTTTTCGTAGAAAAATAAAAATCCCGCTTTCAAAGCGGGATTTTCAATTTGCTTGTTTTTATTGGAGGAGGCCAATTATGCGATTTTTTCTCGCAAAATACAAGCACTATATTCAATAAACTTTGCCCCGGGCAGCGGCTCCCGGGGAAAGTTCAGCGATATAGTTTAATGGAAGATGTAAAAATTATTTTTCGCTTGCGCCGGGGATTCTTGCAAGAAGTTTGGGTGCAAGGAAGTTGCCGAGAACTACCGCAAGAACACCTGCAACAAGTTTACCGACGATCATGGGGGTGATCATTTCGGGGTTGTTGCCTGCGCAGAAACCAAGGTGGTCACCGAATACGAAAGCAGCGGATACCGCGAATGCGCAGTTGAGAACTTTTGCCTTCGGGTTCATGTCTTTAAGGATGTTGAACATTGCAATGTTGTTTGCAAGGGTTGCAACCATACCTGCGGAACCCGCTGCGTTCATACCGAGAGCAGAACCGATTTTTCCAAGGACTTTTCCGAATTTGTCGGTGATGAATTTAACCATCGGGTATGCACCGGCAAGGGTGATCGCGATGATACCGCAGGTAAGAAGACCGGATTCAAGTCCGTTGACACCGGTTCCGTCATCCATCATAAGGTTGAAAAGAGGAAGAGTGATTCCGGTGTTGTATTCAAAGATTGCGATCGCGGTTACGGCGGTGATGAAAATAGTAACGCCGGTGCCGAATTTATCGAAACCTTTCATCATTGCAGAAGGTGCAAACCAAAGGCCGGCTGCGATAGCCGCGGCGATGATAACAACGGGAATCATGTTCATGAAAATGTCTGCTACAGAGAGGGAATAAGAAGTGGTTGCGTTCATAACAAAACCGCCGACAATGCAGCCTACGGGAATTGTTACAACACCGACAAGAGTACCGGCACCGAGGTAGGGACGATCTTCAGGATCAATGATGCCAAGAGCTACGGGGATGGTGAAAACGATGGTCGGGCCCATCATGGATCCGAGGATAAGACCGGCGTAGTTGCCGATCGCTTCGTTAGCAGCCATCTGCATAGCAAGAGGATAACCGCCCATATCGCAAGCGAGAAGGGTGGTTGCGAACATTGCGGGGTCTGCACCGAGAAGGTTATAAACAGGTCCAATGATGGGGTTGAGAACAAGGGCAAGAAGCGGAGCAACTGCTACAACACCGGCCATGGATACTGCAAGAGGTCCCATGCAGTTAAGGCCTTCTTCAAACTGTTCTCCGTAACCGTATTTATTTCCCATGATTTTATCGATTGCGCCCCAAAGCATGAAGAGCATCATAACCATTACGATAACACTGTTGATGGAAATATTGCTGAACCAATTACTGATACTTTCGCCAAAAAGCGGAAGGCTATCGTTCCAGGCAGCAACAAGTTCAGAGAAATCGAACATAAAATTTTACCTCCTATAGGAAAATCAAACTATATCAACACAGAGGATCGAAAAAAACAGCGCCGCCGAAAGCTTCCCTATGCCGCGTGGAATCTTTTGCCGTTTTGAAAAATCCGATCTCTGCACTGACCGATATAAAAATGTCCGTAAAAATAATATAAACCGCCGACCGAATCGGCGGTCAAGACTTTTTAATTCAAGCTTTGTTGACGCAAAATCTTAAAATTTTTAAAGTTTCGGCAAAATTTATATTAAAATTTTTCGTTATACTTTGCATATTACAAAATGGAGGAAAGCAATGGAAAACGGATTATATTCAAGCGGTGAATTCGCAAAACTTTGCGGAGTTTCAAAGGATACTCTTTCTATTTACGGTAAAAAGGGCCTTTTAAAACCTGCCGTTACAAAAGAAAACGGATACCAGTACTACAGCAACGAGCAGTATATGACTTTCAGCCTTATAAAGCTTCTCAAATATTCCGGGCTTTCTATTTCTGAAATCCATGAAATACTAAGCACCCGCGACGGGGAAAGGATACTTCGTATTCTTGAAAAAAGCCGCCTTCAGCTTGCGCAAAAGCAGGCCGAAATTTACGAAATGCAGCTTGCGGCAGAAAAACTTATATCCTCCGCCGAAAAATTCCATACTGCAAAAAACGAAATAAAAATTATGGATTTTTCGGAAGAATATCTCATCACTTCAGATTTCGAGGCATCGGATGAAGGCGAAAAAGTTTTCGGGAACATAGATTGCCGTAACATAAGCTCGCTTGATGAATACATCGAAAAAAGAGGATATCAGAAAAACGTTTCTTCCGCGGGCGTTATCATTTCCAAAGATAACTTTGAATTTGGGGTTCTTTTTCCTTCAAAAAGCTATAAAAAAATAAATTACAAACCCGTTGATAGTTCCCTTGTGATAAAACCGGCCGGAAAATACGCGTGTATTTCCTTCAGCGGAGTAAAATCGGCGGAAGAAACCCTTTGCAGATTGAGAAATAAAATAATCGGCAAAGGTTATTCAATAAAAGGGCCTTGTTATATTGAACTTATCCCGTTCAGCTTTTTGCTGAGCGATGAAAACTATACCGGGATCATATCAGCGAGAATCGAAGAATAACAGCAAGATGATTAACAAAGATAAAATGACAGACATAAAAACATATCGTGCAGGAATAGACATAGGTTCAACAACGGTAAAGCTTGTTGTGCTTGATGAAGAAAACGAAATAATATACGGCGAATACCGCCGCCACTGCGCAAAAACGCAGGAAACGCTGAAGGATCTTTTGCTTGATGCAAAAGAAAATCTCGACGATTGTTTGCTCAACGTAAAAATAACGGGTTCCGGCGCAATAAACCTCGGCAAAGCCCTGAATATCGGCTTCGTGCAGGAGGTCGTTGCAGTTGCTTCGGCTCTAAAAAAAGCCGCGCCCCAAACAGACGTTGCCATCGAACTTGGCGGCGAGGATGCAAAAATAATCTATTTCACCGGCGGCCTTGAAGAAAGGATGAACGGAATATGCGCCGGGGGTACCGGTTCCTTCATCGACCAGATGGCTTCGCTTTTACAGACGGACGCCCGCGGGCTTAACGCCGAGGCGGAAAACTATAAGGAAATCTATCCCATTGCCGCAAGATGCGGCGTTTTCGCAAAATCGGATATACAGCCTCTTATAAACGAAGGCGCCGCAAAAGCGGATCTTGCCGCTTCGATTTTTCAGGCCGTGGTCAACCAGACCATTTCGGGCCTTGCCTGCGGCAAGCCCATAAAAGGCTGCGTCGCCTTTCTCGGCGGCCCGCTTCATTTTCTTCCGGAACTTAAAAACGCTTTCATAAGAACCCTTAAGCTTTCGCCCGAAAACATCGTCGATCCGGAAAATTCTCATCTTTTTGCCGCCATTGGGGCGGCACTCGAAGCGGAAGACGGATGGCCCGTGCTCATGAGCACGCTTGCTGAAAAGCTTGAGCACGGAGTCGAGCTTGAATATGAACTCAAGCGTCTTGAACCGCTGTTTTTGAGCACCGAAGAATATGGCGGCTTTTGCAAAAGGCATTCAACGGCTTCCGTTAAAAAAACAAGCCTTAAAGATTACAGCGGAAACTGCTTTCTTGGAATAGATGCGGGTTCCACAACAACAAAAATGGCGCTTATCGGTGAAAATGGCGAGCTTTTATTCTCGTATTATTCCAATAACCATGGTTCACCGATAAAAACCGCAATGGAAGCTGTAAAAAAGCTCAAAGAAAACCTTCCCGAAAGCGCCAAAATCGTGCGTTCCTGCTCCACCGGATACGGCGAAGGGCTTTTGAAAACGGCTTTCGGGCTTGATGAAGGCGAAGTCGAAACCATCGCCCATTGCGCCGCCGCGGCCTTTTTTGATTCAAAAGTCGATTGCGTGCTGGATATCGGCGGCCAGGATATGAAATGTATAAAGCTTAAAGACGGCTCCGTCGATACTATCATGCTCAACGAAGCCTGTTCTTCCGGCTGCGGTTCCTTTATCGAAAACTTTGCAAATTCCATGGGATATTCAGCAGAAGAATTTGCCGAAAAGGCGCTTTTTGCAAAGAACCCCATTGACCTTGGCACAAGGTGCACCGTTTTTATGAATTCAAACGTAAAGCAGGCCCAGAAAGAAGGCGCCTCCATCGAGGATATATCCGCGGGGCTTGCATATTCCGTAATAAAAAATGCTCTTTATAAAGTTATAAAACTTGCGGAACCTTCCGAACTCGGAACGCACATAGTTGTTCAGGGCGGAACTTTTTATAACAAAGCCGTTTTGCGGGCATTCGAAAAAATTTCCGGAGTTGAGGCGACCTGCCCGGATATTTCGGGAATAATGGGCGCTTTCGGCGCCGCTCTTATCGCGAAAGAACGCTATACCGGCCTGCCTACAACAATGATTTCCCTTTCGGAAATAACCGAACTCACCTGCGAAACAAGCACCGCAAGGTGTTCCGGCTGTTCCAACCGCTGTATGCTGACCATAAACAGATTCCCCGGCGGAAGAAAGCATATAACCGGCAACCGCTGTGAACGCGGGATCGGGAACACTGTGTCTTCCGTAAAAGGCCCGAACCTTGCCGCATATAAGCTTAAACGCATCTTTGATTATGATTTTTCCGGGAATGCGCCAAGGGGAAAAATCGGTATTCCGCGTGTTCTGAATATGTACGAAAACTATCCGTTCTGGGCAACCTTTTTCAGAAATCTTGGTTTTGAGGTCGTTCTTTCGCCGGTTTCAACGAAAGGCATATATGAACTCGGGATGGATTCCATTCCTTCGGAATCGGAATGCTATCCCGCAAAGCTTTCTCACGGGCACGTTCAGTGGCTTATCGAAAACGGAATAAAAACCATTTTCCACCCCTGCGTTTTTTACGAAAGGCAGGAAACCCCTTCCGCGCAGAACCATTATAACTGCCCGATAGTTATTTCCTATGCGGAAAATATTAAAAATAATGTTGAAGGCGTTCTCGGCGGCGAAGTTAAATATATCCGCCCGTTCATCGCTTTCACGGATGAGGCGACAATAGAAAAACGCCTTGTTTCGGTCTGTAAAAAAGAATGGAATATCCCCGCATCCGAAATAAAAACGGCCGTCAGGGCCGCATGGGAAGAACAGCTTCGGGCAAAAGAGGATATCCGCATAAATGGCCGTGAAGCCATTGAATGGATGGAACAAAACGGCACGAAGGGTATAGTCCTTGCGGGAAGGCCATATCATATTGACCCTGAAATCAATCACGGAATTCCCGAAATGATTGCTTCCTATGGGCTTGCGGTTCTTACGGAAGACAGCCTTCCCATAGATTTTGAACCAAAACGCCCTCTTCGGGTAACGGATCAATGGGTCTATCATTCAAGGCTTTATAACGCCGCGGAATTTGTCAGCAAAAGAAATGACCTTGAACTTGTTCAGCTCAATTCTTTCGGCTGCGGAATCGATGCCGTAACCACCGACCAGGTCTGCGATATCCTTGAAAAAAGCGGAAAGCTTTATACGGTTCTTAAAATAGACGAAGTGAATAACCTCGGCGCCGCAAGAATAAGAATGCGAAGCCTTGTTTCCGCCATGAAAAAACGCGGGGAACAGGGTATTGAAGCAAAGCCCGTTTCGCCTGTCTATAATCGGTCGCATTTCACGAAAGAGATGTTTGAGAGCGGATATACGATTCTTGCCCCGCAAATGAGCCCCATTCATTTTAATATTCTCGAACCGGTTTTCAGAAAATACGGCTTTAACGTGGAAGTTCTTTCAAATGATAACCGCGAAGCCATCGACGTCGGGCTTAAATTTGTAAACAACGATGCCTGTTTTCCCTCCATAACCGTTGTCGGCCAGATCATGGAAGCGGTTCTTTCGGGCAAATATGATACGGACCGTCTTGCGATCATTATGACGCAAACCGGTGGCTGCTGCCGCGCAAGCAACTACGTCGGGTTTATAAGGCGTGCTCTTGATAAAGTCGGGCTTGGGCATATCCCCGTTATTTCGCTTAATAACAACGGAATGGAATCCAACGAGGGTTTTGAAATCCGGCCTTCGCTTCTTTATGCGGCGGCAAAGGGCGTTGTTTACGGCGATCTTTTTATGCGCTGTCTTTACAGAGTGCGCCCATATGAACTTGAAAGCGGAAGCGCAAACGCCCTTCATAAAAAATGGCAGGATATCGCCGTTGACAGCCTTATTAACGAAAAAAGCAGATGGAATTACAATTCTGTGTGCAAAGGTATCGTTGAAGCCTTTGATAATCTGCCCATCGACGAAAATCTTAAAAAACCGAGGGTCGGCGTTGTCGGCGAAATTCTTGTAAAATATATGCCCCTTGCCAATAATCACCTTGTGGAGCTTCTTGAAGCGGAAGGGGCAGAAGCGGTCGTTCCGGATCTTCTGGATTTTATGAATTATTCCGTTTATGACGGCGATTATCGCCACAGATACCTCGGAACAGATTTCAAAGACGGCGCCGTTGCCAACATAGGCGTTGACGTTATCCGCCTTTTAAGAAAACCGGCTCTTGATGCCCTTGAAAAAAGCAAAAGATTTGAAGCGCCTTTGCCCATACGCGAAGTTGCGGAACTTGCAAAACCATTTCTTTCAATGGGGAACCAATACGGCGAAGGCTGGTTCCTTTGCGGCGAGATGGTCGAACTCATCAAAACCGGAACACCGAACATCGTCTGCATACAGCCTTTTGCCTGTCTGCCTAATCATGTTGTCGGCAAAGGAGTTATAAAAGCCTTGCGCAAAACATACCCGCAGTCAAATATTGTTGCTGTGGATTATGACCCCGGCGCTTCGGAAGTCAACCAGCTTAACAGAATAAAACTTATGCTTTCACAGGCAAAAAACAGCCTTGCGGAGAAATGACCCGCAAGGGTTTCTCTCTTTTTCCATAACAGTCGGAAATCTCCGCGCCTTTTTAGGGCGCGGGGATTTCCGGCATTTGCAGCTAAAAATATTTTGTTTTTATATATCCCGAATATCTTCAGCCTTATATTTTTATTATAACGCAATCAACAGCGGTTCAATTTTACGGCGCGGCCATTTAATAAAATCTGCCGCCGCGGCAGCCCCTCTGTTTGATTTTAGCGCAACGCATATTCTCTCACCCATACCGAAAAAACAAAGCGGCACCCGTTTTATTACGGGTGCCGCTTTCGGGTGTTTTTTCTTTTTTATATCTCTTACATGGATTCCGGAACGGAAACTTTGAGCATGGTAAGAACGTTTCTGATAACGGTTCTGGTTGCTGCGCAAAGGGCAATTCTTGCAAACATGACCTCTTCGCTTTCGCCGCGGACTCTGCATGCGTTATAGAATTTGTGGAAGGAAGTTGCAACGTCAATGGCGTATTTGGTGATTCTCGAAGGATCGTATGCCTTGACGGATTCTTCGATTTCGCCTGGGAATTTCGCAAGCTCGATGATAAGCGAAAGTTCTTCCGGCTGGGTGTAATTATAGCAGGAAATATCCTCTTTTACCTCAACGCCCTCTTCCGCAAGTGCGCGGAGAATGGAGCAGATTCTTGCGTGCGCATACTGAACGTAATAAACCGGGTTATCGTTGGTATTCTTGACTGCAAGGCCGAGGTCGAAAAGAAGGTGGGTGTTCGGTTCGCGCATATTGAAGAGGAATCTTGCCGCATCTATCGGAACTTCTTCAAGAAGGTCGGTAAGGGTGATGGCCTTGCCGGTACGCTTGCTCATTCTTTCGGGTTTGCCGTCGCGCATAAGCTCAACAAGCTGCATAAGAACAACGTCGAGTTTGTTGCCGTCAAGACCGAGAGCATCCATGGCGCCTTTAAGTCTTGCAACGTGGCCGTGGTGGTCTGCGCCCCATACGTTGATTACCTTGTCAAATCCGCGCTCCGCGAATTTGTTGTAGTGATAAGCAATGTCGCCGGCAAAATAGGTGGGGTTGCCGTTGGCGCGGATGATAACGTCGTCCTTGAGTTCAAGGGCTTCGATCTGTTTATCGGTTTTGCCTTCGGCTTTGAAACGCTCGGTAAGTACCTGTGCGTTTTTATACCAAAGTGCGCCGTCTTTTTCATAGGTAAGGCCCTTGTCGGTAAGAATTTTTACTATTTTATCAATGGAACCGTCGTTGTAAAGGCTGCTTTCGCGGAACCATACGTCATAGTCGATGCGGTATTTGCCAAGGTCGCGCTGAAGTCCCTCAACGTTTGCAGGAAGGGCATAAGCAACAAGGGCTTTCTTTCTTTCCTCTGCTTCGGCGTTCACATATTTATCGCCGTTGATTTCTGCAAATTCCTTTGCGCGGACTTTGATATCCTCGCCGTGATATCCGTCCTCGGGGAATTCTATTGCCTCTTCGCCGAGATAGAGCTGGAGGTATCTTGCCTCGAGGGATTTTCCGAATTTTTCGATCTGGTTGCCTGCGTCGTTGATATAGAATTCACGGGTGACTTCGTATCCTGCCCATTTCATTGCCTCCGCAAGGCCGTCGCCGATGGCACCGCCGCGGGCATTACCCATGTGCATGGGGCCGGTGGGGTTTGCGGAAACGAATTCGACCATTACTTTTTCGCCTTTACCCATATTCCCGGTGCCGTAGGCTTCTTTTTCGGTAAGAACGGCAGAAACGGTTTCTGCATACCAATGGGGAGCATAGAAAACGTTGAGGAAGCCGGGGCCGGCGACCTCTGCCTTTTCAAAATAGCTGCCCTCAAGGTCGATATGGGGAAGAATTGCGTCTGCAATCTGGCGGGGAGCTTTTCTGAAAGCCCTTGCGGAAACCATTGCCACGTTTGAAGCAAGGTCGCCGTTTTTGTTATCCGCTGGGATCTCGATGTTGAATTTAGGGATTTCGCCTTCCGGAAGCTCACCGGCGGCAATGGCGGCATTCACCGCTTTTTCGATAAGTTCTCTGTACTGCGCTTTGGCTTCCGCCGTTAAGTTACGCATTTTCTTCACACTCCTTGACTACTATGTTAACTTCATTTTCGCTTGAAAACATGGCGTTTATATCCATGGAATATTTAAAATTGAGCACGCCGCCGTTATCTTCAAGGCCGTTTTCGATTCCGTAGCCCTGAATCCCCATTATCCAGTCGGCATAGCCATTGTCATAATGGCACTGGTGACGTTCGCCTTTTTCGATGATGAGCTGCTGGCGGCGCTTGCCGCTTCGGGTCATGGTAACGCGGTTGTCGCCTTCGATTTTAAGGATGGTTTTCATGGTTGGCTCGGTATCTTCTTCATCCATCTCGTCATAGCTGAGATAGAGAATATCCCGTCTTTTATAATAACGGCCCTTGGTCATGATTTCGATGGTATCTTTTTCGCCATCGACCTCCTGGGTGCCTTTTATAAAAATCATAACGTCTTTTTTCATTGTATTTTCCTTTTATTGCAGGGCGGGGGCTTGCTCCCGCCGTTTCTTGTCAATTCGTTGCAGGGGCGCACCTGTGTGTGCGCCCGATTTTTGGTTAAACCCCTCAGTCGCGGCTTTGCCGCGCCAGCTCTCCTGTCAGGGGAGCCAAGCCAAAGGGGAAGGTCTTAAAGCTCCTCAATCTCAACTCTCGTAACTTCCGAAAGTTCTTCGCCGAGGAATTCTTTGCCGAGTCTGGCGAAGCCTTCAACTTTATCTGTCACGAAAAAGCGCATTCTGCCCTTTTCGCATTCCGAAAGCATATCCTTTTCAGAAAGGAGTTCCTTCGCGGCAACGGCCGCTTCCTTGCCCGAATCAATGAGATTGAGTTTATATTCGGTTATTGAATCTATAAGATTATAAAGCAGCGGATAGTGGGTGCAGCCGAGGATAAGGGTGTCGATATCCTTTTTATCGAATGCTGAAAGATAATCCTTTGCCACAAGGCGGGTCACTTCGCAGTTTGATGCAAAATATCCGTTTTCAACAAGCGGAACAAAGAGAGGACAGGCTTTGCCGGTGAATTTTGCTTCGGGCATAAGCTTTGCGGTGAGCTTTTCATAGGAACCGCTTGCAACGGTGGTTGCCGTGGCGATAAGGCCTATATTCCCGTTCTTCGTTGCGGAAACGGCGGCCTTCACCGTCGGTTCAAGAACGCCCATGCAGGGAACATTTCTTCCCGCGCCGATTTCTTCGCCGAGGACGGAAGAAACCGTTCCGCAGGCGACGAGAATCATCTTGACGTTCTGTTTTTCAAGAAAATCCATGCACTGCTTTGCGTATTCTTTTATAATATGCGGGCTTCGGCTGCCGTAGGGCACCCTGCCCGTATCGCCGAAAAAGACAATGTCTTCCCCGGGAAGTATGCGTCTTAATTCCCGAACGGCCGTAAGGCCGCCCAAGCCGGAATCAAAAACGCCGATGGGTCTGTTATCCATAATTTCTCCTTTGCATAAGTGAAATTCGGAACCACCGTTTTACGGTAGGGCGGGGGCTTGCCCCCGCCGTTTTTTAAATTTACGGTTTTTCTGAATGGGATAGGATATGCGGCGGGAGCAAGCTCCCGCCCTACATTAACATTCCGCTGCCAGTTCCAGAAGCCTGTCAATAAGCTCGGCATAGGTCATGCCGGTATCCATAATAAGCTTCGGATACATGGAAATATTGGTAAAACCGGGAAGGGTATTCGGCTCGTTGAGAACGGTTCTTCCGGTTTCGCCGTCAATGAGGAAATCCACCCTTGTAAGTCCGGCACAGCCGAGGACTTTATAGGCGCGCTTTGCGGTTTCGCGGATCTCCGCCGCCTTTTCTTCGGAAATGCGCGCTTTGAGGAAGGTTTCGCTTTCATCGTTATAATATTTTGCGTCATAGCTGTAAAATTCATCCGCGGGGACTATCTCGCCCGGGCCGCCGACAAGAAGCTCGTCGTTGCCGAGCACGGCACATTCCACCTCAACCGGGTTGAGCACCGCTTCCTCAATGATGATCTTCACATCGTGCTCAAAAGCAAGTTCCATTGCTTCTTTGAGCATCCCGGCGGATTTCACCTTGGAAATACCGACGGAAGAACCTGCGTTTGCGGGTTTTACGAAAACCGGCCAGCCAAGTTCCCGCTCAACGGCTTTTTCCGCTTCGGAATAGTCAACGTTTCCGCGGAGATATGTCAGCCATTTTACCTGCTCGATGCCCGCTCCTTTAAGAAGAGTGTGACAGACGTCTTTATCCATACAGGCGGCGGAAGCAAGCACCTTGCATCCGACATAAGGAATTCCGGCAATTTCAAGAAGGCCCTGCATGGTGCCATCCTCGCCGTTTTTTCCGTGAAGAACGGGGTAAACAACGTCGATAAAGCGGCTCTCCCAGCCGTTTTCGGTTTCGACCATAGCGCCGTGAACGCTTCTGTCCGGGCAGATATATGCTTTTTTCATGTTTTCCGTATCGGAATCCCATTTATGAGAACGCACGTTTTCTATATCGCCCTCATAAAGATACCATTCGCCGGTTCCGGTGATGCCGAGAAGCAGGGCATCATATTTTTCTCTGTCGATATTTTCCCAAACGGAAGAAACGGACATACAGGAAACGTCATATTCGCTCGAAACTCCGCCGAAAAGCAGAGCAACGGTTTTCTTTGCCATGTATAAAACCTCTTTTCGGTTTGTTAAACTCGGCTCCCCTAACAGGGGAGCTGGATTTCGCCGAAGGCGAAAGACTGAGGGGTTTAATAAAACTCTTCCGTCATTTTTCTTCGTAAAATGTCGCCTCCCTTTTTAGGGGAGGTTTTTGCTGAGGGGATTTCCTTAAAATTTCCCCGCAAGGGTTTCAAGAACGCCCATATAGGTTCCCGCCGGGTCACCGAGGAATCTTTCTTTAACCGCAAGGGCCTGTTCCCTTGTGGGCATAAAAAGCGAAAGATCCATAAGATCCGTACCGATATCGGTAACACGAATATGTATCATATATCCGTCTTCGGTTTTTGTTATTGAAACAAGGTTTTCTTTTTCTATGCGGCGGCGCTGGATAATATTCTTTGCGCTCTGAACAGATTTTTCCCTTACCGAAAGGGGAAGATCCCCCTCGAGGGTTCTTGCGGCGGCTCTTCCGGTATCGGTAACGGTGTATTCGTTTATGCCGGAATCTGTTTTGAAAGCGATAACGCAATCCGTTTCTTTAAGCTCCGCAAGGGCATCGGCAAATTCAAAATAGTTCGCCGTTCCGTCCGCAAGGATGGCTTCGGTCATCTCGTCAAAGCTCATGGGTTCGCCGAGTTCCGAAAGGATGTGGCAAATGAGTATTCTTATTTCTCTTCCTTCGGTAAGGCCGCCGGGTCTTATTCCCGCGGTAAAGGTTTCTTCCATTCTGCCTCTCCTTCTTTCAGTAAAGTTCTTTTGAATAAATTTCGGTATAGCGAAGGATTCCTTCGGTGTTTTCCGATTTCATAAGGCTTATTTTTTCTGCGCGGAAAGGTTTTTCCGGCAGTTTTTTTATAACAGCGGCCCCGTTAAAGTTTTCGGATTCCGCGAACTTTCTCGCAAGGGTTATATGGGGAATATATTCCCTTTCTTCAAATTCAAAGCCGGCAGCTTCAAGCTTTTCGGCAACGGTTTTCTGCAAAAGAGAAAGCTTTTCGTTTTTCTCTATCTCCGCAAAGAAGATCCCTTTTTCAAAGGTACCTATCCCGCTTGTTTTTATATCAAATGCGGGGAATTCGATTTGCGAAATCGCATTTTTCGCGTCTTCACAACGTTCGGTTTCACCGATGAAAACAAGGGTAAGATGCAGATTTTCTTTAAGAGAAAATCTGCCTGCGGCGGATTTTGCCGCCTCATTTTCCGCGGCAAAAAGGGCGTTTTTTATTTCTTCATCGGGGCAAATTGCCGTAAAAAGCCGCATTTTCCGCCTCCGTTTAACTCACAAGCGGAGGGACCTTTGTCAAAAAAGTCCCTCCGCCGGCAATATTTCAAAAAAATCAGTCAGTTTTTACGCATTTATGCGGAATTTCGTGTTTCTGGAAAAGCTGGCCGCAGCGGGTGCATTTCCAAGCCCAGGGATGTTCACCGGTGAATTCAAGCGGACCTTTGCAGTCGATGTATTCCGGTTCGGCGGCTTTGGCTTCCTCTTTGTGTTTGGCTTCGCCGGCGGCTTCGGCAATGCGCTGTTTGCGTTCTTCGGCGCGTTTGCGATAGAATTCCGGATCATAGGAGGTCATGCCCTCGCCGTCCATTTCGGGCTTTTGCATATTTTCGGGTTTGCGTTTTTCTTCGCGTACCGGAGGAACGTATTCGGTAACGGTGTATTCTTCCTCTTCTTCCTCGGCGGGTTCCTCAGCAGGAACTTCCGGGGCGGTTTCTTCAGCGGGCTCTTCTTCGGGAGCTGCTTCTTCAGTCACTTCATCTGCTTCTTCAGAAGCGAAACTGTCAGGACCGTTCCCTGCGGTTTCATCGATAACGTCCTCAAGGGTTTCTTCGATCACGGACGGAACGTCGAGGGCGACGTTCCCTACAGTATCCTCAGCGACATCTTCAACAACAGGTTCTTCTTCAACAACGGGTTCCGGGGTTTTGTTGCGCTTGGGTGCAAAGGGGTTCACCCATTCTTCATCCGGAACGGATTTATAGGGGTTCGGTGCAGGTGCGGGTTCCGGCTGGGGTTCGGGAACCGGTTCGGGTCTTACGGGTTTATAGGGGTTAACATAGGGTGCCGGGGCAGGAGCAGGAGCCGGTGCGGGCTGCTGTATGGGCTGCTGGGGCATTGCGTAAGGGTTCTGCTGGAACTGCATCTGCTGGGGCATCGCATAGGGGTTTTGCTGATACTGGGGCATTTGCTGGGGGTTTTGCTGATACTGCATCTGCTGCTGGGGCATTGCATAGGGATTCATATAGGGGTTCATATAAGGATTGGGAGCCATCTGCTGAACGGCGGCAACGCGCTGTGCAATAAGGGTCTCCATCTCGCCGCGGAAGGATGCAAGCTCGGTTTTGATGCATTCCGCGGTGTCATCGGCAATTTCTGCGCGAAGCTCGTCAAGGCCGGCTTCGGCTTCTTCCGGTTCTTCCATAGCAGCAAGGGCAACGGCGGTTTTTGCGGCAACCCTTGCGTTGTTGTAAACAAGCTCGATGTTTGCGTCAAGGCTCATTCCGCCGGTCATTTCTTTTACGAGGGTGAGAAGGAAGGGAGTGAGTTCCTTTCCTTTTATGCCGTTTTCATCGGCTTTTTTTACGGCGATTTCGATGGCTCTGTCGGCCATGCCTTTGGAAAGGGCATATTCTTTCGGGATGGGGTTTCCGACGAGCATACCGCCGTGGATTCCGCAATCGAGTTTTGCCTTGAATGCCGCGGCAAGTTCTTCGGGGGTATCAATGCGGTAATCGACCTCAAAGCCGCTTTCTCTGCAATAAAAAGCAGGGAGCTCGTTTGTGCCGTAACCGATTACCGGAACGCCCTTGGTTTCAAGATATTCGAGGGTAAGGCCGATATCGAGAATGGATTTTGCGCCGGCGCAAACGACCATAACGTCGGTTCTTCCGAGTTCGTCAAGGTCGGCGGAAATATCCATGGTGGTTTCGGCGCCGCGGTGAACGCCGCCGATACCGCCGGTTGCAAAAATCTTCACTCCGGCCATAGCAGCAATGATCATGGTGGAAGCAACGGTGGTTGCGCCGTCCATGCCTTTTGCGGCAAGGACAGGAAGATCACGGCGGCTGGCTTTGGTAATTTTCTGGCCTTTTTTGCCGAAATATTCTATTTCTTCGTTGGAAAGTCCGACTTTGAACTTTCCGCCGATGATTGCGATAGTTGCGGGAACGGCGCCCTCGGAACGGATGATGGTTTCAACGTTCCTTGCGGTCTGAACGTTCTGGGGATAGGGCATACCGTGGCTGATGATAGTGGATTCCAGTGCGACGACGGGTTTTCCGCTTTCAAGGGCGGCTTTTACCTCCGGCGCGATATCAAGATACTTTGCAAGATTCATAGATTTCTTGGCTCCTCCTTCATAGGCGAACTTTTACATATAATATAATAATAAAAATATAGTGCTTTGTCAAATAGTAATTGCGGAAAGCGCCAAAAATGAGTATAATATCCGCATAGAAATATCAACCATTCTTCTGTGGGGACCGTCGTCCCCGACGGTCCGTTTGTTTCGGAACGCTGTGAACAGCGTTCCCCACACTCGTTTTAAGGAGAGATTTTTATATGAAAATCGCAAAAAATTTCAGCGAGCTTATCGGCAACACACCGATGCTTGAGCTTTGCAGAATTGAAGAGGAAGAAAAGCTTGAAGCAAGAATTTTCGCAAAGCTCGAAGGGCTTAATCCAGGCGGAAGCATCAAGGATAGAGTTGCGTGCTCAATGATAGATGAAGCAGAAAAAAGCGGCGTGCTCAAGCCAAATTCTCTTATAATAGAGCCCACCAGCGGCAACACGGGAATAGGCCTTGCGGCGGTTGCGGCGGAACGCGGATACCGCTGCATCATCATAATGCCCGATACCATGAGCATCGAGCGCAGGGCGGTGCTCAAAGCCCTCGGCGCGGAACTTATCCTTGTTGAAGGCACCCTTGGAATGACCGGATGCATTGCAAAAGCAAAGGAGCTTCTCGAAAAAAATCCGGGCTCTTTCATGCCCGCACAGTTCAAAAACCCGGCAAATCCTCTTGCCCATATTCAGACAACCG
>JAFUJP010000151.1 GCA_017473745.1 Oscillospiraceae bacterium
ACGCTTACAGCTACAACTGCCGTTGCAAGCATATTCGGGTTAATTTTAAGGATTATAGGCGTTCCGACCATGTCGTCCCAGCCGGATTCAAGCTGACCGATGGCGTTTGTTATATCAATAGAAGCCGTGGCAAGATCCGTTCCGTCTGTGAATTCGAGCATTACCATCGAATAGTTTTCCGCCGAGGTCGATGAGATGCTGTTGATGTTATCAAGCCTTGCCATGCTTTGCTCTATGGGTTTGGTTACGGTTTCTTCGACCTCTTCGGGAGAGGCACCCGCGTATGTCGTCGTTATGATAACATAAGGAAAATCTATATTCGGAAGAAGGTCGGGCGTAAGGTTGAGAAACGATACTACACCGAGCACCAAAACCGCTATGATACCGACAAAAACGGTATATGGTTTTTTTACGCTGAATTTTGAAAACATCTCAAATATCCTCCCTTACCGTGGCTTTTTTGATTATATTCAGTCTTCGTTTGAATTTTTCGGTTATTTCTCCTATATCCCCGGCTCCGGAAAGAATCTGGGGCAGCGCACTTTGAAAAAGTGCTTCGATTATTCCGAGTATATCGGTAAGTTCTTCTTCGCTTTTTATATTAAGCTTCCCTATTCCGAGAGTGCTGCAAAGCCTCAGTCTTTTTCCGCTGTCCATATTGGCAATATAATTTGAGAAAGGGTCAAGCTTTTTTATATCAACGTATGGCATTACGTGATGAATGATCCCAAGTTTGCTTTGTTCTTTGGCGGCTTTTGACATTTCTTCAAAAATACTTTCGGCAATTTCAAAAATATCTCCATGCATCTCCGAAACTCTCGTGATAACACATTCCTTGATTTTTTTAGAACTTTCGGTTATGAAATAATCAAACGCATCGTCTTTGTTTTCAAAATACTGATAAAAGCTTCCCCGTGGAATATCTGCGTTTTTTATCACCTGATTTATTGACATTTCCGGAAAAGGCACCCGCTGAAGTTCGGTATAGATGGCGCCGAAAATGCGCTGTTTTTTCTCTTCCGCAAGGTTATTGAAAGTCTGGCTCGGCATGGCTTCCTCCTATAAAAGTGACATATTGTCATGATAATAACATGACAATATGTCATTCGTCAATAAAAATATACAATATTCAATATTTGTTCACAAAAAGAAAAGCGAAGCTTTTTTGCTTCGCCTTTCTTTCAATGGGATATTTGCTTATTTCATGCCGTTTTCGTAAGATTCGATCATTTTTTTGACCATCTGGCCGCCGATGGAACCTGCCTGACGGGAAGTGAGATCGCCGTTATAACCCTGTTTAAGGTTTACGCCTACTTCGTTTGCAGCTTCCTGTTTAAAGCTTTCAAGAGCTTTTTTAGCCTGCTTATTAGCCATTGTTTTTTTACACTCCTTTGTTTATTTGCGTTTGCAACATTATTTTGGCTTTTTGCCTGACTAATATTATTGGTAAATAATATAAATTAAAAAGGAAGGCTTTGGCCTTTAAAAAACGATTAAAAATCAAAAGATTTTTCTAAAATAGTATTGACTTTTTCGAATTATTTGATAAAATATTAATTGCAAACAATTCTTATTTAGGAAGTGATTAAGTGAAAAATACCATTCAGAAAACGGCGATAATGAATGCGCTGATGGCTCTTGATCATCCGACTGCGGATGAGGTTTATGAATGTGTTCATTCCGAATTCCCTTCCATAAGCAAGGCGACTGTTTATCGAATCCTGAAACGCATATCCGAAGAAGGCGAAATCCTTCATCTTCAGATTCCCGGCGGGGCCGATAGATTCGATACCACTCTTTGCGTTCATCACCATCTTAAATGCAATAAATGCGGAAAAGTTTGTGATGTTTCGGTTCCCGAACTTGACGGAATCGAAACACGCATAAAAGAAGAAAGCGGATTTGCCATCGGCGGCTATCGTCTTGTTTTCAGCGGGCTTTGTTCCGACTGTATTTTCAAAAAATAAGATTGAAAATTTAACAAAGGGAGATTATAATATGGATATCAAGGCTCTTTTTAAAATTTCCTATGGTCTCTATGTTGTTTCCGCCAGCGAAGGCGGAAAAGACAACGGCTGTATCATCAATACCTTTTCACAGGTTACTGATACTCCCCTTCGTGTTAGCGTTACCGTTAACAAGCTCAACCTTACCCATGACATGATCAAACGCACGGGTAACTTCACTGTTTCCATGCTTTCGACATCCGCACCTTTCAGCGTATTCCAGAATTTTGGTTTCAGAAGCGGAAAAGATGCTGATAAATTTGCCGAAGTTAAAACAAAACGCGGCGAAAACGGTGTTCTTCGCCTTACCGAAAACACCAACGCTTTCGTTTCCGGCAAAGTTGCCGAAGAAGTTGACCTTGGTACCCACACTATGTTTATTGCCGACGTAACCGAAGCAGAAATACTCTCTTCCGAGGATTCCATGACTTACAGCTATTATCAAAGCAAAGTCAAACCGAAACCCCAACCCCCGAAAGAGAAAAAGGGCTGGCGCTGCCCTATTTGCGGATATATTTATGAAGGCGAAGAACTTCCGCCCGATTTCGTATGCCCGCTTTGCAAACACGGCGCCGCTGAATTTGTACCCCTTCAGGCTCAAAATAACAATACAACCGAAAAAGGAGAAAAAACTATGGAACTCAAAGGCTCTAAAACCGAACAGAATCTTATGACCGCATTTGCAGGTGAATCCCAGGCAAGATGCAAATACACCTATTTTGCAAGCAAAGCAAAAAAAGAAGGTTATGAACAGATCGCAAGACTCTTCCTCGAAACTGCTGATAACGAGAAAGAACACGCAAAACTTTGGTTCAAATACCTCGGCGGCATCGGCACCACTGCTGAAAACCTTCTTGCAGCAGCAGAAGGCGAAAACTATGAATGGACCGATATGTACGCAACCTTCGCAAAAGAAGCTCGTGAAGAAGGCTTTGAGGAAATCGCTCTTCGCTTCGAAGGCGTTGCCAAAGTTGAAGCCGAGCACGAAGAAAGATATCGCGCACTTCTTGCAAACGTCAAAAACGGCGAAGTCTTCCAGAAAGGTTCCATCGTTATCTGGAAATGCGCAAACTGCGGCCACATCCACGTTGGCGAATCCGCACCCGTTGTATGCCCCGTCTGTGCACATCCTCAGGCATATTTCGAAATCCAGGCAAAGAACTACTAATTCAAAATACCATAAAAAATCCCGCCTTCCGGCGGGATTTTTTTAATTGAGTATTGAAAATTGACAGTTAAAAGTTTATGATTAAATTAATAATAAATTTTTGCAGTGGCGCACCCTATGGAGATATATAATTTATGAATGATTATTCTAAAAATGCAGAAAAAATTTGTCTTGAATTCTTTGATACCATAAGCGCTTTATATGGAAATAAATATTCTGTTGAACACCTCAAAAACGGTATAGGAATCCATTTAAATAAGTATTTTGAGATAAAAGCTTTTTGCGATGGGCCATTATGCGAATGGTATGTTGAAATAAACTGCGGCAAGTATGGCAAAACCCACTTTCACATCCCAAGCGACTGCGCTTTTGAAGAAATTCACCCTCTTCTTGACGGTAACGAAATTATTGTTTCGAAAATCGGTTTATTCGAAAGGAAATTAACCATAGTCGAAAAAGGTTCCAAGGTATTTGGAATCGGAAAAGTAATTATTGATAAAAACGGAATACAATAAAAAATCCCGCCTTCCGGCGGGATTTTTTATTGTTCCTCCTCTTTCGAGAAAGTAAATACTTTTTACAAGACCTTTATTTCTTCACAACCGGCAGACAGAGTTCGTAATATCTTGAGCTATTCAGTTCCTCATTCTGATACTCATAAAACCAGTGGATAATCCCAACTTCGGGTGCTTCCCGAAGTTCATAGCCAAGTGAAGGAAGAAGTTCGCTTACTGCTTTTTTACGAAGTTCCTCAACGTTGTCGCATGGATATTTGCATCTTTCGGTTTCACAGATTAGATACGTTCCCGCCGGGATAACAATATCCTCGAAATGCGAATATAGTTCCGGCCCTATGTCATCCGGAAAATCCTCGTGCTCAAGTGGATCCATCTTTGATGCTATGTAAAAATCATAGCCTTCTTTATCAAAATTTGTGAGTACCTCATAGGTGGTTTCGCAATCTCTTGCTTCGCCGTGAAGCAAAAGCTGGTTAAGCCTTGTGGAAACAGCAAAATTGTGGTCCTGTCTGTTTCTGTCATTGGGGTGACCCTCAAATCTTTTTTTGAAACCGGTAAGAAGCATTTCTGCCTTTTCTTCGATTTTATAATTCATGGTTTCGCCGCCTTCCAAAGTAAATTTTATGTGCAGACGGGAATAGGAACGGAGCATTTCGCCATTGCCGCGCGCCTGCGAAGGCAAAATGCCATGGAATTTGTGGAATGCCTTTGCAAAGCTGTCAGGGCTTTCATAACCGTATTTCAGCGCGGCATCAATAACTTTTATCTTCCCGAGAGCAAGTTCCGCACCTGCAAGAGAAAGCCTTCTGTTACGAATGTATTCGCCGAGGGTGCACCCGCAAAGGATACCAAAAATACGCTGAAAATTATAGCTTGAAGAATAGCATCTGCCGGCTATTTCTTCATAATCAAGTTCTTCGGTTATATTATCCTCGATATAATCAATGGCATTTTTCATTCCTGTTATCCAATCCATTATATTCCCTCCTGTCGATTTCAATTTTACTTCATTTTGAGCACGCCTTCCCGATTTTGCGTGCTCAAAAAAGTCGGTATTAAAAAAACGGCGGTTTTTCCGCCGTTTTTATCAATGCGCTTTATGCGTTACTATGTAATCTGCCCAGATTTCGTATGTTGCTTTTTCAAAACGGATTCCGTTTGTTGTAAGCTCCGCAGGAAGTTCAGTTTCTTTCTTCCCGGTAAAAATATCCGCCATATCGAGCATCCAAAGGCTTCTTTCTTCCGCGATGGAATAAATATATCCGTTTATCTCATCAATTTTTTCGTTTGTCACTGAATATCCGCGTTTTGAAGCCTTTTCCTCATTTATAGGAAATATCGGCTGAATATAAATATGTGCTTCGGGGTGGGCTTCTATTATCATATCAACAAAAGCGGTGTATTTCTTTACAAAAGTCGGGCAATCCATCCAGGAAATGCTTTCGGCGGAAAACATAATGTATATTGCTCTCGGGTTTTTGACTTCCGCAACATAATCCGCAAGGGTAAGCATTTCTCCCTCTTCATTTTTGAGCACCTTTTTTGTGAGCACCGTGTTCATATCAAGCCCCGTTACACAGGCATAATCCGTATATTCAAAAAATTTAAGGTTCTGCGCCTGCGAAACAAAGTAATCGCCTACGAAAAGCGAATCGTTGAAAGAATAATATCCTTCGTTATCGCTTTCTTCAACGATCCCTCCCCGGATTTCAGGTTCCTGCTCTTCTTCCGAAGAAGTTCCGATGGAGGTATCTCCCGTATCGTCGCCCACAACGATGATATTATCTTCTTCATCTTCCGGTTCTTTCTGTTCACTATCCGAAAGCTGTTCCTCTTCGGCGTTCTGTGTCATAAAATCCGAAATAAGCCTTGCAAAGCTTAAAAACGCGTTGGGAAGGCTGTAATCCATTTCGGTGCCTTCTGGGTATTTTTTCTCTTCATATTCCTGCCAGCCATAGGCGGCAATGCCGGCAATTATTGCCACAACGGCAAAAATCAAAGAAAGGCGAACAAGCTTTCCGTATTTTTTTGTGCGTACTATTGCATTTTTTCTTTTCAGCATAGAAAGCTTTTTCTCCTTTCATAATAATGTCTGAAATATTATAGCATAGAAAAAAATAAAGTCCACTTATATTTTATAAATTTTCTGAAAATTTGCAAATAAAAATCTTCTTGACTGAAAGGGCAAGTTAATATATAATATCATAAGTCGATAAAATATTTTTTGCTAGTGTAGCACAGCAGGTAGTGCAGCTGATTCGTAATCAGCAGGTCGCGTGTTCGAGTCACGTCACTAGCTCCAAGCTTAAAATCCCCTTAAACAAGCCGTTTTTGGGGATTTTTTGTTTATTTGCCATGCCTGTAAAGTGTTTTATCATTACAGTCTTTTTTCGGCATATATTTCTTAAACTTTTATTAAAATACTTTATTTCTTCTTTTTTCGTGATATAATTTACACCAGATTTATACTTTTGGAAGGAAAAAAAGATGTCTGAAGAAATAAAAAAATCATCACTTAAAGAAAAGGCTCTTGATGCCGTTTCCGTTTTATATATGCCCTTTGCTGTATTTTATCTTGAAGCGGCGCTTCGCATAAAATGCGGGATAGACTTAATGCAGTTCTTTTGGCCGACCATTCTTTTTTCTGCGGGATTCGGGTTTCTTTTCGGGGTCATTCCGCTTTTCTTTGACAACGGGAAATTACGAAAAATCATCGCCTCGGTTATTTTGTTTCTTCTTTGCCTTTACTTTACCGTTGAGGCTTTCGTTCGCGGAAGTTATCAGGTTTTTATGACCGTTGAATCCATTCTGCAAGGCACCGGCGGCGTGCTCACGGATTTTTCCGACGCGTTTTTACAGGCTGTTACCGGTGGTTTTTGGGCTATTATTGCGATGTTTTTGCCTTTTATCGTTTTTATTTTGCTGATTACAGTAAAATTCGAATACAAAATCGGTGCTCAAACGAAATCATCCGTGCTCATCGCCATGGCTTTGCTTTTATTTGTCTTTTCTATCGCCGGAGCAAAAACCGTTCGCAGCGATCCCGCAATGCTCGGGGTTTATCGTGATGCTTATAATTTTGACAATGCCGTAAGCTCCTTCGGTCTTATGACCGGAACTCGCCTCGACATCCAATACGAATATCTCGGCAACCCGGCTGCGGAAAAATTTGTTATCGAAGAACCGATTTTTCCTGCCGAACCCATCTCCCCAGGTGAAACCGATAACTCTTCCGAAACAGATTCTTCCGCCGAAGAGGAACTCCCTGCCGAATACGGTTATAACATTCTTGATATTGATTTTGAGAGTATTATTGCAGAAACCACCGATCCTTCACTTCTCAACGTACACAATTATATTTCAAGCCTTTCCGGCACCAAACAGAACGAATATACCGGACTTTTTGAAGGAAAGAACCTTATTCTTATTGCCGCGGAATCATTTTCTGCGGAGGTCATCGACCCCGAGCTTACCCCTACCCTTTATCGCCTTGCAAACAATGGATTTGTTTTCAGCGATTATTATCAGCCAACCTGGGGCGGAAGCACCTCCACCGGTGAATATTCAATATTCACCGGGCTTGTTCCCACTTCCGGCGTAAGCAGCCTGCTTAAACTTGTTGATGGCAACACGGATTTTACCATAGGAAATCTTCTTATGGATAAAGGTTATTTTTCCGCATCCTACCACAACGGGACCTATGATTATTACAGCCGCCATCTTACCCATACAAAACTTGGCTATGAAACATACGAAGGTTTTGGCAACGGGCTTGAAAACAAAGTAACAAAACCTAATGTATGGCCAGCAAGCGACCTTGAAATGATTGAGGGCACTCTTCCCGATTATATTTCAAAAGAACCTTTTTCGATATATTACATGAGCGTCAGCGGACATGGTTTTTATACTGATTTCAACCAGCCGATGGCTTCAAAAAACTATGATTACGTCAAAGATCTCGACTATTCAACAACGGTGAAATCCTATATCGCGGCAAACCTTGAATTTGAATTCGCCATGGCGTATCTTGTGGAAGAACTCGAAAAAGCAGGCATTGCCGATGATACCGTAATCGTTATTTCTTCCGATCATTATCCCTATGCTCTTGAAAAAGGCGAAGCCTGGGGCAATGAGGAGGATTATCTTGCCGAACTTTACGGCTACCCCGTTACAAATAATATGGAACGGGATCACAACGCACTTATTATATGGTCCGGATGTCTCGAAAATGAATATTCCGACACGGCTGTTGAGATAAGCGAACCGACGTATTCTCTTGATATACTCCCCACTCTCTGCAATCTTTTCGGTGTTCCCTATGATTCAAGGCTTCTTGCAGGGCAGGATATTTTTTCCGATGCGGAACGCATTGCCATCTGGCCGGAATACAACTGGAAAACAAAATACGGCTATTATAATTTTACCACTAAAAAATTCATTCCGTCCGAAGAAGGCACCGAAGTTACGGATGAATATATCGAACATATAAACAACATAGTCAAAAATCGAATCGCTTTTTCAAAAGCGGTTCTAAACTATAATTATTTTGAAATCATCCTGGGAGAAAAAGAAAAATGAAAGTTTATCACATAAGCGAAACTCTTCGCCTTGGCGACGATATGAATCCGGACTTTCAAAATCTTCGCGAGCTTGCCCTTCCTTTTGTTCAGGCGCTCGAAAAAAGCGAGGATTGCTATTATTCGATGATACTTAATGGAAAATACCTTCGTGCTGTTTTAGGCAAATTCAATTTCTGGGAATGGTCCGATTACTGCAAATGGGCCGTGGAAGGCGCTTTTGAATTTATACGCAAAACCGAATTCCCCCATTGCTGCAGCCGCCTGAAATGCAATTATTTTTACGATGATCTTGAAAACAGTATGGCGCTTTATCAATTCGACTGGGGCGGCGAATCCCCAGAAATTCAGGAGAAAATCCACCTGCTTGAAATCGAACTCGAGGATGATGCTCCGCAGAAATTCGATATGAATATTTTCGACGAAGCTTATAACGCCATGTGCGAAAATAGTGACTCCGAAACGGTCCTTAACTGTGCAAGACGCTATTTTTCCGGCGAAAGCACTTCCTCCCCGGTTTTGGAAATTATGAGCGATAAACCTGCAAAAGCGACCAAAGATTTGACAAATCTTCTGAAAAAATAAAAATTTTGCAAAAATTTGAAAATAATGCTTGCCTTTTTGTTCCGACTGTGCTATACTATCTCTTGCTGACGAAACAGCATCTGGGTGTGGCGCAGTTGGTAGCGCGCTACCTTGGGGTGGTAGAGGCCGTGGGTTCAAGTCCCGTCACTCAGACCAAACAAAAAAAGACCGTTTAATCGCAAGATTAAGCGGTTTTTTTGTTTTTTGGCTTATTTATGCGTTTTTTTATCCTTCTGAATGGGAAAAATTTTTCCTATTTCGGAAGGATTTTTCCGTTTTCGGAACTATTTTTCCAAAATAGTTGCCACGAAAGTTGCCACGAAAAACCTTAATCATAAGTCACTACCGTGACCCCTTTGCTCTTCTCAACAACCTTCTTCACAACGGGCGATTCCTTGATCGCCTCGATGATCTTGTCGGCAGTTGTGGGGATCTCCGGGATTCCAAGGAAGTCCCATCTGTCATACCATGCGGAACTCGGTGCAGTAACCTTCTGACCCTTACCGATGTGGAAAAGTCTCACCGGGTCAACCGTGCTGTCAACTGTTCCCTTTTTCAAAAGGTTGTGTCCTGCCGCCGCAAGTCCGCAGCAGTAAAGCGGATATTTTGTGTCCTTGTCAAACTGGATGTGAAGGTGCGGGCCCGTGGTGTTTGCTCCGGTGTTTCCGTAATATCCGAGAAGGGTTTTCCCGGTAACCTTGTCCCCTTTTTTGACAAGAGGCATCGCCTTCATGTGCATATAAGTTGCAACCACATTATAACTCTCTTTTGAAATTCTGTCATAGCAATCCTCATAAACAACAACAAGGCAAAACCCGCATCCGCTTCCTTTTCCGGTCGTTTTACCGTTAAGCCCATCAAGCCCCGCGGCAACAACGATGCCGTCCCCAAGCCCGTAAAGGTTCCTGGATCCGCTTGCCGAAACACAATCAACCCCGTAATGGGAATATCCCCAAGAGGATTTGTATTTCGCGTTTTTATAACCCGCCGTCGGTTTGAAGCTGTCGATAGGAAGTTTAAGGTACTGCATAATCTCACTCCCTGTCTATGGCAAAAAGAGGGCCGAAAACAAGGTTCCACGCCGCAGAAACCCCTGCCGCAACCGCGCCTACCCCGATGGAAACGGCAACAGTCTTGAAAGCTGCATCGTCCTCAACAACCGTCACAAGGGTTCCAAGGTTCACCGCAATGGATCCCAGGAATCCCTCAACAAATGCCTTGATGGCTCTGTCTGCAATGTCTTTCCAATTAGTTTTCATTTCTTTTCCTCCTTATGGTTAAAATGAAGTTCGTTGATCTCCTCAAGCATCTTTGTTACAACCCCGTTCCCGCCAAGGGCGTGATATGCCTTATACATATCAAGAAAATTCTGATAGGCGTAATGCGGGATGTATTCAAGCTTTATGTATCTTTCGTAATCTTCGATAAGAGCTCTCCTCAGAAGAAACATGGTGCCGTTGCTGTTATTCTTCCTGTCTTTCCTCTGCTGCTTCAAAAGCCATATAATATAGCCCAGAAGAACCGGAAGCGTAAGCTCAAGGATTACAAGCAATATCTCTTTCATGCTCCGTCCTCCTCAATTTCCGAAGGAATAACGTGCTCCTCCCAGGTCTGAACAATGGTTTCGCCTTCCTGGGCATAAACGGCGGTGTAATAATATCCGTTTCTTTCCGGTCTCTCGCTGTACCTGATCGGATAATATCCCTCCTGTCTGAAAAGCTCCGTATCATTGGTCGAATAATTGCGCCCGCCGATCACAAGCGGGTTCGGCGCAAATTCAAATTTTCCTTCGGTGATCTTACCGAAATTAATGTTGTATCTTCTCATTTCCTGCTCCTATTCCATCCAGATGTTATAGATCTCGTTATACATCGAATCAGTTCCTCCCGATTTGATCGCAACAGTGCCGATATCAACGCCGCTTATGTCAAGCGCATAAACCTGCCTTTCCTCATTCTGGTCATAAAACGCTTCCACCGCTGACCAATACGCAGTGTCCGCTGTCAGAGAGGCAATTCTGGCTCGTGTCAGCTGTCCCGATGCCCCGTTGTAAAATTCGTTAAGAACCCCTATTATGTGCTTATACTGAAGGTTCGATCTGCATTTTGCCTCAACATAAAGCGTCGAATACTCCCGAAGGTCAAGGCTCTCGCTGTCAATAACATAAGAATCGTCCGGGCTGGGGTTTGAATAATTCGCCCAAAGCTTCCAGTCTATTGTGTTCGCGATAAGTAAATATCCGGCTTTGTTTCCTCCCGTTATGCGGATTGATTTATCGTCAAGGGTTCCGCCTGCACCGTTGATCTCATAAAAATCGTATGAAAGCCCTTCCCGAAGGCCCCTGCCCTCTTTGAAGATATAGTTTCCAGGAAAAACCGCCTCCATCATTCTTCTGCGTGCTTCCATCATTCCCATGTGATTACCCCTTTGTTATGCCAGGTAATAAAGCCCTTTCCCTTGTGTGCCCAAACGGAAAATTCCCATGTCTCGCCGTCTGCGGCATCGTTGATGTCGTCGCCGGTGTCATTGTCCGCATAACCGTCAACGGTAACAGTTCCCTTCGTCCCGAATGTCACAAACCCGTGGCACCGAACCGGCTGAACCGTCAAGGTAAGATCCGTAACATCTGTGAAGGAATAATCCCTGTTGTCCTCACAAACGCAGATGATCTCTCCGCTGTCCTCTAAAAGCTTAATCATCGCACTCCTGGCAACCTCGTCCTTCATCTCAAGATAAAGATTCTTCCTCTTCAGATGAAGTCTTTTCATGTCTGCCATACTATCCCCTCCTTTGTCTAAGGAACAATTTCCCAATCCTCAAGAAGCATATCGCTCTGGCTTGCAAGCCACCCGGTAAGAATCGCTTTCCTTCCGCTGCTGTCGTGGGTGAACATACAGATAGTTCCAAGGGCATGAATCGTGCCGCCGTTTTCTTCCGCAAGTTCCGCAAGAATCGGATCCTTGCACCACTCTTTCTTAATTTCCGCCGCAGGCTTCAGCCAAAGGAACATTCCTTTGCCGTTCCATCCCCTTCTTGCAACCTTTTCGCCCTGCTTCAAAGCTTCAATAGCTTTTCCAAAATCCATAGTTTTCCCCTTTCAAGCCCCGCCGTCCCCGGCAGGGCTTTTATTATTCTTCCGCCTGCTCTTAAAGCCATTTAAATGCCTTTTTGCCTTTTGTTCGGAAATTTCGGTCAAACGCAAAAGCCGAATATCCTCGGGTATAAGCTGATGCCGGATGACGATTGGCCAAGTCGGCCGTAGCTCGCGTTTCCGCTGATAGTATATACTCCTATGGAACTCAGAGCATACTGCGTCATCATCGAGCGCGTTGCGTAAATGTACTCTGTACCGTCCGAACCTTTAAGCATTCTTTTTGCGCTTCCGGTAAAATATTCGTATTGTTCCCCCTGCCCAAGAGCAACGTAACTCGAACTGTATGCGTTATCAAGCCCAAGCTCCGTCGAAGAAAGCATCCAGACCTTGTCGGTGGTGGTATATAAAGCGTTCTTTCCGTATGACTTTCCGCCGTTATGATCATTGCTGTAACCCGAATTTGAGGTTTTTGTCACCGCTTTTATAACGCTTCTCAAATCAGAAGGCAAAGCTTGGTAAACCGCTCCCGAATTAAGCAGTGTTCGGGTCTTTGAAGTTTCCCAGATGTAACCCGTGCCGTAAGTGCTGTTTTCCGTTGTCCCCAATACGGAACTCGCAGCGCATTGTATAAGCGCAATGGAAATCCCCGCCTTTCCGCTTCCGTCCGCAAGGTCATCGTGGTCAAAGCCTATTATACTGATTTTCAGGTTTTCAACCGTGCCCGAAAAATCAAGGGCTATGGTCTTTGTATCGCCTATGGCAAAACGGCTCGAAGCTTCACCCGAAGCAGAAATCTCCGCGATCTGTTCCCAGCTTGCGTTGGCAAAGGTTATGACCTCGGTCCATTCTGCGGTATAGCTTGTGTCGCCTTTCACCGCCGAAACCTCTGGGTTCCATCCAACAAAGCCATAGTCGCTCTTCGTCGGCACATAGCTCGGCGTCGCCCCGTAAGCAAGGCTTTCCGTTTTAAGAACTGTCGTTCCGTCGCTGTCATAATAGGTAACGGTGTAATACCTCAGAACCGAAGCAAAGTTTGCGTAAACGGTTTTATCTTCGGTTATGGCTTTAAGAACGTTTTCATCAAGCGCGCCGCTCGGTTCCGCCGACCAGCCAACGTGAGTATAGCTGTATTGCGCCGTGCTTTCCTTTGTCGGTTCAGAAAGAAGCCCGCGAACAACAGGGTCGGCACAGTCATCCCCGTCCGCAACAGGGCGTTTGTAAAGTTCCGTCGTTCCGTCCTCGCTCATAAAGGTGACAAAATGCACTGCTGAATAGTCATTTTCGCCGGAACCTCCGGCCTCTATTCCGCTTATCCTTTCCGGGAATTCAGCGGGTTTCATCGCCGCCGTATCACCCGTTTTTCCTCGGATAGCCTCCGCAATATCCGAAAAAAGCTCTCCCAATGCGTTAGCCATCAATAATCACCCTCCAATGCCGAAGCAATATATTCATCAACGTATTCCGCAACTGCGGAATCCCCGACGGCAACCGCCTTCCAGTTTCCTTCAACGGCCTGAAGTATCTTTCCGTTGTCATCCGCCGTAACCTCGGGGATAACTTCTCCCCTTGCAAGCTGAACGACGGAAAAAGTCCATGTGTCATTTTCAATCGAACCCAAAAGAAAGGCGTTATAAATTGCCCCGCTGTTTTCAAAGGCTGCCGAAGATACGATAATCTTTGCGTCAAGCGCAGCGGCAAAATTTGTAAAAAACAAAACTCCGTTCTGTTCATCCGTATGGTTGATGACCGCCGCCCTGCCCGCGGCTGCCGCATTCAAAACCTCGGTAGGTGCGGTATCCTCCGTGTTTCCGAAAAACGGTTCTTCCGCAAGCTTTTTCGAAAATTCTTCCTCCGTTCCCGAATATCCGCCTTCCGCCGCATATTCAAAAGCCGTTTTACCGTCGGCACCCGGTTCTCCGTCATAAACCGTTGCCGCCGAAAAACTTCCGTCCTCGTAATGAACGGTCACCGTAATTCCGGATTTTTGTTCTGCCGTATTTTCAAACTGCGCAAGCTCAACAACAGGCGAAAAACCATCCTTGCCTTTAAGCGCCGCAAGCTGCTCTTCGGTAAAATCCTCATAGGTAAAAGCTTCGCCTTTTTCCCCGTCAAAAACTCCCGCATCCGCATCCGCTCTCACCGAATTGGCAGCGTCAAGCGCTTCCTGCGCCTTTGCGTCTATCTGCTCCGCCGCCGAAAGCGGAACCTCCGGAAGCGGCGCACCTTCTTCAAGACTTCCGTAGCTTTCCACCACAACGTGCGCCCTGTCGGTGGTTATCCTCATGGTGCCCTCCGGGTCGTTGCCGTGAAGCTTCACTTCCCATGTGCCCGCCCCAAGGTTACGATGCATCTCCTTCGTGAGTTTGTCGTCAACAAGATTTATGTCATAAACTTCCTCGCGCTGGCAAAAG
>JAFUJP010000152.1 GCA_017473745.1 Oscillospiraceae bacterium
AGGCTTCTCCTTGAGGAGAAGCTCCGCCGAAGGCGGTGATGAGGTGTTTGTCCGCTAATTTCCGTGTTTGCATAGAAACACCTCATCCGTCATCGCTCCGCGATGCCACCTTCCCCTCAAGGGGAAGGCTTTAAATGCATATAAACAATAATTTATCTTTCCTCTTGCTATTTTCAAGGAAAACATATAGAATATATTTTTAGTTTGTATTATTATCGGAGGCAATATGTCGTTTTTAGTAAAAGATAAAAGCTTTTATAAGCTTCTGTTTTCGATTACCCTGCCCATTGCGGCGCAAAACTTCATTACTTTCACTGTGAGCCTTGCGGATTCGCTGATGCTCGGAAAAGTGGGTGAAATCGCACTTTCGGGTGCAAACCTTGCAAACCAGCTTTTCTTTATTCTGATGATAATCACCTTCGGCGTAACTTCCGCCGCCATGGTTTTCGCTTCGCAGTATTGGGGAAAAGATGACGTATATTCCATGAAGCGGGTAATAACTATCATGCTTCGTCTGGCGGCGATAATAAGCGTTGTCGCGGCGGCTCTTGCAATATGCATACCCGAAACGGTTATGAGCTGGTATTCCGATGACCCCGCGGTCATAGAGGCCGGCGCAAGCTATCTTCGCATAATCGGATGGGCCTATCCTTTTTATTCCGTCACAAACGCCATGGCATCTGTTCTGCGCTCGGCTCACATAGTAAAAATATCGATCATAATCTATCTTTCTTCACTTTTTGCAAACGTTTCTCTGAACTGGGTTCTGATTTTCGGCAATCTCGGCGCACCCGTTATGGGAATCGAAGGTGCCGCCCTTGCAACAGCCATTGCCCGCTTTACGGAATTCATTATTCTTCTTATTTATCTTGCGTTCTTTGAGAAAAAAATTCACTACACCGTAAAAGATTTCTTCGTTCCCGTAAAAGATTATCTCGGCGCATTTTTCAAAACGGGCGCCCCGGTTGTTCTCAACGAAGCTGTCTGGAGCATAGGCACTTCCGTTCTTTCAATGATAATCGGCCACATAAGCACCGAATTTGTAACTGCGAACAGCATAGCCAACACCATCTGGCAATGCGTTTGGGTGGTTGTTTCCGGCATGGGCAATGCCACTGCGGTTATTATCGGCAACTCCGTCGGTATGGGCGAAAGCAGGGATATCATTCTTAAAAAAGCAAAAACCATTGTTGCGCTTTCCGCGGTTATGGGGCTTGCTTCCGCAATAATTCTCCTTATTATACGCGGGCCGGTCATCAATTTTTACGAGGTTTCTGCCGAAACCAAGGCTCTTACCTATGACCTCATCGTATCTTATGCGGTGATTCTTGTGCTTCAGTCCATGTCAGTCCAATATGTTGTCGGAATATTCCGCGGCGGCGGCGACACAAAAGTGGCCGCGTTTGTTGACGTTATTTTCCTTTGGACCGTTGCCATACCCCTTGGCGCATTCACCGGGCTTATCCTTGGCTGGGCGCCGCCTTTCGTCTATCTTATGCTCAAATCTGATGAGCTTTTCAAAATTGTTATCAGCTTTTTCCGTCTCCGCAGCGGAAAATGGATAAAGGATATCACCGTAAATCCTGTTGAGGAAGCGGCGTAAAGCTTAAAGGGCGTCCCGAAAGGGCCGCCCTTTTTTGCCCTTACTTATGCAAATATCCTTTTTTGTTTCGCTTTTTGGGGCGGCAAATCACCAAAAAAACTCCTTATCCCCGGGCAAGGTTTTAAAAAGTATTGAAAAATGCCGCGTATTTTGGCATAATTAAAAGAAAAAAGGAGGATGAAAAGCATGATTTATTTTCTTACAGCGCTTGGTTTTTCAATGCTTGCGTCTTCCTTTGCTGCAAGCTTTCTTCGGGTGGATTTCATAATCCTTTTCGCCCTTCTTTTCGTTCTGACCGGTATCGGTTTAAGGATCATATCAAAACGCCATACTGAACTTTGTGCTGTTTTTCTTGCGGCGGCGCTCGGTTTCGGTCTTGTCGGCGCAAATCTTACGACCGAATATTATCCCGCAAAAGGGCTTGAAGGGCTTTCGGCAGAAATTACCGGTACGGTTACCGAAGTTTCCGCCGCAGGCGGGAACCCGGTATATACCGTCGAAACGGATTATATCGGCATCGAAGGCGCACCCCAAAATATCACCGTAAAGGTTTCCGGGTGGGACGATAATTCCGCTGATCCATACGACAAAATCGCCTGTTCCGTCACTTTTTATGTTTACGGCGGCGACGACATAAGCGAGATCCTTACGGATCGTTCCGCCGGAATTTCCATCCGCGCCTATACACAAACGCCCATCGAAGTTACCGGAAAAGATGATTCCTCCTTCGGATATTACGTTCATTTTATCCGCGAAAAGATTTCCTCGGTTATTTACAGTTATTTTATAAGCTGGCACGCGCCTTTTATGGAAGAACTTATTATCGGGAATCGCGGCGGGCTTGACGGCAGCATCACAACCGCCTTTCGCAGAAGCGGCATGAGCCATATTCTTGCCATTTCTGGAATGCATCTTGTTATCATCATCGGGCTTTTTGAAAAGCTTCTTTTCTACCGCAAAAGTTCCGGAACGATCCGAAAGCTCGAAACCGTCGTGCTCGTTTTAGCTGTAGCCGCTTATATGTTCATCGGCGGCCTTGGGATGTCGGTGCTGCGTTCGGGCTTCATGCTTATAATCCACTATCTTGTGCGGCTTTTGCTCAGCGGCTCGAAATCGCTTGACAGCCTTGGGCTTGCAGTTGCGGCGGTTCTTTTTATCGACCCTCTTGCCGGCTGTGACGTCGGATTTCTTATGTCGGTGTTTTCCGGCGGGGCTATCGCACTTTTTTCGCCGCCTTTCAGAAAATTTATTTCCGAAAAGCTTCATGCCGGCGGCAAGCCCGCCGCTGAATTTTTTATCGAATCTTTCACCGCAAGCACCGTTGCCTATCTTGCGGTTTTGCCCGTTTCGGCCCTTACTTTCGGCGAAATATCTCTTGCGGCCGTTCCCGCAAACCTTTTCGCGGCGTTTTTTGCCCAATATGTTCTTGTTTTCGGTATGCTTACGGTGATTTTCGGGCTTATCCCATTTCTCGGATTTTTTGCCGGCGGAACCGCTTTTCTTGCGATGCTTTGCAGCGGTGCGCTTCTTAAAATCGCCGAATTCTTTGCCGAAATCCCTTTTGCTTATGTCAGCGCCGATGAACTTTGGGTATTCGTATGGCTGATCGGTACGGCGGTGCTCGTTCTCGTTCCCGCCATTTATAAAAAGAGCTTCCGCCCCATTCCCTGTTCCCTTGCCCTTTCGGCTATCCTTTTGTGCGCGGGAATTTTGGCGAATCATATTTTCTATTCCGGCGTTGCCAAAATAGAAGTTGCCGCCCTTGAGCACGGCATTGCCGTTTCGTGCTCAAAGGACGGAAACTCCGTGCTCGTAACCGAGGGGCTTGATATAGGCGACCGCTATTCCCTTGAACTTGCCCGCGGATATGACACTGTAATCAGCATCGGTGCCGAAAGCGGCGCGGCGGAACTTGATGCCGCCCGCTCCGCAAATCCGCAAAAAGCGATTTTCTCTTTTGCTGATGCCGCCGCAAGATATGAAGGCGGAACAACTTTTTCTTTCGGCAAAGCCGAGCTTTTTGACGGCGCATATATGGACATAATTTCCGAAGGTGTATTCGGAATTGATTTTGGCGAAACTTCTCTTCTATACATTTCCGAAGAATGTGATATAATGGATATAGCTCCGGAATTTCGCCGGGCGGATGTAATTATCCTCGACGGCTTTACTCCGGAAGATTTCCCCGCTTTGCGCTGTGAATATCTTATCCTTCGGGATAGAAGCGGATATTTCAGCGGGGCAACTGAAGTTATAACCCTTGAAAGCGGCGAAATCAGCTTTTTCGCCTATAAAGAAAACATAAAGAAAGGATGGTATGCCAGATGATATTTAAAGATATGGAAGAAGTTCGCCGCCATCTTCGCATAGGCGTTCCTCTTCCCTGCTATTTTATCGGCGGCGCCGATGACCAGCGAAAACGCACCATCCTCAGCAAAATAGTAAATATGACCACCGCCGGCGGAACGGGTTTTGATAACCACCGCTTTTCGGGCAATGTTTCGGCGGATGTCATCGCCGATGCGGCCTTTGAAATAACCTTCGGCGGCGGAAGAAGATGCGTCGTCTGCGAAGATATCCCTTTCGGGAGCATGGGCGAAAATGAATATAAAAAATTTGAACAGCTTGTAACGGAAGTTTGCGAAATGGGCGGTTCAACGGTTCTTGTTTTTATTTTCAGCGCCGTCGATACCGAACCGAAGAAAGAGAGCAAAACCACTGCAACAGGCAAAAAAAGCCGTTTCGAACCCCTTAAAAAGCTTATCGATAAATGCGGCGGAGGCATTATAAAATGCGAAACGCCGACCCCCGCGGAGCTTGGTTCCATTATTGAAAAAACCTGTTCAAAATATCATTGCAGTATCCATCGTGACCTTTGCGCCTATATGGTCGAACGCTGCGGAAGTGATTCCGCCCTTTTGATGAACGAGGCACGAAAGGTCGCCGAATATAAAGGCGAGGGCATCATCACAAAAGCCGATATCGATCTTATGACCTGTGCAACACCGGATGCGAAGATATTCGACCTTTCGGCAAAAATCGCCGCAAGGGATCGCCAGGGTGCTTTTGCGGTGCTCGGAGAACTTCGTGAAATGGGCGAAAAAGCTCCCCTTATCCTCAACATTCTTTCATCGAACTATATTGATATGTTCCGGGCAAAGGCGGCAAGAGCCTCCGGCAAGAGCAAATCCGATATTGCAAAGGATTTCCCCAAAAGCTACCCCAAACCCCGCCAGTTCCTTATTGACAGAGCCCTTACCGCCCAGAGCAGATATTCCGCGGCGGCGCTTTTGGAATGTATCGACGTTCTTCTTTCTGCGGAACAGCGCATGAAAAGCACCGGCGGAAACGAGGATATAATCCTTGATGAAGCTGTTGCAAAGCTTTTCTCCATAAAATAACGGAGGCTTCATGGAAAATTCACAAAATCGTATTAAAATAAAAGAAACCATCATCGTCGAAGGCAAATATGACAAAATCCGGCTTTCACCGCTTTTTGATGCGAATATAATCGAGCTTGGCGGCTTTCAGATTTACAACAACAAAGACCGCCTTGACCTTATCCGCCGCATCGCCGAAAAAAACGGCATTATAATAGTAACTGATTCGGATTCCGCCGGGTTTCGCCTTCGGCACTATCTTTCCTCCGCGATTCCGAAAGAGAACATAAAAAACGTTTTTATTCCCGACGTTTTCGGCAAGGAAAAGCGCAAAATCCGCCCGGGAAAAGAAAATCTTATCGGGGTCGAGGGCATGACGACCGAAGTTTTGCTCGACGCTTTCAAAAAAGCGGGCATCGACCCGAAAAGCGAAAGCGGCGAACGCAAAGCGCCCCTTACAAAAGCCTATCTTTATGAGCTTGGGCTTTCCGGCGGAACGGGTTCTTCCGAACTTCGGCGAAAGCTTTGCGAATACTATAACCTGCCGAAAATGCTTTCGGCAAATTCCCTTGCGGAAATTCTTCCCATAATAACGGATGGGGATGAACTTCTTTCAGCAATTGAAAAAATCAAAAACGAATGAAAGGGGGCGCCGCTATGGCAATAAACAGCCTTACGTTTTTATATTTCTTTCTTCCGGCGGCGCTTATAATTTTCAACCTTGCGCCGAAAAAATTCAAAAGCGCCGTTCTTGCGGCAATTTCGGCGGCATTTGTTTTGTTTTCGGAACCGGAACTTTTCCCCGTTTTTTCCCTTGACGTTCTTCTTCAATACGGAATTTCGGAAGCAATGTTCAGATCATCGGAAAAGCCGAAAACGAAGCGTATCCTTCTTATCTTCGCCATAGCTTTCAATGCTGCGGCGATCATAGCTTTTTCCATCCGCAACCAGCTTACGGGCGGATTCGCGCCCTTTGCGGCTATGGTGATTTCTTTCACTTCCATCGGATATTTTGTTGACGTTTATAAAGGCGAAGCCGAATATATCCGTTCTTTTGCTGATTTTACGGTTTTTACCGCCTTTTTCGGCAAGCTTTCCCGCGGGCCGCTTGTTCGCACCGCGAGCATCAAAAAACTCCCCGAAGGGGATAAATTTTCTCTTTCCGAAACCGGAAGCGGCCTTTATCTCTTTATCCGCGGCCTTGCAAAATATGTGATTCTCGCCGTTCCGCTTGTTGATATACACGAAAGGCTTGTTGCCGCAAATGCCGATGAAATTTCGGTTATGGGCGCATGGCTTGATATGATCGTTTTTTCGATGATGATCTTTTTCGATCTTTCGGGATTTTGCGATATGGCAAGGGGCCTTGGGCGCTGTTTCGGGATGGAACTTCCGAAAAACTTTTATTTTCCCTTCCAAAGCCCTTCCGTCGGGGATTTTCTCGACCGCTTCAACATGACCGTAACGGGTTTCTTCCGCCACTATATTTATAACGTTCTTCGCAACGACAGAAATTCAAAGCCCCAGTTTATTGTGAACACGGTTCTTATATGTATGCTTTGCGGAATATGGTTCGGCATCAAGATGAACTATATTTTCTGGGGGCTTTATATCGCCGCATTCATTATTATCGAAGAATTCTTCCTTAAAAAGCTTTTGGCGAATATCCCCCATATTCTTGCAAGGGCATATACTTTTGCGGTTACCATGTTTTCAATGACCATTTTTTCCGCGGAGGAAATAGGCTCGATAGTCCCGACTTTCAAGGCGATGTTCGGCGCCGGGGCGCAGATTATCACCAACGAAGTATCCTATATCATTTCTCAGAATATGTTCGTTCTTTTAACCGGCGCTTTCTTCCTTATAAGCGCTTTCAGCATATTCATCCGTTTTCTCAGCAAAAAAGCTCCCGCATTATACAGCGCCTTTGCGGTTTTTGAAAGCGCAGTTTTGCTAACACTTATAACCGCTATGCTTTTATAAAACATATTTAAAACACGAAAGGAGGGAGCTTCCCCCCGATGAAAAAAACAGCAGCTTTTCTTATAATTGCCATGGTGCTTTTCGTAAGCGTTTTTTCCGCAGTCAATATTTTCTCGGCGAAGGAGTTCCTTTCCGGCGGAGCGGTTTTTCAAAATTTTGAAACCGCCTTATCCCAAAACATTCCTTTCAGAAACGAGCTTTCGGAACTTATGGACAGAATCCGCTATTTTTCCGGGGTACGCCATTTCGGCGATATCTATATCGGAAGCGGCGGAAGCCTTCTCAGGGATATTGAAAATCCCACTTCGCGAACATTTTCTTCCGCAAAAAACTATATCCTGAGCTTTGCCGAAAAATATCAGACAAAGCCTTATTTCATGCTTGTTCCCACCTCCGCGGTTATTCTTCAGCAGGAAATCGAAAACTACGCAAACGAGAATATTTATAACCAGCGCAGTATGATAGCCCGCATGTATGCCGAATTTGAAGGCAAAGTCCGCACAACGGATATCTATCAGACCCTTTATGACCACAGAGGCGAATATATTTATTATCACACCGAAGACCTTCCCACCTCCCTCGGCGGATATTACATTTACGGCGAGCTCTGCAGCCGTCTTGGCCTTACTCAGAATACCATGGATTCTTTTTCCGCCGCATACGCCGCCCACGGCTTTTACGGAAGCCTTGCAACGGATTTTTTCAAGGCATACGCTTCTCCGGATTTTATAACCCTTTATGAATATATCGGCGACAGCAAAAAGTTCGTTATCGAACGCTTTAACACCAACGGAACGACACAGGTTTCCGAAAGCGTTTTTATTTATAACGAAAAGCTTTTCGAGGATAAAACCGATATGATTTTCGGCGGGCTTTCTGCCGTAATGGAAGTGACCTCTGCCGAAAGCACGGGCGAGAGGAATTCCATTCTCATTTTCGGCGATGAAAGCGCGAAAAGCTGGCTTCCTTTTTTGATTTCAAATTATGAAAGAGTCACTTTTATTGATCTTAACGCCGCAAACAAAGAACTTCTTTCCGGCGTAAATCCCGCGGAATACGGCCAGATCCTTTTCGCATACAGCACCGCGACATTTTCTTCCGGCATTGATTTTGAAAAGCTGGATTTTGTGGGATAAATTATTTTTTATGTTATTAAGCTCCTCAGAGGAGGAGCTGTCGCCGAAGGCGACTGAGGAGGGATAAACCCTGTCTAATTTCGATAAGCGCTCCGCGTTCTTGGATATATGCCCTCTTGCGGTGCCCAAAATATTCTGCGGCATAACGCCTTGAATATTTTGACCGCGGCGCCAAAAACATCTCGCTTCCTCGCCCACAGGGCGCGCTTCGATGTTTTTGCCCATCCGTCTTTTCGGCAATAA
>JAFUJP010000153.1 GCA_017473745.1 Oscillospiraceae bacterium
AGATGATAACCGCAGACGGGACAGGGTTCACCCTCATCCGTCTTTTTTGACCAAAGGTCAAAAAATCCACCTTCCCCCAGGGGAAGGCTTTAAACGCTCCGCGAAACGGAACGGTCGAGACCGTTCCCTACGGTTTGCAGATTATCGCATTTTCTGTGCAGGGCGGGGCAAGCCCTTTTTTGCATCAAAATCGGATATCTCGCCGCAAAATTAAGTGCCTTTGCAAGAAATTTCGATTTTTTTCGTACTATTATTATGAAGGGAGGAATTTTTATGAAAAAATCCGTAAAAATAATTTCTTTTGTTATTATAGTGCTTCTTTTCGTTTCCGGCTGTTCCTTCGGAAAAACATATACCGGAGATATCTGGGGATACATTTCCGCAGAAAATTGCTACGTCATTTGCGACGGAAACGGAAAAGAAACCGGCTTTTACGTTACCGATGAAACAAAACTCGTCTGGAATGATATAACCGGAATAAGCCCACGGGAAATGGAAAGCGATAACTGGGATAAATACCAGTGGGACTGGGTTTTGAACTCGAAGGTAAGGGTCACAGCCGGTGAAAAGGCCGAACCATATAATGAAATCGGCTTTGAGAACGTTTCGGAATGGTATTATGCCAAAAAGATAACCGTACTCGAAAGATACGATGAAATAGTCGATGAAAAACCTGTCATCTATCTCTATCCCGAAGAAGAAACCGATGTCACCGTGAACCTCGATTATGCCGGAACCCTCACCGCGACCTATCCGGAATATAACGGCTGCTGGAAGGTCACCGCCATGCCCGACGGCACCCTTTTTGATGAAAGCGGAAAAGAATATTACTGCCTTTACTGGGAAGGCTCTTCCGATATCGAATATGATTTTTCGAAAGGTTTTTGCATCCCCGGAAGCGAAACCGCAGAATTTCTTGAAACCGCCCTCGAAAAGCTCGGCCTTTCCCGAAGAGAGGCCAACGAATTCATAATCTATTGGCTCCCGAGAATGGAGCAGAACGAATATAACCTCATTGCTTTCCAGAGCGAAACCTATACCGATTCCGCAAGGCTTGAAATCGATCCGAAGCCGGATACCCTTATAAGAGTATTTATGGCCTGGAAAGGCCTTGATGAATATATTGAAGTTGAGCCGCAGGAGTTTTCCGCACCGGAAAGAACCGGCTTTGTGGCGGTTGAATGGGGCGGAGCAGAAGTAAATTGAAAACGCACGCAATAAACCGAAAAAACGGTAATATGCAAACTGCAGGGCGGGGATTTGCTCCCGCAGATTAAGTTCACCTTTCTACTGTAGGAAACGCTGTCCCCGGCGTTCCGCGGACCTTCGGGGAACAACAGTCCCGTACTTTAACGGCAAATGGACATATTTTTAACCTATGGTCAAAATCCGCCTCCCCTGATAGGGAGGCTATAAAAAGCAGACTATAATAAGGCACTTTTTGCGGTTTTATGGTCTTTCTTATTGATGGAAAGAAGAAAAAACGTTGATGTTACATAAAATTGCGGCGCTGTAAACTTGATGTTATTGCCGCAACCGGGGTTATCTGATAAAATATCCTTGTAAAGACAAGGAGGTGCTTTTTATGACTTTCGGCGAAAAGCTTCTTTCACTTCGCAGAAAATCCGGATTTTCCCAGGAAGAGCTTGCAGAAAAACTCGGTGTTTCGCGCCAGGCGGTTTCCCGCTGGGAATCCGGCACGGCCATGCCGGATTCGCCCAATCTTTTGCAGATAAGCAATCTTTTCGGCGTCTCGGCGGATTATCTTCTCCATGACGAATACGAAAGCGATTTTGATATTCCGGTGGCCAAAGAAACGAAAAAAGAAGAAAGAAGAAACTCGTTTTTTCTTGTAGCGGCGATAATTCTTTTTATTTTTTCTGCGGTAAATCTTTTTATTGCCCTTGACGAACTGAATGTCATGTTCCTCATATCCGGCGTCCTATATCTTTTTGCCGGAATTATTTTTGTAGCGGCATATTTCAAAAAAGAAAATGACCCGCCGGAAAAAGCGGCTGAAAAGAAACGCATAAGCAATTTTTGTTATCTTATTGCGGCGATTCTTTTCTGGTGCGCGTCCTTCCTTAATTTTGTAACGGCTATAACCGGCGGAATTGAATACGCGGCTTTTTCCGGCGTGGGGATACTCAACATGGTTGCCGGCGCAGTATTCTTTTTGACCTATCTTAAAAACAGAAAATCAGAGTGACAAAACGGCGGGTTTCCCCGCCGTTTTGTTTTGGTAAATTGTTGTTTATAAGCGTACCACCCAAGCGACTGTAGGGACCGTCGTCCCCGACGGTCCGTTTATATATGCGGAACGCCAGCGCCCTGAGCGCAGCGAAGAAGTGCCCTTGGGGCAGACGGCGTTCCCTACGGTGAATTGGCGAGCCACCACAGCCGAGCCAACGTGGTATATTGAAAACCGTTGCCGGCTCCGAACGGCGACGGTGGAGATTAGAAATCTCCGTTCGTTCGGTGGGGCGCTTTGTCCCCTTTTGAAAGGGGACAGCGGTCGCGGGAGCGACAGCAGGGGTTAGAAAGGCGTTTCTCTGGCGGGTACCGCCGTCTCTTTGCGCCGTCAAAGAGATGGGGGTACATAATAAATTACAAAAAAACGGAACGGTCGAGACCGTTCCCTACGGCTTGCAGATTATCGCATTTTCAGTGTAGGGCGGGGGCTTGCCCCCGCCGTAAACCCTGTCAAATTATGATAAGCGCTCCGCGTTTTTGGTTATCCCTCATCCGTCACGCCTGCGGCGTGCCACCTTCCCCCAGGGGAAGGCTTTAAAAAATCTCTCTGTCACCTGCGGTGACACCCATCTTTGACAAGGGAGGTTTATGGGGTTATTTTGCACAATCCGGGCTTTTATGCCGAAAGGTATTTCTTATAAATATTTAACATTAAATAATATAAAAAACTTCCGGCATAAGCAAACATGACAAAGTCGCGGTTTTTCCCTTGAAAAAAGCGTTGTTTTATTATATATTTAATATGAAGTAATTTCGCTTCGCATATAATTGTTTTTAATTAAATTAATCCATAGAAAGGATGTTTTTTCCAATGAACACCGCCAACAAAATGTCCGTTAAAGACATCGACGTCGCCGGCAAAAAAGTTCTTGTTCGCTGCGACTTCAACGTTCCGCTTAAAGAGGGCGTTATCACCAACGATAAAAGAATCGTTGCCGCTCTTCCCACCATCAAATATCTTAAAGAAAACGGCGCAAAGGTTATCCTCTGCTCCCATCTCGGCCGCCCGAAGGGCGAGTGGCTCCCCGAATTCTCTCTTGCTCCCGTTGCAAAAAGACTTTCCGAACTTCTCGAATGTGAAGTCAGAATGAGCAAGGACGTCATCGGCGAAGATGCAAAAAATATTTCCGAAACCATTAAAGAAGGCGAAGTGGCCCTTCTCGAAAACGTCCGTTATTACAAAGAGGAAACCAAAAACGCTCCCGAATTTGCAAAAGAACTCGCTTCCCTTGCTGAAATTTTCGTAAACGACGCTTTCGGCACCGCACACAGGGCACACGCTTCCACCACCGGTGTTGCAGATTATATCCCCGCCGTATGCGGCTTCCTTATTCAGAAAGAAATCGACGTCATGGGCAAAGCTCTTGATAACCCCGTAAGACCTTTCGTTGCCGTTCTCGGCGGCGCAAAAGTTTCCGATAAGATCGGCGTTATCACCAACCTTCTCGAAAAAGTCGATACCCTTATCGTCGGCGGCGCAATGGCTTATACCTTCCTCAAAGCAGAAGGTCACAGCGTCGGAATTTCCCTTTGCGAAGAAGACAAACTTGAACTCGCTTCCGAGCTTCTTGCAAAAGCAAAAGAAAAAGGCGTTTCTCTCCTTCTTCCCGTTGACCATATCGCCGCGGATAAATTCGACGAAAACGCAGCACCCGTTGCTGTTGAAGGCAAAGACATCCCCGATGGCCTTATGGGTATGGATATAGGCCCCAAATCCGTCGAGCTCTTCAAAGAAGCAGTCAAAAACGCAAAAACCGTTATCTGGAACGGACCCATGGGCGTATTTGAATTTAAAAACTTTGCAGGCGGCACCTTTGCGGTTGCAGAAGCCATTGCAGAAACCGACTGCATCTCCATCATCGGCGGCGGCGATTCCGTTGCGGCAGTAACCAAACTCGGCTTTGCTGACAAAATGACCCATATCTCCACCGGCGGCGGCGCATCCCTCGAATTCCTCGAAGGTCTTGAACTCCCCGGCATCGCAGCACTCAACGAGAAATAATTGTTTCATTGCCTCCCCCTGAGGGGAAGGTGCCGCATGGACGTATGGCCGCGGCGGATGGGCAAAAACATCGAAGCGCGCCCAGTGGGCGATAAAGCGAGATGTTTTTGGCGCAGGCATCGACCGTATGCAAGGCGTACGCCGCAGCAGACGGGCGCTAATGCCAAGAGGGCATTTTTTAATTAACGCCGCTGCTACGCAATGCGGCTACACCTCATCAGTCACCTTCGGTGACAGCTTCTCCTCAAGGAGAAGCCTATTTTATCCCGAAAGGATGTCATATTATGAATAAATCCAAACGTGCCGCAATCATCGCCGGCAACTGGAAAATGAATAAATCCCGCGCGGAGGCAAAGGCCCTTGTTGAAGAGCTTCTTCCTCTCGTAAAAGATGCAGACTGCGGCGTTGTTGTCTGCACTCCCTTCCTCGATCTTGAAACCGCGGTAAACGCAGCCGAAGGTTCCAACGTAAAAGTGGGCGCACAGAACTGCCACTGGGCCGCAAGCGGTGCTTTCACCGGCGAGATTCCCGCTTCCATGATCAAGGAAGTGGGTGCCGAATACGTTATCATCGGCCACAGCGAAAGAAGACAGTATTTCGGTGAAACCGACGAAACCGTCAACAAACGCACCCGCGCCGCCATCGACGGCGGACTTAAAGTCATCCTCTGCTGCGGCGAGCTTCTTGATGAACGCAACCGGGGCATTATGGAAGAAATCGTCGGTAAACAGCTTAAAGTTGCCCTTGGCGGAATTTCCGAAGAGGAACTCGAAAATATCATCATCGCCTATGAACCCGTCTGGGCAATCGGCACCGGCGTTACCGCCACCGCCGACCAGGCACAGGAAGCCTGCAAATTCATCCGCGAACTCATCGCAAAGCTTTATTCCGCAGAAGCAGCCGACGGCATCACTATTCAGTACGGCGGCAGCATGAACGCAAAGAACGCCGCGGAGCTTCTTTCCAAAGAGGACGTTGACGGCGGTCTTATCGGCGGCGCATCCCTCAAAGCTCCGGATTTTGCGGCAATCGTTGCGGCGGCTTCCGTATAAGGAGAATTCAATGAAACCACTTGTTTTAATGATACTCGACGGTTTCGGCCATAACGAAAGCGATTACGGCAACGCAGTCCGCGCCGCAAAAATGCCGAACCTCGATAAAATCAAAGCCGAAAGCCCCATGACCATTATCGGTGCTTCGGGACTTGACGTCGGTTTGCCCGAGGGCCAGATGGGCAACTCCGAAGTCGGCCATACCAATATCGGCGCGGGCAGAATTGTTTATCAGCCCCTGATGCGCATCACAAATTCCGTTCGTGACGGCAGCTTTTTCGAAAATGAGGCCCTTGTTTCCGCCATGGAAAACTGCAAAAAGAACGGCAGTGCCCTTCATATCCTCGGGCTTCTTTCCGACGGCGGCGTTCACAGCCACCTCGAGCATATTTTCGGCCTTATAGATATGGCGAAGAAAAACGGTCTTGAAAAAGTTTATCTCCATTGCTTTATGGATGGCAGGGACGTTCCTCCCTCCTCCGGCAAGAGCTATATCGAAAAACTCGAAGCAAAGCTTGATGAAGCCGGTATCGGCAAAATCGCTTCCGTCGGTGGAAGATATTACGGCATGGACCGCGACAAACGCTGGGACCGCGTTGAACGCCACTATAAGGCTCTCGTCCTCGGCGATGCCCCTTATGAAGAAAATGCCGCAGAGGCCGTTCAGAAAAGCTATGACGAAGGTGTTACCGATGAATTCATCGTTCCCTTCATCTGCGAAAAAGATGCCGGCATAAAGGACGGCGATTCCGTCATCTTTGCAAACTTCCGCCCGGACCGTGCAAGAGAAATGACCCGTGCCATTGTTGACGAAGAGTTTGCCGGTTTTGAAAGAACGGCCAGAAAGGTCTGCTACGTCTGCATGGCGCAGTATGACGAAACCCTTAAAAACGTAAAGGTCGCGTTTCCGCCTCTCGTTCTCAAAGATACTTTCGGCGAATATATCGCCGGAAAAGGCCTTAAACAGCTCCGCATTGCGGAAACGGAAAAATACGCCCACGTAACCTTCTTCTTTAACGGCGGCGTTGAAGCCTGTTATATGAATGAGGACCGTGATCTTATTGCATCGCCCAACGTTGCCACCTATGACCTCCAGCCGGAAATGAGCGCGTATCTTGTTACCGAAAAGCTTCTTGAAGAACTTGACAGAAACGAGCACGACGTAATCATTCTCAACTATGCAAACACCGATATGGTCTGTCATACCGGCGTTTTTGAAGCGGCCGTTGCCGCCTGCGAAGCGGTTGACGAATGCCTCGGAAAAATCTGCGAAAAGGTAAAAGAACTGGGCGGCGCAGTCATAATTACCGCTGACCACGGCAACGCCGATGTGATGCTTGCGGAAGACGGCACCCCTTTCACCGCACACAGCACCAATCCCGTTCCCTTTATCGTCTATAATTACCCCTGCGAACTTCGCGAGCACGGAGTTCTTGCGGATATAGCCCCCACCATGCTCAAAATGCTCAATATCGAGAAACCCGTGAGCATGACCGGTGAAAGCATTATCCTTTAATAAAATTTTCGAGCACGCCCGTTTTGCGGGCGTGCTTTTTTAAGCCTTCCCCAAGGCGAAGGTGGCACGCCGCAGGCGTGACGGATGGGCAAAAACATCGAAGCGCGCTCTGTGGGCGATGAAGCGAGATGATTTTGGCGCCGCGGTCAAAATATTCAAGGCGCCATGCCGCAGAATATTTTGGGCACCGCAAGAGGGCATATAACCAGGAACGCGGAGTGCAAACGCCCCTTGTTAAAGGGGAGAGGGCCACGTAATGGCGAGAGGATTCTTTCTAATACTTACCCCCCTTTCTTTGCCCGTGCATAATCCCTCCTCCACCGTCTTCGACGGTCCCC
>JAFUJP010000154.1 GCA_017473745.1 Oscillospiraceae bacterium
AACGGTCAAGACCGTTCCCTACAGTGGATTTTGTTATTATTTGTTTACCGTAGGGCGGGGGCGAGCCCCCGCCGTTTTAAATTACGGTATTGCTATTTTTGCATTAGGTGGTATAATAAAGTTGCGACGCAAATTCAATATTTCAGACATTTCGGTGTGTATTTTTATCTTCTGATAAAAATGCATGCTCTATTTTCGCATACCGTAATGTCTGTATCGAAGAATTTGTGTCGCAGCAAACTGAGCTATGCGTTTTTTGTGCGTAGCTTAGGCTGCGCTCTTTTTTATTTTAGGAGGATGAAAAATGAAAAAATTGTTGGCATTGGTTTTGGCGATGATTATGGTGCTTTCTTTTGCGGGGTGTGGGAATACCAATAATGCATCAGAATATAACAAAGCTACTATAACAGACAACGAAGGTAATGTAGTTGAAATGACTGCGAAAGAATTGTGTGATCTTTACGATAGCAACACTGCAAAATTCAACAAATTGTATCAGCGGGCTTCTATTACTTTTACCGGAAAAATTAGCTCAATAAACAATTATTCCAATAATTTATATACATATTATTCAATCAAAATAGATAATGGATGGGAATTGGAGGTTGCTGAATATTCTGAATTAGGGGAAACTATTTATAAATTAGATGTTGGTGATGTGGTTAAAGTTACTTCAAAAATACAAAGCGCATTTGGTGTAAACGTAACAGTTTATGATACTTATCGAAACGGCTCTGGCTACCACGATGATACAACCATTAAAGTTGTTGGGTGAATAATGCAAAAAGGAGGCGCTTTGCTCCCTTTTTTAATTTTTCCAAAGTTAAAAAAACGGGCGGATAGTATCCGCCCCTACGGATAACAAAAAAGACCCGCTCGAATGAGCGGGTCTTTTAATATCACTAATAAAATTAGTCTTCGCCCTCTTCTTCGGGCATTTCCCATGAATGCCATACGTTGTTGATATTGTTTTATGTTTATGGTAAAATCAAATAAAGGAGAGGTTGTTATGATTTTCTTTTTGATTTTAGCTATAATATGCCTTTTAATCGGGCTGTTCTGCATTTTGCTTGCAGTAATGAGTATGAATCCAAAAAATCTTGTTACTGTTCCGGGAAAATTGGTTAAGAAAAAAGGATTTAAAGAATATCCCCGCGGACGAAATGGTCATGCTCCCAATGCAACTGAATACACCTATGCTTATGAAGTCAATAACAAAACATATAAACTCAATTATGTAGCATATACACATCAAAGAAATATCCGAAACAGCGCCCCGATTGTTTATTTGCGCGGTTTTCCCTGGCTTGCTTATGAAAGAAAGTTTTATTCCGACAGGGAATGGATTTTAGGAATTGCTTTTATTCTTTTTGGTGCAGCTTTTCTTTGGATTTTTTCTATTTTATAACAAAACACCCCGCTCATTCGAGCGGGGTGTTTTATCTTGATTAAAATTAATCTTCTTCGTCCTCTTCGGGCATTTCCCAGGAATGCCATACGTTGTTGACGTCGTCGTTATCTTCAAGCGCCGCAAGAAGCTTCTGCATTTTGACGACGGTGTCGGGGTCGGTGATGGCAGTGGTGGTCTGGGGGATATAGGCAACGTCGGCGCTCTCGAAACGGTAGCCCATTTCATAAAGTGCGTCGCGAACGCCGGGGAAATCGTTGGGAGCAGTATAGATTTCTGCAACGCCGTCTTCATATTTGAAGTCCTCGCCGCCTGCTTCCATTACATCTTCCATAAGTTTGTCCTCGTCAAGATCCTCGTCAGCGATAACGATAAGACCTTTGCGGTCGAACATGAAAGAAACGGAACCGGTCTGGCCAAGGTTGCCGCCGTATTTGGAGAAGTAGCTGCGAACGTCGCCGGCGGTTCTGTTGCGGTTATCGGTAAGGGTTTCAACGATAACTGCTACGCCGCAGGGGCCGTAGCCTTCGTAGGTGATTTCTTCGAAAGTGGTTTTATCGCCAAGACCTGCGGCCTTTTTGATGGATCTTTCGATGTTGTCGTTGGGAACGTTGTTTGCTTTTGCTTTAAGAATAAGAGCCTGGAGCTTGCTGTTATTTGAAGGGTCGGGGCCGCCTTCGCGGACAGCAACGGTGATCTCTTTACCGATTTTGGTAAAAACTTTGCCGCGGGCCGCGTCGATACCCTCTTTTTTACGTTTAATGGTGCTCCATTTGGAATGTCCGGACATTATATATCTCTCCTTGCAGGGAAAATTAGTTTACAGATTATTTTAACATATATATATGGCTTTTGCAAGCGGTTATTTGATAAAAGAGTTTTTGTCGATTATTTACAGGGAATTTGTTCTGAATTTGTAAAATTGGGAGAAAAAATTTTTTCCGTGCAACAAATAAAGCAAAAAATGTCACTATTATAACGGAAGATAAATTAAAAAGGAGATGGAAATATGAAAAAACTGCTTGCGATTTTCTTTGCGGCGCTTATGCTGGCATCCTGCGGAAAAGAACCGCCCGCCGGGCAAAACAATGATATCATTCCGCCGGAAAATGAAATTTCCGTTTCGGAAGATTCCGAACCGGAAGAAGAAAAAGAACCCTGGTACGTAAAGTTTTCGGATGTGGAAATTCCGGAATTTCCCGATGCGGATACAACAAAGCTGCCCACGGACAGAAACAACTTCTGGAACACGGATGGCCCGGGATTTTTTACCGATACGGCCATAAAACAGTATTTCTGTGACCACGAAGAAGCAATGGAAATTGCCGAAAAAATCTATCTTGCGGAAGGCTATCATATTTCCGGATACCATGAGCGGGAATATTTTGATGATATCACAAAAGCCGATAACGAATATCTGCTCTATTCCGCTGTGCGCCTTGCGCCTTTCATCGAAACGGGAATGATGAGTTATCACTATAATTCCACCGGAACGGAAAATGCCGATAATATTGTTGCAAAAGCCCTTGAATATTTCTATGCTGAAACAGGATTTGAAGTTATTGAAGCATACTACGCCGATGACGTTGAATATATTTTTCATTATCTTTTCGGAACAAAGGCTGAATACAATCCGGAGGATATTGAGCTTTACGGATACCACCCTTATGTTCCTTCGGCCGGGATTTTTCTGAATTTCTTTGAGTCAACTCCGCCGGCGGCGGTTCCTCAGATTGTTTCCATTGAAGAAAAAGACGGGAAATATTATGCCGAGGTGGTCTGGACTGACGTTTTTGATTATGTCACCGAAGACTATACTCCCGAAGAGTTTATTGCAGGCCCGAACAAGAGCAAAATTCTTGTTCTTGCGGAAGGAATTGAACCGGAAAGTCTTTTGAAAGTGAAAAAGATAACGTATATCCTTGAAAAAGAAAACGGTTACGGAAGATTTTATATATCAGGCATCACAGAATAAAGAAAAACAACCCGTGCTCAAAATGAGCACGGGTTGTTTTTCTTTTATAAACCTATAAATTGGAGCACGATTCCGGTGAGCACCGAAACGGCAAAGAGAAAGCCCGTAAGGCTTACGCATTCGATTTTGTCAACATCGTTGCGGAAAAGGACGAGCAGACCAGTGCCTGCGCCGACGGAAAGCCCCGCCACCGCAGAACCGAAGCTGAGCACGCCTTCGGCGTAAAGTTCCGCAATGATGATGGAAGAAGCGCAGTTGGGGATAAGGCCGACAATGCCCGCGACAATGGGCTGGAAGAAGCTTTCGGTCATCATAAACTGCGCAAAGGCATCTTCGCCGATGGCTTCGATGCAGACTTCAAGGGCGAACATCACAACAAAAATGAAAGCAAAGGTGCTTAAAGTGTGAAGGAAAGCACTTTTAAGAAGGCCGTGTTCGCCTTCGGTGTGGCAATGGGAATGTTCTTCCTCGACCTCCGCGATCTCTTCCTTGGTGATGGAAAACATTCCGAAGCGGTCGACCATAAAGCCCGCGGCCATTGCAAGAACAAGCTTTGCACCGATAAGGGGCAGAATTTTGCCTGCGTTTTCCGGGTTTGAAAGAAGAACTGGGATGGCTTCGTCGCTGGTGGAAATGAAAACCGCAAGAAGGGTTCCGGCGGTGATTATGCGGTTGGAATAAAGGTTCGCCGCAACGACCGAAAAGCCGCATTGGGGAACGACGCCGAGCAAAGCGCCGATGGCGGCGCCCGCTTTGCCGAATTTTGCGAGCCAGGCGGCAAATTTTTCGGAATGGCGGTGTTCGATGAATTCTATAAGAAGATAGGCGCCGAAAAGAAAGGGCAGGGAAGACGCCGTGTGTTCAAGCGTGTGCAAAAAAACGTGAAGAAATTCGTGCATTGATATACCTCTCCGGGTGAAATATAAAATTGATTTACAGTTTATACATTATATTAATATGACAAAGCGCCGTCAAGGATTTTCGGCAAAATTTTGTCCGATAAAATTTTTGTGATGAATTTGTGATGGAGAGATAAATTATTGTTTATGCGTTTAAAGCCTTCCCCTTGAGGGGAAGGTGGCATCGCTTCGCGATGACGGATGAGGTGTTTCTATGCAAACACGGAAATTAGCGGACAAACACCTCATCACCGTCTTCGGCGGAGCTTCTCCTCAAGGAGAAGCCTGCCCTTCGGGAATCCTTTTTGACGGGCGGACACATAGGTCCGCCCCTACAACCATGTTCCTTACCGCGGTGAGGTAAACAATAATTTCTTTTACTTTTTTTGCTGAAAAAGGGCGCTAATTTTAAGTTGCTTTTATTTTGCTTTGGGTCTATAATTATCTTGTATAATTTTGTTCAAAAGAAGGAGCACCGATGCTTTATGAAAGTTTTGCTCGTAAACGGAAGTCCCCATAAGAACGGCTCGACCTATGCCGCTTTAAGAGAAGTTGAAACCGCCCTCAATACAGAAGGGGTCGAAACCTCTATAGTCTGGCTCGGAACGGACGCAATATCCGGCTGTCTTGGCTGCGGATATTGTTCCCGCAACGGAAAATGCGTTAAAAACGATATCGTGAACGAATTTGCTCAGCGTGCAAAATCCGCCGACGGATTCGTTTTCGGAACACCGGTGCACTATGCCGGTGCTTCGGGCGCAATAACTTCCTTCCTCGACAGGCTTTTTTATTCCGCATCCGGCGAAACCTTCCGCCATAAACCCGCGGCCGTCATCACCGCCGCAAGAAGGGGCGGAACCACCGCGGCCTATGACCAGCTTATAAAATATCCTGCCATTGCCGAAATGCCCATAATCTCTTCCCATTACTGGAACATGGTTCATGCGGCCGTCGCTTCCGAAGTTCAGGAGGATAAAGAGGGCGTTCAGTGCATGAGGATCCTCGGTAAAAATATGGCATATTTTCTTAAATGCATCGAGGCAGGCAAAAAGGCCGGCGTAAAAGCTCCCGAACACGAAAAAAGAGAAGCAACAAACTTTATCCGCTGATATGATGGAGGGTACATAATGACTGAAAACGAAAAATATCTTGAATGGAAAGAATACGTTCGCGACGAAGAACTTTCTTCCGACCTTGACAGAGTGAACGGAAATGAAGAAGAAATCTTCGACCGTTTTTACAGAAGCCTTGAATTCGGCACCGCAGGACTTCGCGGAGTTCTCGGCGCCGGAACCAACAGAATGAATATCTACACCGTCCGCCAGGCAACCCAGGGCCTTGCGGAATATCTTAACGGAAAAAAATCCGGCGCTTCCGTCGCTATCGCCTATGATACCCGCCATAATTCCGAAAAATTTGCGAAAGAGGCCGCCTGTGTTCTCGTCGCCAACGGAATTAAAGTTTGGCTTTATGATGCACCGGCACCCACTCCGATGCTTTCCTATGCGGTACGCGAAAGATACTGCGACGCAGGTATAGTTGTTACCGCAAGCCATAACCCCGCAAAATATAACGGATACAAGGTTTACGGCGCCGACGGCTGCCAGATTTCGCCCGAGGTCGCAAAAGAGATCCTTGCGGTCATCGACAAAACCGACGTTCTTCGGGGCGCGCTGACTTGTAATTATGACTCAGCCGTATCCGAAAAGAAAATCACCCTTATCCCCGAAAGCTTCTGGCGCCGTTTTTACGCAAGAGTTCTTAAAGAAGGGGTTGACAGGGAGAACCATTCAAAAAACACTCTCAGCGTCGTTTATACCCCTCTCAACGGAACGGGCGCCATTCCGGTAGTGACCACACTTTCTCTCGCGGGCTTTGGCAATATTGAAATGGTTCGCGAACAGGAAAAGCCCGACGGCGCATTCCCGACCTGCCCCTTCCCGAACCCGGAACTTCGCGAGGCCCTTGCCCTTGCGCTTAAACAGGCGGAAGCAAGCGGTGCGGATCTTGTTCTTGCAACTGACCCGGACGCCGACCGCGTCGGTATTGCCTCCCGCGAAAAAGACGGCTTCCGACTTTTCACCGGCAACGAAGTGGGCGCGCTTCTTCTTGATTTCATCGCCAGCGCAAGGGAAGAAAACGGCACCATGCCCGAAAATCCCGTTGCGGTTCGTTCTCTTGTTTCCACCAAGCTTGCGGATGCAGTAGCCGCGGGCCACGGCATCGAAATGAAAAGCGTTTTCACCGGATTCCGCTTTATCGGCAAGGTTATTGCCGAGCTTGAAGCCATCGAACAGCCCGAACGCTTTATCTTCGGCTTTGAAGAAAGCTGCGGCTATCTTTCCGGAACTTATGTCCGCGACAAAGACGCTGTTGATGCTTCCCTTCTTATCTGCGAAGCCGCAAACTTCTGGAAGCTCCGCGGAAAGACCCTTGGCGAGGCTCTTGCGGATATTCAGGCAAAATACGGTTATTATCACGACTTCCAGGATAACTTCTATTGTGAAGGCGCAGACGGCGCAAAACGCATCGCGGGGATCATGGCTTCCCTGCGTGAAAAAGCTCCCGAAAGCGTATGCGGCAAGGCTGTTGTTTCTGCAAAGGATTATAAACCCGATGCCAACATGATCGAATACACTCTCGAGGGCGGTTCCAGCTTTATTGTCCGTCCTTCCGGCACTGAACCGAAGCTTAAAATTTACTATTCCGTCAAATCCACCGATTTTGAAGCCGCAAAAGCCGAAGGCGAAGCGATCAAAGCCGAAGTTACCGCGCTTTTGGGCTTCTAAATGTAAATTTTTTCGATTTGGAATAAATTTTCCGCAAAAAAATGTTGCAATCTATCGCCGTTTGTGATATGATAACAATACTGATGTAAAAAAAGGACTTGTAATATAAGCTCTGTAGAGAAAGAGGTGACATAGATGAAAGAAGGTCTTCATCCTAATTACAAACCCACCACCATTACCTGCGCTTGCGGCGCAACTTGGGAAACCGGTTCCACTAAAGAAGACATCCACGTAGAGGTTTGCTCCAAATGCCATCCTTTCTACACTGGTCGTCAGAAACTCGTTGACACCGGCGGTCGTGTTGACAGATTCAAAAAACGTTTTGGTATGGAATAATTCCAAAATCCCAAGCCCGGTATCATTCCGGGCTTTTTTTCTATCCGTTTATATTTTTCGGAAAGTGAACGAAAAGAGATTATATTGCTGAAAGGGGTGCTTTGGGCTTTTGGCGGAATATAAAACCATAAAAAAACGGGCAAACGATGAATTTGTTGAGAAAAAATCCCGCTTCATAGGATATATTGCCCCGGTTGAAACCGAGGACGAGGCCATCGCTTTCATAAACGAGATCCGCACGAAGCATCGCGACGCCACCCATAATGTTTATGCTTATTCCCTGCGCGCCGGTCAGATAAAGCGCGCCAGCGATGACGGCGAACCCCAGGGCACCGGCGGGGTGCCTATGCTCAACGTTCTCAACGGCAACGGCCTTGTGGACGTTTGCTGTGTTGTGACCCGCTATTTCGGCGGAACGCTTCTCGGGGTCGGCGGGCTTGTTCGCGCCTATACCGAGGGCGCAAAAATTGCCGTTGCCGCCGGCGGAATAAAGACGATGGCCGAAAGTGCCGACGTTCTTGTTCGCTGTGATTACGGCCTTTACGGCAAGATAGAGCATTTTATAAATGAACGCGGAATACTTGTTGTCAACAGCGAATTCGGCGCGGACGTTGCCGTTACGGTACGCCTTAAAACCGAAGAAACCGCTGCTTTTGAAAAAGACATAGTTGAACTTACTTCCGCAAAGGCAAAGACGGAAATCATCAGCCGCGGCTGGAACGAAATGTAACATTAAAGCCTTCCCCCTAAGGGGGAAGGTATTCTTCCGGCAACCTTCATTTTAGAATAAAACAAGATTCTCCACCCAAAAGGAGCGTTTATATGAAACTTATGATTGCTTCCGATATCCACGGAAGCGCCTTTTATTGCAGAAAACTGCTTGAAGCTTTCAAAGATGAGCACGCCGAAAGACTTTTGCTGCTCGGGGATATACTCTATCACGGGCCGCGCAACGACCTCCCGAAAGATTATGCGCCGAAAGAGGTAATTGCCATGCTCAACGGCATAAAAGAAAATATCCTTTGCGTGCGCGGAAACTGCGATACAGAGGTCGATCAGATGGTGCTGGAGTTCCCGGTGCTCAGCGAGCAGGCGCTTTTGAGCATCGACGGAATCGAGATGCTTGCTGTTCATGGGCACAAGGCTTTTCCAGCGGTGAAAAGCGGAACGGTCATCCTTTCGGGGCACACCCATATCCCGAAATGCGAGGAAAAAGACGGAGCTGTTTTCATGAACCCCGGTTCCGTTTCAATTCCGAAAGAAAACAGCCACTACGGTTATATGATTTTTGAGCACGGCGAATTCATCTGGAAAGATTTCGACGGAAACGTCAAAAATAAATATTTGATAAGATAAATTATTGTTTATATGCATTTAAAGGCCCCCTTGCCTAAAGGGGGCTGGCACGCCGATAGGCGTGACTGGGGGATTCTTTTTATGATTGCGCTCCGCGTTCTTGGTTATCCCTCATCCGTCTTTTCGGCAATAAATTGCCGAAAATCCACCTTCCCCTCTGGGAAGGCTGCCCTCCGGGAATCCTTTTTAACGGGCGCACACATAGGTGCGCCCCTACATTCAAGTTCTGCATCTCGGTGAGTAAACAATAATTTATTTTTAAATGATAAATAAAAAATCCCGCCTTTTTCAAGGCGGG
>JAFUJP010000155.1 GCA_017473745.1 Oscillospiraceae bacterium
ATAACCGAAGCTCCCTGTTCGGAAAAGGTGTAGTTACTGTAAGGCAAAGTGCTTTCAGCCGCACAAACAGGTAAACATGTTACCGACAGTATTAAAATCCAAAAAGGAGATACTTTCCAGCTTGGAATAAAAATATATCCCGAGGATGCGACAAACAAAGCGGTAACCTGGTCCAGCAGAGATACTTCTGTTGCAACTGTTTCTTCTTCCGGACTTGTTACAGCTAAAGGAATCGGAAACACCGTTATTGTTGCGGAAACAAAAGACGGAGGCTATAAAATCACCTGCGATGTGGAAGTAACTGAAAATACCTGCCTTGTCCATTTTGACGTAGGCGGCGGTTATATCTCAACTCCTTATATGGAAGTACCCGAAGGAACATATATTACTCTTCCGGAGGAAATCCCGGTATGTCCCGGAAATGTTTTTACAGGTTGGCAAACAACCGACTCTGCGGAGGGCGAATGGACAAAAACAAAGCCTTCCAGCGGAAGTTATGAAACCGGATACAAATATTATATTTGGGGATATGAGCACAATTCAGACTATACCTTTGTATATGGCAAAAATAAGGATGAACTGATTTCTCATGTAAAAAGCGAATCCAAAACATTCGGAAGCTATAATCCTTCAAAAATGCGTTATTTGTATCTCATAGAAAGTAGTGATAAAGGCAGTTCTTTCTATCCCGGAAAAAACGGCTCAAATTACAACTATTTCAACGCGGATTATATAGCAGAGGACGGAAAAACCGGAACAGCAAATATTTATAAAACTGAATTCTATTTTGAGTCCAATGTTTATAAACAGGATGCGGCAGTGGCTGTAATATATCAGCCCGGAGATTCTTTTCTGGTTACAAAAGATACTGTCTTCACAGCCCTTTGGGAAAATGAACCGCCGACTATTGTTCTTGACAGCTTTGAATGTACTCCGAACTGTACAACAGGATTCAGCGTTTATATCGAAAACAATGATGCCACGGAAAATCTTTCGTTCGATTTTGATTTCGTGTATGACAAAACTGCTTTTGAAATAGAATCCATAGAAACATTCTTCCCGGAGGATGGCGTTGTATCGGTAAACGGCGACAATGTCAAGTATGAAGTAGTTAATGGCGAAACCGGTGCATTTTCAGGTGTGTTCGCAACAGTTGTACTGAAAATAAAGGACGCGGAAATAAAGGATTATGTATTTACCATTAAGGTGAATAAATGGGTAAACGGTTTTGGAAGCGTTGAACCGAAAATCGTTGACGGAATAATCACAATAAATCATTCTGCCTGTGTTGTGCATTATTATTCGCCGGTTGAATGTGCTTTGCCGGAGGACGAAGTATATGAATATGGCGATGAAATAATTATATCGAATGCCCCGGAAGATGAAGATTGGGAGTTTATTTATTGGAGCGATGACAACGGAATAAAATATTACCCGGGCGAAAAAGTAAAGTTAGTAGATAGTTATTTTTATCTGCAGGCAAACTGGAAACCAAAATGGACCCCGGTAATAACCGTTGAAAATGCAAGCGGCGCACCGGGAGAAACCGTTGCAATTCCTGTTAATATCACTAATAATCTGCATTCTGAAAACACGAGTATATATGTTCTTGTTGATACGGGAAATGCAATATATAAAGATTTTGAAGGTGTACAAGGGCTTCCTGTAAACGGCAATATCGGAACGATATATGTAAAAATTCCCGAAACCGCAAAAAACGGTGATTCTTATACAATAAGCGCCGTTCCTACGACATTCTCGGTATTTGAAGAAAACGGAGTTATTGAAATATTTGAATATGTTCAGACCAAAACAGGTGTTTTGATCGTTAAAGAACCTGAAGAAGAATACACCGTAACCTTCGATCCGGGTAAAGGAACCGGCGGTCCGAAAGATATGATTGTTTCAGGTGATGAATTTACCGTTCCGACAGAAATTCCGGTACGCGAAAACTGGAACTTCCTGTTCTGGATGGCGCAAGACGGAAAAAGTTATCATCCGGAAAAAACTTATACCATTACGGAAAACCTTGATTTGGTTGCAATTTTTGAACCTGGCTGGATGCCCGAAATCAGCGTTGAAAACGTAAAAGGAAAACCGGGCGAAAAAGTTGAACTTCGGGTAACAATTGCGAACAACAAAGAAAATCCGGAAAAGCGTTCTATTATAATCGGAATTGAGCCTTACAGGGATGAAAGAGAAGACCATGTTTTCAGTTATACAGTAACTGAACTTCCTCAAAACGGAATGATAGGAAAAATTTCCTTTACTATTCCGGAAGATGCAGAACCCGGTATGGTTTATAAAGCAACTGTTGATTCTGATATGTGGGTTGTCGGAGGCTTTGATATGGCTTCTTCGGAAATGCTGAAATATACGAACGGAAGCATAACCGTTGAAGAACCTGAAAAAGCAACTTATACCGTTACTTATGATGCCAACGGCGGTACAGGGGCGCCTTCTGCGCAGACAAAGACCGAGGGCGAAACGCTCAAACTCAGCAGCACAGAACCCGTTCGCGACGGATATGAGTTCCTTGGTTGGGCAACTTCCAAAGCTGCAACATCCGCTCAGTATCAGCCCGGCGACAGCTACACCAAAGATGAAAACGTAACGCTTTATGCGGTATGGAAACAGAAGGAAGTTATCCCAGAAGACGCTCCGACAATTATGATTGGTGAAGTTTCCGGAAGAGCGGGAGAAACTATTGAAGTATCGGTTGTTCTTAAAAACAATCCGGGAATTGCTTCAATCAAATTAAGTATTGACTATGATTCTGATGTGTTGGAAGTGGTAAGCGCAACAATTAGTGATGCTTACAAAGGTATTCAGGGAGCAACGGTTGTTGAAAATACAGCAAAGAAACCTATTTTGCTGAACTGGGCATTTATGAGCATTTCAGGAACAAATGTTAACGATGAAAAATTTGCAACAATTACATTCAAGATAAAAGATAGTGCAGAGGTTGAAAACACAACAGTTTCTGTTTCTTACAAATCCGGAGATATATTTAATGCGGCGTTGGACAATGTTAACTTCCATACTGAAAACGGAGAAATTAAAATAGTAAAATATATTCCGGGTGATATAAACGGCGATGGAAATGTAAACAACAAAGATGTTATGACATTATTCTATTATCTTTCTGGATTGGATTATTATGTTGTTGAAGCAGCAACTGATATAAATGGTGATGGAAACGTAAATAACAAGGACGTTATGACACTTTTCTACTATCTTTCCGGATTAGATTATGAAATTCATTAAGGAGGAAAATATAAATGAAAAAAATAATTTCTTTGCTTTTGGCATGTATGTGCTGTATGATTTTTGCTGTAACAGCTTTTGCAGCTAATCCACAAATTGTTGTATCTGAAGTAACGGCTGAACGCGGAGATGAGATTGTTATAACAGTTTCTGTTAAAAACAATCCCGGCGTTTCTTCTATGAAATTGGAAGTAAAATATGACACTGATGTGCTTGAATATAAATCTTCTGCAATCAGCAATAATTTCGGCGGAGTGCCTGCAACAAGTGAATCTAATGGAAAAGTACAGCTTAACTGGATGCTTTTCGGATCTGATTCTACCGCTAACGGAGTTTTTGCTGAAATAAAATTCAAAGTAAAAGATACTGCTATCGGGGGAAAAAGCGCTGTGGAGGTATCCTATAATCCGGAAGACGTATGTGACAAAAATATGGACAATGTTGCATTTGAAACTGTAAACGGCGGCGTAACCGTTAATGTTCCCTGCCAGCATACCGATACCAAAATTATCAACGCGAAAGAAGCAACCTGCTGTGAAAAAGGTTATACCGGTGACACCTATTGCAACGAGTGCAAAACTGTCATTGCTGAAGGTACCGAAATTGCAAAAAATGCGGACAATCATGTTGGCGGAACCGAAGTGAAAAATGCAAAAGAAGCAACCTGTACTGAAAAAGGCTATACCGGTGATACTCACTGCAAAGGCTGCGGAGCAGTTGTAGCAAAAGGTTCTGAAACTGCAAAAAATGCAGATAACCATGTCGGCGGAACTGAAGTAAAGAACGCAAAAGAGGCAACCTGCGCTGAAAAAGGTTATACAGGTGACACTTGTTGCAAAGGCTGCGGAGCAGTTGTAGCAAAAGGTTCTGAAACTGCAAAAAATGCAGATAACCATGTTGGTGGAACCGAAGTGAAAAATGCAAAAGAAGCAACATGCACCGAAAAAGGCTACACCGGTGATACTCACTGCAAAAGCTGCGGAGTAAAACTTGAAAGCGGCGAAGAAATTGCAATGCTCAACCACAAAGGTGGAAAAGCAACCTGCGCTGAAAAAGCAAAATGCGAAGTTTGCGGAAATGAATATGGCGAAGTTGATGCAGATACTCATGCATTGAAATATGAGACCGTAAAAGAACCCACCTGTACTGAAAAAGGTGAACGAAAAATCACTTGCGAAAACGGCTGCGGCTATGAAAAAAGTGAGGAAATTGAGGCTCTTGGTCACGATTGGGGCGAATGGGTAACTGTTAAAGAAGCAACCTATGATGAAAAAGGCCTTGAAGAAAGAACTTGTGAAAGAACCGGCTGTGGCGAAAAGGAAACCAGAGAAACTGATAAACTTGTAAAACCTTCCAAGCCGCAGAATCCTTCCAACCCTTCTAAGCCTAACCCCGGAGTAACTGAAATTAATCCCAATGAAAAAGATGAAACCAACCCAAACACCGGGGCCGCAATCAGATATGGTTCTGTAGCAGGTGCAGCGATTATTCTTGCGGCAGTAGTTGTAATTTCCAAGAATAATAAAAAATAAAAATTTGTTTGTTAAAAAGCGTTCCATACCGAAACGGTATGGAACGCTTTTTCTCGTCGATTTAAATGAAGAACGTATATTCAAAATTTTATTTCAATGATATGAAGAATACTATTGCCTATATGATTATAAAAGCTATATACATAATCTGTATAACAAATTGTGCATGATTTGGCATAAAATAATGCTTTAGTTGATAAGTTTACAAAGTGAAAAAGAGGATCGTTCTTTGGAGGCGGTTTTATGAGCACCGTGCTCAAAAAAATGACCGTCATTGCTGTTTTTGGTTCCGAAATTGCCGACATGGCGAAAAAGCATTGATTAACAGCTTTCAAGGATATAAAATGAAAACGCAAAATATATTAGGAGGCTGTTATTATGGATATCAATGAAGAAAAAATCATAGAGGAAATCAAAAAAACGATTGCCGCAAAGGTATCTTCTTCCGATGAGCCTTGCTGCAAATGCGGCGGAAAATCCCCCATGGAAATGAGATGGAACGTCGAAGAAAAGGATAAACCTGTCGAAGCATAAATAAAATAACTGATTCTGCGGGCGGATATCCGCCCGTCTTTTAATATGCAGAGAAGGAGAAAGATTTATGTTCGGTCTTATACATATTTACTGCGGAAACGGAAAAGGAAAAACAACCGCCGCAACCGGCCTTGCTGTTCGCGCGGCAGGATTCGGTAAGAAAGTTATATTCACGCAGTTTTTCAAAAACGGAAGCTCCTGTGAAATAAAATCACTTAAAAAGCTCGAAAATATAAGTCTTTTTCATTGCGAAACACCCTACGGGCTTTTCAGCAAAATGACCGAAGAAGAAAAGGAATCCGCGAAGAAAGATTATTCCGAACTTCTTGAAAGGGCGCTTTCTTCAGCGGAGGAAGCGGATCTTCTCGTTCTTGATGAGGCGGTTTCTTCCTGCAATTACGGAATAATAAACGAAGAGAGGCTTTGCGAGTTTCTTGAAAACAAACCGAAGGAGCTTGAGGTCGTTCTTACCGGCCGTCACCCATCCGAAAAGCTTTTGTCCCTTGCGGATTACGTTACGGAAATGAAAAAGATAAAACATCCCTATGACGAAGGAATCGGAGCAAGAAAAGGAATTGAATTTTGAGCACCGCGCTCGGCGACCGTTCTTGCTGACTTTTGTAAAAATGCAAAAACAGCAAGTTTGGTTATGACAAGATACGGTAATCGTGCTATTATGTAGTTTAGAAAAATTTAACGCATTGTGTTCCGCCACCCTCGGGTTTCAAGGCGGCGGAATGAGGGAATCCGGTGAAAATCCGGAGCATTTAACCGTTGCCGTAAATACAGGAGAGCTTTTTTCGCGGCGAAAGCCGGCCATTGGCAATAT
>JAFUJP010000156.1 GCA_017473745.1 Oscillospiraceae bacterium
CTCCTTGAGGAGAAGCTCCGCCGAAGGCGGTGATGAGGTGTTTGTCCGCTAATTTCCGTGTTTGCATAGAAACACCTCATCCGTCATCGCGAAGCGATGCCACCTTCCCCTCAAGGGGAAGGCTTTAAATGCATATAAACTATAATTTATTATATAATTGCGATTGAATGTTTTGCAGGATTTAAGAAAACATCCTTCATAAAATAAAAAACAGGACGTTATTCCCTTGACAAATAATATCTTATTATGATATTATATAACAAATAAATCTTTAATAGACGATACAGAGAGATCGGCAAGGTTTGGAATATCATTCTTTTTTTCTGGCGCTGTGCAAAAAATTGCGGTGCCGTAATTTTTGTATGCATATCCGCCGGCGAATTCTGATCGTCAGCGGATTTTTTATTTGAAAGGATATTCAGAAATGGCAAACATAAAAGATGTTAAAAAAATTGAATTTGTTTCCGCTTTCGCCGATGATTGCTTTTTTGCTGAAGTGACCTCTGCGGAAGAAGCTTTTGCTTCCGGCCTTTCAAAATATGCCGTATTCCCCGGTTTTTGCGACGTGCATGTGCATTTTCGTGAACCGGGGTTTTCTTATAAAGAAACCATCGAAACAGGATCAAAAGCGGCGGCCCATGGCGGATATACCTCCGTTTGCACCATGCCGAACCTTGATCCTGTTCCGGATTCTGTCGAGCACCTTAAAGAGCAGACCGACATCATAGAGAGGGATGCGGTCATCGAAGTTCTTCCCTATGCCGCCATAACCATCGGCGAAAAAGGCGAGGAGCTTGTTGATATGGAGGCCCTTGCGGATAAGGTCATCGCTTTTTCCGATGACGGCAGGGGAGTTCAGAGCGAGGAAATGATGCGCGAAGCCATGCTTCGGGCGAAGGCTCTCGGCAAAATGATAGTTGCCCACTGCGAAGTAAACGAGCTTCTTCGGGGCGGATATATCCACGAAGGCGAATACGCAAAAGCTCATGGCCACAGAGGCATCTGCTCCGAAAGCGAATGGAAGCAGATCGAGCGCGACCTTCGCCTTGCGAAAGAAACCGGATGCACCTATCACGTCTGCCATATTTCCACAAAAGAGAGCGTTGACATAATCCGAAAAGCGAAAGCCGAAGGCGTTGACGTCACCTGCGAAACCGGCCCCCATTACCTTGTTATGGATGACGGCGATTTGCAGGAGGAGGGAAGATTCAAGATGAATCCGCCCCTTCGCGGCAAAGCGGACAGAGAAGCCCTTATCGAAGGCATAAAGGACGGCACTATTGATATGATAGCTACCGACCATGCGCCCCATTCCGCAGAGGAAAAATCCCGCGGGCTTGAAAAAAGCCCCTTTGGCATAACCGGAATCGAAACCGCTTTTCCGGTTGTCTATACAAAGCTTGTCAAAACCGGCGCAATAACCCTTGAAAAAGCAATCGAACTTCTTGCGGTGAACCCGAGAAAGCGTTTTGGCATAAAGCTCGGCAATGATTTCACGGTATGGGATCTTGAATCCCTTGAAAAAGTCGAGCCGGAAAAATTCCTTTCCATGGGCAAGGCAACACCCTTTGAAGGCTGGGAACTTTCGGGCAAATGCCTTCTTACCGTCAAAGACGGAAAAATCGTTTATAAATAATTTCATATAAATCCTAAAAGTTGAAGGAGAGCGAAAGCAAATGGCTAAAAGAACGGACATCAAAAAAATCCTTATCATAGGTTCCGGCCCTATCGTTATCGGACAGGCCGCGGAGTTTGACTATGCGGGAACCCAGGCCTGCCTTGCCCTTAAAGAAGAGGGCTATCAGGTTGTTCTTTGCAACAGCAACCCCGCAACCATCATGACCGATACCCTCATCGCAGATAAGGTCTATATGGAGCCCCTTACCCTTGAATATATCGCAAAGATCCTCCGCCACGAAAGACCGGACGCCATAGTTCCCGGTATCGGCGGCCAGACCGGCCTTAACCTTGCAATGCAGCTTGAGAAAAAAGGCATCCTTAAAGAATGCCGTGTTGAACTTCTCGGAACCGGCAGCGAAAGTATCGAGCGCGCAGAGGACCGCGAGCTTTTCAAAGAACTCTGCCAATCCATCGGCGAACCGGTAATCCCCTCTGAAATCACCTATAACCTTGACGAGGCAAAAGCAGCGGCGGAACGCATCGGATACCCCATCGTTCTTCGCCCGGCATTCACCCTCGGCGGAACCGGCGGCGGCTTTGCAAACAACGAAGAAGAACTTATCGAAATCGGAAGAAACGCCTTCAAGCTTTCGCCCGTTCACCAGGTTCTCATCGAAAAGAGCGTAAAGGGCTATAAAGAAATCGAATTCGAGGTAATGCGCGATTCCGAAGACAACGCCATCACCATCTGCGGCATGGAAAATATAGACCCTGTCGGAGTTCACACCGGCGACTCCCTTGTTGTTGCCCCGATTATGACCCTTTCCGAGCAGGATATGAAGATGCTCAACGATTCCGCAATCAAGCTCATCCGCGAACTTAAAATCGAAGGCGGCTGCAACGTTCAGTTTGCACTCAACCCCAATTCCAGCGAATATTACCTCATCGAGGTCAACCCCCGTGTTTCCCGTTCTTCCGCACTTGCTTCAAAAGCAAGCGGCTTCCCCATCGCAAAGGTAACCGCAAAAATTGCCGTCGGCATGACCCTTGATGAAATCGAGCTTGCGGGCACCACCGCAAAAACCGAACCTTCCCTCGATTACGTAATCGCAAAACTTCCGAGATTCCCCTTCGATAAATTTGCTTCCGCCCCCAACACCCTCGGCACCCAGATGAAAGCCACCGGCGAAATCATGGGTATCGGTTCCAACCTCGAGGAATGTCTGCTTAAAGGCGTGCGCTCGCTCGAAACCGGCGCCTGCCATTTCCATCTTCCCAAATTCGACGGCAAAACCGAAGAGGAGCTTCTTGAATACATCAAAGAATTCAGGGATGACAACATCTTCGCCATCGCAGAACTTATGAGAAAAGGCGTTTCTGTTGAAAAGCTTCATGATGTCACCAAAATCACCGCATACTTCCTTGAAGCGATCAAGAGGATCGTCGATATGGAATCCGTCGTAAAAGCCAATGCAGGCGACGAAGAAACCCTTCTTGCCGCAAAGAAAATGGGTTTTTCCGATGAATATATCGCAAAACTCTGGGGCTGGAAGGAAATCGAGGTATTTAACCTCCGCAAAAAAAAGAATATGTTCCCGGTTTACAAAATGGTCGATACCTTCCACTGCGGAGCATATATCCCTTATTTCTATTCTTCCTATACCGGCGAAAACGCTTCCGTCGTCACCGATAAAAAGAAGATAATCGTTCTCGGCGCAGGCCCCATCAGAATCGGCCAGGGCGTTGAATTCGACTATTCCACCGTTCACGCCGTAACCACCATCAAAAAATCCGGTTACGAGGCAATCATCATCAACAACAACCCCGAAACCGTTTCCACCGACTATACCACCAGCGATAAGCTTTATTTCGAGCCGCTCACTCCCGAAGATGTTATGAACATCATCGAGCTTGAAAAACCCGAAGGCGTAATCGCATCCCTCGGCGGCCAGACCGCAATCAACCTTGCGGAGCCGCTCCGCGACCGCGGCGTTAAAATCATTGGCACCGACTGCGACGCCATCGAAAGAGCAGAAAACCGCGACAGCTTTGAAAAAATCCTCGAAGAACTCAATATCCCTCAGCCGAAGGGCAAGGCAGTAACCAATATCGAGGACGGCTGCGCCGCCGCAAAAGAAATCGGCTACCCCGTTCTTGTTCGTCCTTCCTTCGTTCTCGGCGGCAGGGCAATGCAGATAGTAGCAAACGAAGAACAGCTTCGCCACTACCTCAAAACTGCCGTTGAACTGGGCGAAGATAAACCCGTTCTTGTCGATAAATACATCTTCGGCAAAGAGGTCGAGGTTGATGCCATCTGCGACGGAATCGACGTTTTCGTTCCGGGCATTATGGAACTTGTTGAAAGAACGGGTATCCATTCCGGCGACTCCATAAGCGTATATCCCACCTTCAGTATTTCCGATAAAGTAAAAGGCATCATTCTTCAGTATGCCAAAAAGCTCGGTCTCGGAATCGGCATAGTGGGTCTTTACAACATCCAGTTCATCGTTGACGAGCACGACGACGTTTATATCATCGAAGTCAACCCCCGCTCTTCCAGAACCGTTCCGTTCCTTTCCAAATCCACCGGTTACAGCCTTGCGGATATCGCAACGGAAGTTATCCTCGGTAAGAGCCTTAAAGAACAGGGCATCTTCGGAATCTATCCGGACGAAAAGAAGAGATGGTATGTAAAAGTTCCGGTATTCTCCTTCAATAAGATCCGCGGGCTTGACGCATATCTTTCCCCCGAAATGAAATCCACCGGCGAAGCCATAGGCTATGATGACAAGCTCAACCGTGCGCTCTATAAAGCTCTCCAGGCTTCGGGCATGCGCCTTCAGAATTACGGCACCGTTTTCGCAACCATTGCGGATAAAGACAAAGACGAGGCGCTTCCGCTTATCCGCCGCTTCTATGACCTCGGCTTCAATATCGAAGCCACCGCCGGCACTGCAAAATTCCTCAAGGAAAACGGAATCCGCACCCACGTTCTCAAAAAAATAAGCGAAGGAAGCGAAGAAATCCGCGATGCCCTTCGCCAGGGGCATATAGCATACGTTATCAACACCCGCGACCTCGGTTCCGTAGGTTCCGTAAGCGACGGTCACCAGATAAGAAACTACGCCATTGAAAACAACGTTTCTGTTTTCACCGCCCTTGATACCGTAAAAGTTCTTCTTGACGTTCTTGAAGAAACCACCCTTTGCATCTCCACCATCGACGCTTAAGGAGGAAAAATGAGACAGTTAATTTTTGAAATCAAAGAAAACAGACCCCTTACCAAGGACATTATGGAAATGGTTCTTGCGGGCGATACTTCCGATATCACCCGCCCGGGTCAGTTCGTCAATATCAAGCTTGACGGACTTTATCTCCGCCGCCCCATCTCCGTCTGCGATGCGGAAGAAGGAAAACTCACTCTTATTTACAAAGTTGTCGGCAAAGGCACCGAACAGATGAGAGATATGACCGAAGGCACCCTCGATATCCTTTCCTCCCTCGGAAACGGATACGATACCTCCCTTTCAGGCGAAAGACCTCTTCTCGTCGGCGGAGGAGTCGGCGTTCCGCCCCTTTATCTTCTTGCGAAAGAGCTTCGCAAAGAGGGAAAAGAAGTTTCGGTAATCCTCGGCTTCAACACCAGGGACGAAATCTTCTATGAGGAAGAATTCAAGGCCCTCGGCTGCAAAGTTTACGTCACCACCGTTGACGGTTCTTACGGAATCAAGGGCTTTGTAACCGAAGCCATGAAAGAAATCGACTACACTCATTTCTTCACCTGCGGACCGGAGCCCATGCTCAAGGCGGTATGGAACGCTTCCGTCACTTCCGGCCAGCTTAGCTTTGAGGAAAGAATGGGCTGTGGATTCGGAGCCTGCATGGGCTGTTCCTGCAAGACCCTCACCGGCTTCAAACGCATCTGTAAGGATGGCCCCATCATGATGAAGGAGGAAATTTTATGGAAAGATTAAAAGTCAATCTTTGCGGAATCGAAATGGATAACCCCGTAATCCCCGCATCCGGCACTTTCGGCTACGGCTATGAATTTGCGGAGCTTTATGATATCAATATGCTCGGCACTTTCTCCTTCAAAGGCACAACAAAAGAACCCCGCTTCGGCAACCCGACCCCGAGAATTGCGGAATGCACCGCCGGAATGATAAACGCCGTCGGTCTTCAGAATCCGGGCGTTGAAAAGGTTATCGGCGAGGAACTTCCGAAACTTGCAAAATGCTTCAATAAAAAGGTAATGGCAAACGTTTCCGGCTTTTCAGTTGAAGATTATGCCTATACCTGCGAAAAACTCGATAAATGCGACCAGGTGGGCTGGCTCGAAGTCAACATCAGCTGCCCCAACGTCCACGGCGGCGGAATGAGCTTCGGAACTTCGCCCGAAGCCGCCGCAACCATCGTTAAGGCCGTAAAAGCAGTCACCACCAAGCCCGTTATCGTAAAGCTTTCGCCCAACGTAACTGATATCGTTTCCATCGCAAAAGCCTGTGAGGAAGCCGGCGCAGACGGCCTTTCCCTCATCAATACCCTTATGGGTATGAGGATAGACCTTAAGACCAGAAAGCCCGTTATTGCCAACAAAATGGGCGGATTTTCCGGCCCGGCAATCTTCCCGGTGGCGGTGAAGATGGTTTATCAGGTTGCCCGGGCTGTCAAAATTCCGATCGTCGGAATGGGCGGCGTTTCCTGCGCCGAAGATGTTATCGAGCTTATGCTCGCCGGTGCAACCGCAGTTCAGGTCGGCGCCGCAAACCTTGTCGATCCTTATATCTGCAGAGATATAATCAATGACCTTCCGAGGGTCATGGATAAATACGGAATCAATTCGCTCAGCGAAATTATAGGAGGAGTTAAATAAAATGGGAAAAGACGTTATTATTGCCTGCGATTTTTCTTCCGCAGAAAAAACTTTTGAGTTCCTTGATAAATTCGAGGGCAAAAAACCTTTCGTAAAAATCGGTATGGAGCTTTTCTATGCAGAAGGCCCTTCCATAGTCCGCGAAATCAAAGCAAGAGGACATAAAATCTTCCTCGACCTCAAACTCCACGATATCCCCAACACCGTAAAAAAAGCAATGGCTGTTCTTTCCAATCTCGACGTTGATATGTGCAACCTTCACGCAGGCGGAACCTGCCGCATGATGGAAGCTGCCATCGGAGGCCTTACCAGACCCGACGGCACCCGCCCGCTTCTTATCGCGGTAACCCAGCTTACCTCCACCGACCAGGAAGCAATGGAAAACGACCTTCTTATCAAAGAACCCCTTCCGGAAGTTGTTATGCACTATGCTCTCAACGCAAAGAAAGCTGGTCTTGACGGCGTTGTATGCTCCCCCCTCGAATCCAAGAAAGTGCATGATTCCTGCGGCGCAGACTTCGTTACCGTAACCCCCGGCGTTCGTTTTGCAGACGGCGACAAAGGCGACCAGAAACGCGTTATGACCCCCGCAGACGCAAAAGCGATCGGCTCTGACTACATCGTAGTGGGCCGTCCCATCACTGCCGCAGAGGACCCGGTTGCGGCATATAACAGATGCGTTGCAGAATTTGTAGATTAAGATATACATAAAAGGAGACAGAAAAATGGAAGCATATAAAAGAGAGTTTATTGAGTTCCTCCAGAGCGCAGGCGTTCTTAAATTCGGCGATTTCACCGCAAAATCCGGCCGCAAAATCCCTTATTTCGTAAACGCAGGCATGATCAAAACCGGCGCACAGATTTCCAGGCTCGGCGAATTTTATGCAAAAGCATATTTTGATAAGCTCGGCAAAAAAGAAGCCGTTCTCTATGGCCCTGCATACAAAGGCATTCCGCTTTCCATTTCCGCGGCTGTTGCACTTTCCAAAAACGGCCTTGACGTTCCCTTCTTCTTCAACCGCAAGGAAGTAAAAGACCACGGCGAAGGCGGCACCTTTGTCGGCTATATTCCCCAGGAAGGCCAGGAAATCGTAATTATCGAAGACGTAATCACCGCCGGAACCGCAATCCGTGAATCCATGGAAATCCTCAGCCAGCTTGAGGGAACCAAAGTTATCGCAACCTTCATCATGGTTGACCGCAAGGAAAAAGGCCAGACCGAAAAAGGCGCAATGCAGGAAATTGCGGAACAGTTCGGCTTCCCGGTATATTCCGTTGTTGACGTTTACGACATCATCGAATTCCTTGAAGAAGACCCCGCAAACGAAGAAAACGTTACCAGAATCAAGAACTATCTTGCAGTGAACGGAGCAAAATAATGAGAAATCTTATTGATATCCTTGATCTTTCCGTCGAAGAGATCGACGAACTTATTTCCGTCGCCAACGATATCATTGCCGACCCTGTGAAATATTCCGAAAGCTGCAAAGGAAAGATCCTTGCGACCCTTTTCTTTGAACCTTCCACCAGAACCCGCCTCAGCTTTGAAGCGGCGATGCTCAATCTCGGCGGAAGCGTGCTCGGATTTTCCGAAGCGGGAAGTTCTTCCACCGCAAAGGGTGAAAGCGTTGCGGATACCATCCGCACAGTAAACTGCTATGCGGATATCATCGCCATGCGCCACCCGAAGGAAGGCGCACCCATCGTTGCATCGAAAGCTTCCCATATTCCGATAATCAATGCGGGCGACGGCGGACATTTTCATCCGACCCAGACTCTTACCGACCTTCTGACCATCAGCCGCCACAAGGGCAGACTCAATGACCTTACCATCGGTCTTTGCGGCGACCTCAAATTCGGAAGAACGGTTCATTCCCTTATCGCAGCATTCGCAAGATACAGCGGAATTAAATTTGTGCTTATCTCTCCCGAAGAGCTTAGGGTTCCGGAATATGTAAAAACCGAAACCCTCGATAAAAAGGGCATACCTTACAGAGAGGTTAAAACGCTCGAAGAGGCCATGCCCGAGCTGGATATCCTCTACATGACCAGAATCCAGCGCGAGCGTTTTGCGGATCCTGCCGAATACGAAAGACTTAAAAACTCTTTCGTGCTCGATTTGGAAAAACTTGAGCACGCAAAGAAAGATCTTTGCATAATGCATCCGCTGCCGAGGGTAAACGAAATCAGCACCAAAGTCGATTCCGACCCCAGAGCCTGTTATTTTGACCAGGCCCTTTGCGGAAAATATATAAGAATGGCGCTTATTCTCAAGCTTCTTGCGGAAACTCCCGTGCCGTGCTCTCTCGATGAGCACGAAGAGGAACTTGTGAACAAGGTTTTCTGCGATAACCCCCGCTGCATAACCAGCGTAGAGCAGGAAATTGACCACATTTTCCATTATACCGACAAAGAAAACGGCGTCTGCCGCTGTGCGTATTGCGAAGCCCAGACGAAAATTTAATATCGGTGCTCAAAAAAGAAAATCCCCGTGCTCAAACGAGCACGGGGATTTGTTTTAAAGCCTTCCCCTTGAGGGGAAGGTGGCATTTGCGAAGCAAATGACGGATGAGGTGTAGCCGAAAAACGGCGTTATCCGCATTTCTTTGTATAAAAATATCTCACTGTCAGTGCCAGGGCCGCAACGAAAAATCCCGTGTAAATCCATACATAGAGAGAAAAAAGAAGCACATATATCCCGGTGCTGTATGTGGCAAGAAAATAGTTCATGACTTTCATATAAAGGTGGCTTGCGGAAAAGGCTGCCATGGAAATTTTTAATATTGCGTAGACTGCCCAAAAAATGACGGGCAGTTTTTTGCTTTCAAGCGGAATCTTCCTGAATCGGAGCACCGTTATGAGTATCAGAGAAATAATTGCCGCAAGCTGGGCAAAAGCAATCAGAAGCCTTAAAAATTCGCCGCCGCGGATAAGGAGCGAAAGTGCCTGAAAATTGAGAAAAACGCTGGAATTCGTTCCCGTTGCGACCCGAAGATACATATCCACCGCAAAAAATACCGCCCAGCTGCACCAAAGACCAACGTTCTTTTTGAAAACAAAACAGATAATTCCGCAAAGGATAAGAGGGGAGGAAAGCAAAAGCCCGGAAAGCGCCCCGCCGAGCCCCGCAATTGCAAAGCATATAAACGTAACCATAAGCGAAAGGGAAAGAAGAACCGTTCCGATGATTTTTCGCGGAGGGAAAGCAGATTTTTCAAAAGCGATGGCATCCGAAGGCAAGGCTTTTTTATTTTCCGCGATATTTTCGCCTTTAACAAGCTCATCTATGGTGACACCGAAAATTTCGGAAAGCTTTATGATTTTATCAAGATCGGGAACAGCCGCGTTGTTTTCCCATTTCGAAACGGATTGGCGCGAAACGTCGAGCATATCCGCAAGATCGCCCTGAGAAAGATTGAGATTTGTTCTGTGCCTATATATTTTTTCGCCGAGGGTCATAAAAACCGCCTCCTTTTATAACGAAAGCATAACATTTTTCATCAAAAAAGTCTATCAATGCGGGTTTATAATTTAGCAACCGGCGGTTGCACATTATATTTAAGGCTTTTTTGCATGAATTGCGGGCGCCTGTTTTGAAATCCTTCCCCAGGGAATGAGAAAAGTGCCTGCTGCGGGAGCTTCGGATTGTTTCGCCGGCGAACGGTTTTAACCTAATCTTAAATAAGCCGAAACAAAAAATTCATATTTTGCTGATATTATAGTAAGCGGAAAAATTTCCCTGAAACGAAGGTGAAAGAAAATTGCCCGAAAAACTTAACGTATGCCTTATAAACGACAGCTTTCCGCCCCTTATCGACGGCGTCGCAAACACGGTTAAAAACTATGCCGCCATAATCGAAAAAAACTATGGCAAGGCAACCGTTGCGGTGCCGTATTACCCGGGTGCGGATGACAGTTTGTGTCCTTATAAGGTGGTTCGTTTCCCGAGCCTTAATACCGAACGACTTTTGAATTATCGGGCGGGTTACCCCTTTTCGCCGGAAACTCTCGATAAAATCAAGGAAGAAAATATTGATGTAATCCACACCCATTGCCCGTTTATGTCCGCAATTCTTGCGCGAACTCTCCGCGAACCCCTTGATGCGCCGGTTATTTTCACCTATCACACTAAATTTGATATAGATATAGCAAGAACAATCGGGAATAATGTCATAAAAGAAAAGGTTCTTAAACAGCTTGTGAAGAATATCGAAGCCTGTGATGAAGTTTGGGTGGTAAGCGAAGGTGCGGGCGAAAACCTTCGGAGCATAGGCTATAAAGGCGAATACGTCGTTATGGAAAACGGCGTGGATATCCCGAAGGGAAGAGTTCCCGATGAGAAAATTGCCGAGGCAACGGCGGGATACGACCTGCCGGAGGGCATCCCGGTTTTCCTTTTCGTCGGAAGAATGGCCTGGTACAAAGGGCTTGATATAATCCTCGAAGCCCTTGCGAATATTAAAGCCGGCGGCGACGATTTTCGTATGGTGTTCATCGGCGGCGGACTTGATAAAGAAGAAGTCGAAAAATATTCCGTCGAGCTCGGCCTTTCGGAAAAATGTATTTTTACGGGGCCGATACACGACAGAGAAGTTATACGCGCCTGGTACTGCCGTGCAGACCTCTTTCTTTTCCCCTCCGTATATGACACCAACGGGCTTGTGGTGCGCGAAGCGGCCGCCTGCGGCCTTGGAAGCGTACTTATAAAGGGAAGCTGCGCCGCAGAAGGAATAACCGACGGCGAGACGGGCTTCGTTTGCGAAAACAGCGCGAAAGCTTTTGGCGAAAAGCTTCATGAAATCTGCAAAAATCCCGAAAGCATGAAAATCGTCGGCAAAAATGCCATGGATAAAATATACGTTTCATGGGAAGATTCCGTCGCGAAAGCGGTTGAACGCTATAAAATCGTTCTCAAAAATTACCGTGCAGGGAAATATGAAAACAAGCGCGTCACCCTCGGCGAAGAATGGCTTCGGGCAGAAGGCGAACTCCTTGACGGAATAAACCGGGCAAGGGCATATCGCAGAAATTTCGGGCACGGGATGAAATATTACGGCAAAGAGATGATTCAGGGTTCCGTAAGGGCTGCCGAAAGTTTTAAACGAAGAAGCATAAAGCTTAAAAATATAACGAAGGAAAAAAGCGCGGCAATGAAAAACGCCATACGCGAAAAGCTTGACAGATATCTTTGACCTTTTTTGAATATATTCCGAAACCGCCGTTTTTCTTATTGAAATTAGCGTAAAACGGCGGTATAATTTTCTACAGAGATTTTGGCTATAAAAATTTCAAAAAAACGGAGGATACCATGAAAAAAACAACTCTCATTCTTATCCTTGCGCTTGTGATATGCGCATTTGCGGGCTGCAGCCACGAACATGTTCCGGGCCCTTCCGCAACCTGCAACGAAGACCAGATATGCCTTGAATGTGAAGAAGTTCTTGTTCCCGCAACGGGCCACAGAGAAGGCGACCCCGCAACCTGTTCCGCACCCCAAACCTGTGTTTTCTGCGGATTGGAACTTGCCCCTATGCTTGAACATACCCCCGGTGCCGAAGCAACCTGCACCGAGCCCCAGACCTGTACTTCCTGCGGAACCGAGCTTGCTCCCGTTATCGGACACAGCATCAACAGCGAAAACGCCTGCGATACCTGCGGACTTCAGATAGTTCCGGCGGACCAGAAATATATCAAGCCCGGCAGAAACGGCGCCCTTTCGGATACCACCACGGATCTTATTGCCGAAACCGAAAGCGGCCATTATAACAATAATATTGATGCTTATTATGCCGGCGCCGTTCTTGTTTGCGGCGATTACGGCCTGGAATACTTCCTTCCTTCCGCAGACGGAAATGCTGCCTGGGCAAACACCGTCAATTCCTTTGCGGAAAAATATCCGGAACTCAACGTAACTGCGCTTCTCATCCCCAAAAGCTGCACTTTCAACTCTCCCGAAGGATATACCGACCCTTACGAGCGCACCGAAGCCCATATTTCCGCAACTTACGGAATGCTTAACGAGGGAATTAAAACTGCCGATTGCCTCGGCATCATGACCGAGCACAGCGAAGAGTATATGTTCTATCGCACCGACCACCACTGGACAAGCCTTGGCGCATACTATGCTTCCGTTGCTTACTGCAACGCCAACGCCATTGTTCCCTATGCTCTTGATACCTATGAAACCGTAATCAAAACCGATTTTGTCGGAACTCTCTATAACTATGCGGGCGGCCCTTCCGCTCTTAAATCCAACCCGGACTATACCGTCGGCCATTATCCTCACACCGGATATTCCATGATCTGCGGAAACACCGGAGCATGGTATAACGCTTCCGCCATCAACTATAACTATAAGACCTATGCGGGAATGTTCATCAGCGGTGATAACCCCCTTACCGTTATCACCACCGCGAACAAAAACGGCAGGACTCTTATGATTTTCAAGGAATCCTATGGCAACGCTTTCGTTCCCTATATGATAGATTATTATGAACAGATCGTCGTTGTGGATATCCGCGAAAGCAGCAAGAGCGTTGAAGCCCTTATCGAGCAGTATGGCGTTACCGATGCGCTTATCATCAATAACGTACAGGCGGCCATCAGCCTTCAGCCCCAGCTTCACAGCAAGGCAATGTCCTGATAAAACAAAAGGCGGAAGGGAAAAAGACCTTCCGCCTTTAACTATATGGAGAAAATATGGAACTGAAAGAACAGATTCTGAATTATATTCCGTTCAACGAACAGGAAGAGCGGGATAAAGCCCTTCTTCTGGAATGGCTTTCTTCTGGAAAGGAAGTTTTTACCCGGGAAAACAAAACGGCCCATTTCACCGCTTCCGCCTGGGTGCTCAATAAAAAAAGGGATAAGGTGCTTATGATTTATCATAACATCTATAATTCCTGGGCATGGATGGGCGGCCACGCGGACGGCGAAACCGATCTTCTTAAAGTTGCGGAGCGGGAAGCGAAGGAGGAAAGCGGCATAACGGATATCCGCCCGATTTCGGAGGATATACTTTCGCTTGAAATTGCCACCGTAAGCGGCCACGAAAAAAGAGGGGAATACGTTTCTTCGCATCTGCATCTTAATGTTACATATCTTTTTGAGGCGGATGAGGAACAGCAGCTTTTCGTAAAGCCCGATGAAAACAGCGGCGTTATGTGGATAGCTCTGGATGATATAAAAAACAAAAGCACCGAGCAATGGTTTATCGACCGTATTTATTCCAAGCTTATCGCGAAAACGAAGGTTTTGAAGAAATAACTGCATCAGATATAAAGGATGATTTGTTTCCCCCGAACCGATTTGTTCGGGGATTTTTCTTGCATTATATGCATGATAAGTGTATAATATCCGCATAAGAAAAGAGGCGGTAAAAATGAACAAAAAAAGCAAAAACGGCGGATATGCCGCATTAAAAGCGGCTTTTCCACATACTGTTCCGGTTATGGCGGGCTATCTCTTTCTTGGAATTTCATACGGAATATATGCGAATGTTTCGGGCTTCAACTTTCTCTATCCCATGATGATGGGCATTATTGTTTACGGCGGAAGCCTTGAGTTTGTTGCGGTTTCGATGCTTCTCGGTTCGTTTGCGCCGCTCCAGACTTTTCTTGTGGCGCTTCTTATCCAGGCGCGGCATCTTTTTTACGGGATAGCCATGCTCGAAAAATACAGGGGCACCGGCTGGAAAAAGCTGTATCTTATTTATACTCTTTCGGATGAAACTTTTTCCGTAAACTGCTCCGCAAAGGTGCCCGAAGGGGTCGATAAAGGCCTTTTTTATTTTTTCATAAGCCTTCTTGATCAGATGTATTGGGTTTTCGGCGCGGCCCTCGGCGGGATACTCGGTTCCTTTATTCCGTTCAATACCGAAGGGCTTGATTTTGTTATGACGGCTATGTTCGTTGTGATCTTCCTCGAGCAATGGCTTAAAGAAAAAAAGCATTATACCGCGCTTATAGGGGTTTTTGCTTCGGCAGGCTGCCTTCTTGTTTTCGGGGCGGATTCCTTCCTGATCCCGACCATGGTGTGCATACTCTGCTTCCTCACCGTTTTCAGAAAACCCATTGAAAAGGCAGGTGGCTTTGAATGACTCTTTCGCAGGAAATCATAACCATCGCCGTTTGCGCCCTTGCAACGGTTATATGCCGTTTTCTTCCGTTTATAGTATTTTCGGGCAAGCGCGAAACGCCGGAATATATACGCTATCTCGGAAAGGCTCTTCCGGCGGCGATATTCGCCATGCTTGTTGTTTATTGCCTTAAAAACGTAAGCATAGCTGAATGGAGCCACGGCCTTCCGGAGCTTGCGGCAATTCTTGTTACGGTCGGGCTTCATCTGTGGAAGCGCAAGATGCTGCTTTCCGTTGCCGCAGGAACCCTTTGCTATATGCTTCTCGTTCAGTTCGTTTTCTGAATTTTCGGGTATCAAAGCGCGAAGAAAAACGTATAACACAAAGCTGTAAAGTTCAGTTTAAGGTTAGGTTAAGTATTGTTGACTTTACAGCGTTTTATATTGACTGTATAATTATATTAAGGGAAAATTTTATGAAAGGGGGAAATGCCTTTTGGAAAAAAACAAAATAAAAGATACGGGTCTCCGTCTTCTTAAAAAAGGCCAGAAGGGGCTTATACATGCAATTTTCAGCCGTTTCGGAATAATCATTCTTCTTTTTGCCGTTCAGCTTGTTTTTCTTCTTACAACCTTCGTCTGGTTCCAATCTTTTATATCCGAACTTTTCTTCGGCGGATTGATTATATCAATAGGTGTGGCTTTTTATATCCTCAACACCCGCATTGACCCGACGGCAAAGCTTACCTGGGTCGTTCTGGTAATGGCGCTGCCCGCTTTCGGAACTCTTCTTTTCTTTTACACCGAACTCGAAGTGGGCCACCGAACCTTTCGCGACAGGGTCGCAGAAATAATTTCTTCCACCGAGGATATGATCCCCCAGGATGAAAAAGTGCTCAACGATTTTATAAAAGAGGATGCGGGCGCCGCTTCCATTGCGCATTATCTTCAGCGCACGGGGTGCTTCCCGGTTTTCGACAGAACCGACGTTTCATATCTCCCCATAGGCGAGGATATGTTTGAAGAAATGCTTCTTCAGCTTGAAAAGGCGCGGCATTTTATCTTTCTCGAATATTTTATTATTGATGAGGGCGTTATGTGGGGCAGGATACTCGAAATCCTTGCCCGAAAAGTTAAAGAGGGCGTTGACGTTCGGGTCATGTATGACGGCACCAACGAATTCACGACCCTTCCCCGGGATTATCCGAAAATGCTTAAAAACCTCGGGATAAAATGCAAGGTTTTTGCGCCGCTTTCGCCTTTTGTTTCGACCCACTATAACTATCGCGACCACCGCAAAATAATGGTCATAGACGGCAACACGGCCTTTACCGGCGGCATCAATTTTGCCGACCGCTATATCAACCAGGAAGTTATTCACGGCCATTGGAAGGATACCGCCGTTATGCTTAAAGGCAAGGCGGTTCGGGGCTTTACCCTTATGTTCCTTCAAATGTGGAACATCGACGAAAAGGAACCCCAGTTCGAGCCTTTTCTTTCGTTCCCGTCGCTTTCCCCCGAAAAAGCAACGGGCTATGTTATCCCTTACGGCGATTGTCCGCTTGATAAGGATAAGGTGGGCGAAATGGTATATATGGATATCCTTAACCGCGCAAAAAGATATGTTCATATAATGACGCCCTATCTGATCCTCGACGGCGAAATGGAAACCGCCATCAAATTCGCCGCCGAAAGGGGAGTTGAGGTAACGATAATCCTGCCCGGTGTCCCGGATAAGCTTTCGGCATATTCCCTTGCGAAAAGCCACTATGCGGCGCTTCTTGATGCGGGAGTTCAGATTTATGAATACGACCCGGGCTTTATCCATGCAAAATCCTTTGTTTCTGATGATACTGAAGGGGTTGTAGGAACTATCAACCTCGATTACCGCAGCCTTTATCATCATTTTGAGTGCGCGGCCTATTGCTATAAAACTGCCTGCATCGCCGATATCGAAAAGGATTTTCAGGAAACGCTTAAAAAATGCCGCAGGATAACAAAAAAGACCATCTGGCAAAACAACCCGAAGCTTCGCATAATGTCTTTCTTTATGAAAGTCGTTGCACCGCTGCTTTAAGAAAAACAGGCATCCATGGAGAGCACTTGGCAAAGAAGTGCTCCTTTTCTTATTATCTTTTTTCAGTCGGTGCAATTATAACCGAGCCGAAAAGGCAAAATGAAAACCGTTGCCGTTTGGAGCCGGCAACGGTAGTAACCTCCTCGGAGGAGGAGGGGGACCGTCGAAGACGGTGGAGGAGGGATTTTGCACGGGCAAAGAAATGGGGAATTCATTTTAATTGACAATTGAAAATTGACAATGGAAAATTAAATTTACGCAAAATTGATTTCAAAAACCGCCAATTCACCGTGGGGAACACCGTCCTCGGCGTTCCGCTTTAAAGCCTTCCCCTCGGGGAAGGTGGATTTTTCGGCAGCTTGCTGCCGAAAAAGACGGATGAGGGTAAACCAAGAA
>JAFUJP010000157.1 GCA_017473745.1 Oscillospiraceae bacterium
ACCCTTTCTGTTTCATATTTGTATTCAAAACACTTGTGAGTGTTGATACCGTGTTATTTCGTCAATCCAAACTACTCTGGATAAAACCCTCGATACTTTGTCGCTTATTCGTCGCACTTCTACAGTATTTTATCACATCGCGGTGATACATACAAGAACACTACCGGGAGTGAAACTGTCTTATGAGCACCGCCCATTTCGGAGCGGCTTTTATTGGAAATCATCGTTTTTTAACTACTGCATACATCAAACTGTCAAAATCCGGAAGAGAAGCCGTAATCCCTTTTTCGATAATTTCCAATCCGTTTTGTCGTAATTCTTTTTCAAAAGTGTTGAACGAAACCATTCTGCACGATGTTCCGGCCACCATAATTTTCCCTGATTTATGATTTCTTTCTTTAAGGTCAAAAGCCTCGTTAATATCGCTTTGTGATTCAATTTCTCCGTTCCCCATCGTGCATATAAGGGCTGTTCCGTTCTCTGTTAAATGGTCAAAAATAAAACTATAAAATCCGTTTCTGTCCTTATCCGGTACAAGCATATGAATAACCGCAATCGCATAGATAAAATCAAATTTTTCATCCGGGTTATCGGAAAGACAATCCATAACGCTGAAACTGCCCGCATATTGCGGCATTATCTTTTTACAATACGAAACAGCTTCCTTTGAAATGTCGGTTGCCGTTAAACCATAACCAAAATCCAAAACCGTTTTTGAATCTCTGCCCTCGCCGCAGCCAATTTCCAATATTTTCATATCCTGTGTAATACGATATTTTTCTATTACTTTCATAACAATTGGAGTATTAATGCCGCTTGACCAGCTTAACCCTTTTTCATGAACGGTTTTGTATCTTTCGTCGTATGCTTCGTAATATTTCTTTTTCATATACTTCCTTTCGGCAAATCAAATTCCGATCTTTATTGAGATAAATATATCAGAAAATTTCAGAAATTTCCACCGAATATGGAGAAAACTCCTTAAAATATCTTCTTCTCTGCGCATTATATAAAGCTTTTCCTATTTTGCGAATTGATTTACCGCACAAACCGCCATATAAAATATTGCAATGAGAATAAAAATATTTTCAGAAAAAAGAAAAATGCAAATCAGAAAAACCGATACAAGCATAGAAAATCCCAAAGAAAGCATATCAAAAATTTTTTTGCTTCCTTGCGGAAAAAATTCATCAAGAAGAGTTTTCAAAACTGCTCCGCCATCCGTTGCCGCAAGAGGCATTGCGGTAAAAATCCCGATAAACAGATTTATGTACGCTTCTGTGATTTTGCCTAAAGAAAAAAACGCAGCCATAAAAATAAAATTAACCGCAAATCCCGCCGTGAGCACGAAGCATTTCTTGGCCGTGCTCAAATTCCCGGGAAGGCTCATTCGTATGCCGAAAAGGCTTGCTTCAACTGTTTGGGGATGCGTTTTTGCGCATAACAATGCCAAGAAGTGCCCCGTTTCATGTAAAAGCGAAAACAAAACGGCTTCGCCGGCTATCCCGCTTTTATCCACAAGCAAAAACGCCGTGAGCACCGCAAAGAAAAGCGGAGAAAGAGCGACCTTTGTTTTGAGCACGGTAAAATATATCAAAGCCCGAAACACTCCTTCGGGTCTATATTCCTTCCGCCAATGCTTACTTCAAAATGAAGGTGGCTCCCTGTGGAACGGCCTGTGCTCCCAGCTTCTCCGATTTTTTCACCCGCGTTTACAAAGGCCTTATTCGCCGCCTTTATCACCGAAAGATGGCAGTATTTTGTGAAAAATCCTTCTGAATGTTCAATAACGACGTAATTTCCGTATATCTCATCAAAACCCGTTTCGGCAACGATTCCGGGCCATGCGGCGGTAACTTCGCTTCCAAAAGCGGCAGCAATATCTATCCCATTGTGGTCACCGTTTTCTCCCGAAATCGGATCCTCTCTTTCTCCGAAATCAGAAGTTATCCTTTCCCCCTCCGAAGGAAATTTTGCCGCGCAGGTTATTATTGCCACTGGGATCTTTTTTCCGTCGGCAACGTTTTCCTCCGCGTTATTTTTTAGAATTTCAATCAAATAAAGCGCTTTTTCAACCGTTTCTTTCGAAAATTCAGAAAAATCCGAAAAAGCGCTGAATTCCGTTTCTATCCCTGCGGTTTTCAGGATTTTTCCCACTGCCTCATCCAAAAGCTTCATAGTGGTCGGAAAAGAAAAAGCATAATAGATTATCCCGGCAAAGGCCGCAATTAATAAGATTGCTTTTAAAAAATAATGTCTTTTGTTTCCCGTTTTCTGTTCCATAAAATTTGCCCCTCCTTTTTCATAAATCAATATGAAAAAAAGGCGCAAAAAATGCCTTTGCTTTCTGCAAAGGCATTTTTTCTTTAATTACCGCCTACAAAATCAATGCTGTTGCCGTCAGAAGACGAGCTTTCCGAACTTTCGGAATTCGATGAAGAGCCCGAACTTTCTGAACTTCCCGAGCTGCTCGGCGGTTCCTGTTCCGAAACACTGCCGGAAGAAGAAACATAACTTTCACCGTTGGTGGATTGTGTTCCGTAATTATAAACTCCGTTTTTGCCCGCGCCGTAAAGATAGCTCGAAATCGCATCGGCAATTCCCGCGGCTATTTCGCGCTGGTAACTGCTCTTGATAAGCTTGTAATAATCCGATTCGTTACTTACAAATCCAAGCTCGCCGAGAACCGAAGGATATTCCTGAATCCTTGTAACGTAATATCGGCCTATCATATCTCCGCGGTTTTTCGTTCCGAGTGCGGAAGCAACCTCGCTTGAGAAATAGGAAGCAAGATTTTGCGAGAATCTTGTGAAATAGAAACACTCCGTTCCATAACCGCTGCTCGAAGTTGCGGAGTTGCAGTGAACACTGACGAACACAAGCGGATCTTTGCCCGAAGCATAGGCAACCCTATCCTCAAGGCTCGGCCTGCTGTTTACGGTATCCATCATATAAACGGTGGCCCCGCGGCTCTGGAGCTCCTCTTTAAGGTATCTGCCTACCGCAAGATTTATCTCGTATTCACCGTAATCCGAAAGGAATCCGAGGGCGCCGACGCCCAAAGCGCTGTGGCCCACGTCAACAACTATCGGAACACCGGAAAGGCTGTATGTTCCCGTCGGGTTATTGAAACGGAACACGAGGTTTCCGTTTTCATAATATGCCGTATATCCAAGGAAACCGGATTTTGTGCTGAGCGCAAGGCTGAGCTTGCTTCCGTTCCATTTTGCCGAGCTGAAAAGCGGCGTGCAATTAAGATTAAGATTTCCTGGAACGCTGTCGGTATAGAAGAAATCAATGCTGAATTCGCTGCTCGAATATTTTGCAACGTATGCAACCTGCTGACTCATTTCAAAAATAACGTAGGTATAGCGCCCGTTTGCAGAAACTGTCATATTGCTTATCTTGTTTCCGCCAAGTTCGCCCGAAACGGGGCTTACGTCCTTGGTATAAACACGCTGTCCGGATTGAAGGTTATAATATGTAAAGGTGTTGCTTCCCTCAACATAAACGATTTCGTCACCTACTATATAGTCCCTGGTTCCCTTTGCAAGAGGATAACAATCGTATGCCGAAAGGTCGTTAAGGACGTCCGTCGGGAAGGTTTCCGCCGCTTTTGCGATAACCTCAACAAGCCCGCCGGCTTTTGCCTTTGCCGAAACCGTGACGTATGCGGCCTCTTTGGTTTCTGTTGTATCCTCCCACACACCTTTTATGACGATATTGCCTATACCCTGTTCAGCAGAACCTGCCGCCGGAGCAGAAAGCATGCCCGTATAAATAACATAGGTGGAGTCCTGTTCCTCTTCGGTAGTGTCATCCGCCTCGGTGCTCTGCGTAAGGGTTATTGTGGTACCACCAAGAGTTGCAGTCACAACAGAACCTTCATAGGCAAGAGCCGTTACGGTTATACTCATTCCGCCGCCCACCGTTACGTTGCCCAAAGGAGTAACTTCTTTAAGAACCATAACGTTTCTCGTAATATTATAAGTTATTGTCTTTTCCTTATGTTCAAACGTAAAAGTATTAAGCCCCGGTTCAAGTTCAATGGTGAGCATGAACGCACCGTTTGAATCGCGCTTTACCTTTTCGCCGTTCATAATAAGATCGAAGTTCACGTCGGAAGCACCGGCGAATACAACAACGGTATCATAAGTCGAAAAAGTCTTTTTGGAAGGTCGTGTAAGCTCGAGCTGGGTAAGCAAAAAGCTCGGGTCTATGTTTTCGGTAAGATATTTTACAAGGGCATCCGTTGATTGCTTCGGGTTATCCTGTAATGCAGAAAGAGAATCAAAAACGCTTCCTTTAAATCCGCTGAGTTTTTCTGCGGCAATAACCTGGTCGGAAAGCTCCGAAGGGTCGCTCCAGCCTTTTTCGTCGGAGCAGGCCTTAGTTGCATACTGGAATATATAAAGCGGAACTTCCTCCGGAACGACACCGTTCCACCATTCCATATAATCGGCGAACTTCGCGTTCTTGTTGCCCGTGGCGTAATCGCTTTTTACGGCAACAAAATCCGCAAGGCCTTCTTCAACGAATTTTTTCGTATTTGCAAATCCGTTTACAAAGCTCTGATACCCGGCAGTGGTGGCGCTTCCTTCCTCGATAGTTTCGCTGTTTGCCCAAACGGCATCAACCGCAATACCTACTGCTATTGAGGGATCTTCTTTTTTCACCGCATTGTAAGCAGCTGTAACCGCGGCTTCGACGTTGGAACGAAGATAATTTTCATATCCCATTCCGCTGCCGTATCTGGTGTAATCCATATAGGCATTTCCGCCGGATTCGACAGTATATGTATTGAGCATGATTCCGTCGATATCATATTGGCTTATGGCGGAAGCGTTTTCGCTTATAAGCGCAAGCTGTTCGCTGTTGAGCACATCAGAAGTTGCAACTGCACCGCCCGTGCTAACGTTGAGCACATCAAAAACCACATAGACATAAAGTTCCATGCTCTTTGCTTTTTCCGCAGCATATTTAAGCATATCAATGCTCGTTTCCGCCTGGGGCATATCTATCGAAGTATAGAGAACTTTATCACCGAAAGTAGTTTCAAGAAAAACAGTGTTTGCCGAAAGGGCTTTTGCATCTTCAAGCGCTTTGTCGATGGATTTTTGAATATCCTCGGCGCTCATATTTTCTTCGGTATAATAGTCGATACCCGGCGCAAGGGTTATCGCCATCATTCTTTCGGGTGCTCTGTAAACAACGGGGCCCTCAACAACGTTATCTATAACGGGTTCATCCGGTTCGCTTGGAACAATGGGTTCCACCGGCGCGATATTTATATCGCCGTTGAGGTCAACGTCGGTTCCCTCCGGTTCTGAAAATTCCGGCGCCGAAGATTCTCCATCCGATGAAGAACTTTCGGAACTTAGCGGCAAATCAATGTTGCTCAATATCATTTCAACCCCGGGAAGCCCGCTTTGAAAAGCCGCAAAAACCGCTATGCCGCCGATGACAAGGAAAAGGCTGAAGCTCAGCACAAACGTCATCAGCTTTTTGTTCAAAAAGAATTTTTTCATAATGTTTTTCCGTCCTTATTATTCCTGGTTTCCCATGGTTTACATTATCTTTTTCAGGTTGTCAAGTTCCGCTTTGACTGTGCTTTTAACCTCCGAAGCCGGATTATAAAGCGAATCATAGCGGTAAAGGGCAAATCCGCCGTATCTGCTTTCGTATCTTGCGGCGTTTATCTGCCTTGCAAGAATATCGTTATGGTTTTGCCATTCTGTTTTGCCGGTCGTTCCGGCGTATGTATCTTCCGCGCCGCATTTATACGCCGCAAGGCCGACTATCAGCTCGACGTCGTTTCTTGTTATCATACCGCTGAATTCGGCAAGAACGTCAAGATAGGGTCTTGTTTTGTTGTTGAAGCCGAAATAAATCTGCGGGCAGATATAATCAACGTATCCGGCGCTTGTTACCCATGTATAAACGTCACAGTAAAGGGTGTTATAATTCTGTTCCATATTGCCCGCCGGGCTTATTCCAAAGCGGCAGGAACTGTCTATCGCTTTTATGGCGGAATAGACTTCCTTGATAAGAATATTCACGTTATGCCTGCGCCATGCCGCAAGCTTAAGCGTTCCGCCGCTTGCTTTATAATCATTATAATAGGCTTTGTCAAAGGATTCCGCTGTGGTCGGATAGAAATAATCATCGAAATGTATTCCGTCAACGTCGTATTTACGAACTATTTCCTCAACGCCGGAAACTATGAGATCTATAACATCTCTGTCTGCGGGGTTATAATAAATTCCGTTATCAAGAACTATGACCTTGCCGGTATCGAGCCATTTATATGCCGGACTATCCGAAGCTATTTTTGAAGTGTTGGAATTTCCTTTTATGCGGTAAGGATTGACCCACGCTTCTATTCGAAGGCCGCAATTATGGGCTTCGTTCACCATAATTTCAAGCGGGTCAAAACCCGGATTCTTCCCCTCTGTTCCTGTGCAATAGACCGACCAGGGATAAATGTCCGAATCATACATCGCATCGCTGTGGGAGCGGGCATGTACGTAAACCGTGTTGAATCCGTCCGATGCAAGCTTAGCGAACATGGATTTTATATTGCCCGTAAACTGGCTTTTTGTCTTTCCCTGCAAAATCGACTGATATTCAAGATACGATATCCAGACTGCCTTCGTTTCGCCGATGGGCGGTGCGGTATTAGTTATTTGTTCACTTGATGTTTCTTCGGAGTTTTCGGAGACTGAAGAACTTTCCGAAGAACTTTCCGAAGAAGATTCGGAAGAAACTTCGGAGGATTCTTCCGAAGAAGATTTTGAAGAAGAAGCTTCGCTTTTGCTCGATGACGAGGAGGAAATGCTTTCTGTTTTGGAAGAAGATGAAGAACTGCTTTCATCGGCAGAGGAAGTTTCTTCCGAAGATTCCGCTCCGTAAGATGAAGATTCCCCGCTTATCGCACTTATTTCGATCCCTTCGGAGCTTGTTTCTTCTGAAACGGAACCCAGAACGGCGCTGTTATCAATTATTTCCGGTTCGCTGTTCACCGAACAGCCCGCCGCGGAAAAAATCATAACCGCCGAAAACAAAAAGCAAAGCAGTTTTTTCATATCCTTCCTCCTTTTATTTTTATAATAACAGTATAAATAATATATACGCATATGGCAATATTTTTTCCTGTTTTATTCCAAAACGGAAAGTTATTTCATCTTTACGTTCTCTTCGCCAAGGATTTTTTCAAGGCGCTTAACAACGTATCCGTGCTCAACGTTGGTATCCACCCAAAGCTTGGTTGGCGCCTTTACGGTCTTTTTCGTATCCGCAAAATGGATATAGAGCGGGGTCAGACCTTCAAATACCGCAAGAAAATCCATTGCTTTTTTATATTCCGCCGAGCCTTCGGAGGGAACACGAATGAATAACCCTGCATTTGCAGAAGGCTTTTGCTGTGCAGGCTGAACTGCTTCCTGCGATGCAGGTGCCGTTCTCTGCTGAGAAGCCGCTCTGTGCTGATAATTCGGATTAAACGGATAACGCTTTGCATCATCTACGGTAAGGAATCTTTCCGCGACGAGCTTTGTTTCCTCGTCCTCGCGGGAAGAAACCCTCGCCTCCACAACAACAGCTTCATTCACGTTGATTATGCCGCCGTTTTCCTGAAGGATACGCGGAAAAACAAGCACCTCGAGGCTTCCGGTAGTATCTTCGAGGGTTACAAAAGCCATAACGTCGTTGTTCTTTGTCGTTTTCATCTTTTTGCTGAGAACTATTCCGCAAAGACGAACCCGTTTTTCTCCTGTTTCTTCGGTGTTCATTTGCTTGATTTCAAGCACCCGGTTTGCGCCGATTTTTTCGATGATGCCGTTATATTCGTTCATCGGATGACCCGAAAGATAAAGACCGGTTGTCTCTTTTTCCATATTAAGCAGTTCCCTAAGAGAATATTCCGCAAGGCGAGGAAGATTATCCTCTTCGTCATGCTCTTCCTCAAATCCGCCGAAAAGGCTCATCTGGCCTGAAATATTCGCTTTTTTCTCCGCATCAATAGAAGAAAGAATGGATTCATATCCCGAAAGCATCTGGCGGCGATTTACGCTGAAACAATCAAGCGCACCGCATTTTATAAGGCTTTCGAGGGTTCTTTTGTTGAGTTCACGGCCGTATGCACGCTTGCAGAAGTCTGTAAAGCCCTTGTACTTGCCATTCATTTTTCTTTCGGTTATGATATCACGGATAATGCCTCTGCCAAGGTTTTTGACGGCCAAAAGCCCGAAACGAACGCCTTCTCCGTCCCAGATGAATCCGCTTTCGGATTTGTTGACATCCGGGCCGAGAACTTTAAGCCCCATTTTCTGACATTCACCAATATATTCTATAACCTTATCGGTGTTATCAAGAACGGAACTGAGCTGCGCCGCCATATATTCACCCGGGAAGTGGCATTTGAGATATGCGGTGCGGTAAGCAACCGTCGCATAGGCCGCCGCATGGGATTTATTGAATGCATAGGAAGCAAAGGAACTCATCTCGTCGAAAATCTCGTTTGCAATTTTCTCCGGAACGCCGTTCCTTACAGCACCGGGAAGCTCAAGGTTTCCGTTTTCGTCAAATTTTCCGTGTACGAAGTATTCCCTTTCCTGCGCCATAACGTCGAGCTTTTTCTTGCTCATGGCACGGCGCACAAGGTCCGCTCGCCCATAGGAATACCCCGCAAGCTTTCTGACTATTTCCATAACCTGTTCCTGATAGACGATGCAGCCGTAGGTTACGTCAAGAATCGGCTTAAGAAGAGGTGTTTTATATGTAACCTTTTCGGGGTGATGGCTGTTTTCAAGGTATTTCGGGATGGAATCCATCGGGCCGGGACGATAAAGCGAAATAACTGCCGTAAGATCCTCTATGGATTTTGGACCAAGACCCATGAGAACGCTTCTCATACCCGCAGACTCGAACTGAAAAACGCCCTGGGCGGCCCCCTTGGTCAGCATATCATATACTTCCGGATCACCATCCGGCACTTTTGAAATATCGAAATCCGGAATGCGTTTTCGAACGGCTTTTTCACAGTCGCTTATGGCTGTAAGGTTGCGAAGCCCAAGAAAGTCCATTTTAAGAAGCCCAAGTTCTTCAAGGGTAGTCATGGTGAACTGCGTTACAACGGATTCATCCGGCTTTGCAACCGGAACAAATTCGGTAACAGGTTCCGGAGCAATAACGACGCCCGCCGCATGAACGGAAGAATGTCGGGGCATACCCTCTACCCTTCGTGCCGTATCAATAAGCTCATAAACTTTCGGGTCGGTATCATAAAGCGCCTTCAGATCGGGCGAAATATTCAGCGCTTTTTCAATGGTCATATGCAAATCGGTCGGAACAAGTTTCGCAACTTTATCAACGTCCTGATAAGGCATACCAAGGGCGCGGCCAACGTCGCGTATAGCCGCCCTTGCGGCAAGGGTTCCGAAAGTGATTATCTGTGCAACGTGGTCTGCACCGTATTTGCGGTTTACGTATTCGATAACCTCCTGCCTGCGTTCATAGCAGAAGTCGATATCAAAGTCCGGCATGGAAACTCGTTCCGGGTTAAGAAAGCGCTCGAAAAGAAGATGATATTTTATCGGGTCGATGTCGGTTATGCCGATGCAGTATGCACAGATACTTCCCGCACCGGAACCTCTTCCGGGTCCGACGGGGATTCCGACACTTTTCGCATAATTGATAAAATCGTGGACTATGAGATAATAGTTGACATAACCCATACGCTCAATAACGCCCAGCTCGTAATTCAGTCTTTCCCAAAGCTCTTCGCCGGGATTTTCGCCGTAGCGGCGGTAAAGACCCTCTTTACACATACTTTCAAAGTATTCGACGTTATCTCTTCCGTCCGGAACTTCAAAAGCGGGAAGCTTTGTGTGCCCGAATTCGAAAGTCATGTTGCAGCGGTCTGCAATTTTCTGGGTATTGTCGATTGCCTCCGGCACATAGGAGAAAATTTCGCGCATTTCCTCTTCGGATTTGACGTAAAACTCATCCGTATCAAACGCCATTCCGTTATCTTCATCAACAGTATGGTTGGTGCCGATGCAGACAAGAACATTCTGCATCTTTGCGTCGTCCTTGTTTATATAATGGCAGTCGTTGGTCGCAACAAGCGGGATCCCTGTTTCTTTTGAAAGCTTTATAAGATTCGGCAGAATACGCTTCTGGTCCGCAAGACCGTGATCCTGTATTTCTATAAAATAGTTGTTTTCGCCGAAGATATCGCGGTATTCCAAAGCAACTTTTTTTGCCGCTTCATAATCATTCTGAACAAGGTTGCGCGGAATTTCTCCCGCAAGGCACGCCGAAAGCGCAATAAGCCCTTCGTGGTGCTTTCTCAGAAGTTCCTTATCAACACGCGGTTTTTTATAAAATCCGTCAATAAAACCCGCAGAAACAAGCTTTATAAGGTTTTTATAGCCGGTGTTGTTTTCGCAAAGCAAAACAAGGTGATAGCTCCAGTCCATCAGATGCTCTTTGCTGAATCGCGAACGGTTAGCAACATAAACTTCGCATCCGATTACCGGTTTTATGCCGTATTTGTTGGCTTCGCGGTAAAAATCAATAACGCCATACATCGCACCGTGGTCCGTTATGGCAACAGCGGTCTGACCCAGTTCTTTGAGCCGCGGCATAAGCTTTTTTATGCGGCAGGCACCGTCGAGCAGGCTGTATTCTGTATGGAGATGAAGATGTGCGAAGCTCATATTTTCCTCCTTGGTTTTCAGGCAAGTTCAGGCTCTTCGTTATGCACCGTCATTCCGTGGCGGAGCCAATCGCCTTTAAGATATTTAATAAGATAAATTATAGCTTTTATAAACTCATCGCTGCAGACTATAAACATAACGAGCACCGGTTCAAGCTGAAGCACAAGCCCGCAAAACGTTCCGATTACGCCTTTCATAACTATGGTCATAATGACGTCGATTTTTGCGATATAGCCTGTATCGCCCCCGGCACGAAGAACTCCCGCTCCGAGGTTCCAGCTTGCTCCATAACTTATGTCAACATATGCACAGACT
>JAFUJP010000158.1 GCA_017473745.1 Oscillospiraceae bacterium
CGGTACCGGGAACATAGGATTCGAGAGCTTCAAGAGTGCAGATGAGAACAGCAAAAGTATCGCCGTTGGAAACTTCATAAGTCTGGACGTTGGAATCGCCGTTGACAGTATTGAACCAGTTACCGCCGTCATCATTGTAGTTGATATTGTACTCAATTTCAGTATCTTCGGAAGTAAGAGTGATAACAACGGTGCCGTCGCCGGGAGCGGTATAGTAAACTTCGTGTCCGAGGTAAGCATCATTTGCATCAGTGGTGGTGATGGAACCGGTTACGGTTTCGGGTTCGGTGCTTCCGGGGCCAAGGTCTTCATAAACGCTGATGTTAAGAAGAGCGTTCCATCCGTAACCGTCGCTTGCATAAACATATTCCTGGAGCAAGAAAACTTCAACGGGTTCGCCGGCAGTTACTTCAACAGGATCGGTATAAGGTTCACCGTTGACGAAAAGATAAACATCGCGTCCAAGGTATTCATCAATAAATTCGGTAAGATCGACGATTTCAAAAGCGGATTCTGCGACGAGTGCGGTGATGTTAAAATCAAGAAGACCATCTTCAACGGGAACATAGTTATAAATGATACTGGATTCTTCACCGGGCGCGATGGAAATGGAGTTGTCGCCAAGATAAAGAGTAGGATCTATTTCTTCTTCTTCTCCTCCACCGGAAACGCTGAGGGAGAGAGAAACGGCAGCATACCAGGAATAACCGGAATTTACATACATAGGAGCCTGGGTCATGTAAATTTCAACGGGAACGCCTGCGGTTACGCTGATGGGATCGCCGATATAGGATTCTCCGTTTACGTAAACATAAATGGTGCCGCCGAGCATTTCTTCAACGTATTCAGTGTGAATTTCATCGCCATTAGCTGCGGAATAGGAGCTGACTTCGATGAAGTCAATGGAAAGAAGACCATCCTGTTCGGGAGTGAAGGTATAAATCTCGCTGGATTCGTGGCCTTCGTCAATGAAGAAGGTAGCTTCGCCGAGATTAACGTTGTTTCCTCCGCCGGAAACGCTGAGGGAGAGAGAAACAGCAGCATACCAGGAATAACCGTGATTTACATACATAGGAGCCTGAGACATATAAATCTCAACGGGAACACCTGCGGTTACGCTGATGGGATCGCCGATATAGGATTCTCCGTTTACGTAAACATAAATGGTGCCGCCGAGCATTTCTTCAACGTATTCAGTGTGAATTTCATCACCATTAGCTGCGGAATAGGAGCTGACTTCGATGAAATCAAAGGAAAGAAGACCATCCTGTTCGGGAGTAAAAGTATAAACTTCGCTGGATTCCTGACCTTCGTCAATGAAGAAGGTGACTTCGCCGATTTCAACAATGCCGCCTTCATTGCCGCCGCCCATGGAAAGATTAAGGAGCATATCCCATGCATAGCCATAGTTGGAATACATTCTGTTCTGGAAAAGATAGATTTCAACGGTTTCGCCTGCGGTTACGCTGATGGGTTCTTCATAATAATTTCCGTTTACATAAATGTAAAGTGCACCGCCGATATAGTCTTCGGGGTATTCGGAAACATCCATGGTTCCTTCAAAAGGAGAATGCATGATAAGTCCGGCAACATCGAGAGTAAGAAGTCCGTCTTCTTCAGCAGTGAAATAGTAAGATGCACTGTAGCTTTCACCTGCAGCAAGAGAAAGTTCGTTGTCTCCGAGTTCGAGAACGGTGTCGATTTCATCATCGCCGCCATCGCCTTCTGCAGAAGGGGTGAAGATGAGTTCGTAATCAACGGTGCCGGGGGCATAATTTAACCAACCGTCACTGTTGTATCCGTCGGCTGTTGCAATAAAAATTTCAACAAGATCGCCGCGAACAAGTTCAGCGGATTGGGTGGTGGAACTGCCGGAAGGAGTATCAAACCATCTGGCATTGCCGTTTACTTCGATTTTCCATTCAACGTCGATATCATCGTAAGGAATGAGATTGAGAGTAAGCGTTCCGGTAGTGGGAGCAGTATAGCTGATGGTTTTTCCGTTATAAGCAGAATCGGAATCTTCAAAAGTGACAGTACCGGTGATGGTTTCGGTTTCGGTAGAAGCCGCAACAGTGGTATAAACAAAGGTGAAATCAATGTTACCGGCAACATAGCTGCCTTCGGACATAAGGCATATGTTGAGATAAATGGAATCGCCTTCGCTTACCATCCAGGTATAAGTATATCCGTCTTCATAGGAATACTTTCTGTTGGCATCAATTTCATTAATAAGAACCTGATATTCGATGTCATAACCGGTGGTATCATCAAAAGTAATGGTGATATTACCATCGCCGGGTGCAGTTAAATAATAATCTGCTCCCCAGGAATCTTCAATAACTGCGGTTTCGTCAAGAAGAACAACGCTGCCGTCTTCTTCTGCGAAAACTGCGGGAGCCATGGAAAATACCATGACAAGAGCCATGAGCAAGCTTATAAGCTTTTTCATTTTTTTTCCTCCTTTTTTATGCGCTTTTTAAACGCATTGTTCCGAATGAATTCGGATACTATTACTTTAATATTAGCACTTATTACCATTAATTACAAGGTTTTTATAATATTAAAAGCTTATATTTATACGGTTTTTTTGAAAATTATTTTGGATAATTTTCAAAAAAATAAAAAAGAAAGGCTTTTTGTTAAAAAAAGCCTTTCTTACGTTATTTGGAGATATATTTAAGCGGGTTTACATATTGACCGTTTATTCGTATCTCGAAATGAAGATGTGTTCCGGTGGAGTTACCGGTAGAACCCATTGCGGCGATGATATCGCCCTGGTTGACGTATTGACCCTCTCTTACATAAATATTACTGCAATGTGCATAAAGGGTCTGGATGCCGCCGCCGTGATTGATGATTACGTGGTAACCATAACCGCTGGTACCCCATTTTACTTTAACAACAGTGCCTGCGGCGGAAGCATAGATGTTGGAACCGTATCCGGTGCCGGTGATATCCGTTCCGGTATGACCGGGATAGCCCCAGATTCCGCAGCTTACATAAGCGCCTGCCTTTTTGGTGGGCCAGATGAATCCGCTGGAAGTACCGGAGGAATTGCCCACGGCGTAAACGGGGTTCTTTGTGCCGACGATCATTTCGCGCGGAACGGGTTCGGTTATCATTTCGGTAACGAGCACCTGGCGCGAAACTGCAACGCCGTCTTCATAAGTGACAAGTGCGGTGACTTCCTGTTCGCCCTCAACGCCGGCTTTGGTGACCTTGGAATAGGTATTATAGTATTTGTCGCTGTAAGTGTAATTGGTGGTATAGGGAACGGCCTCCATATAAACTTCGCGGCGGGTGGTCGTTACGGTGAGGAACGAAACGGATTTTGAAACCACAAGTTCTTCGCCAACGCGAACCGTTGCATCTTCCGCAAGACCGGGGTTCATGGCAACGAGCTCGGAATAATAGAGGTCATACATATCCGCGATAAGGGAAGGGGATTCGCCCGCTTCTACAACATGGACCTTTTCGCCTTCAACTTCGCTGTTGATAAGAAGGCGGAATTCGTTCATCGCCATGATGGAGGAGGTGGGATAAACGCCGTCAACAAGCGCAACCTTTTGTTTGAATTGAAGCTTGGATTCGGTATCGCCCTCTTCGCGGAACTGTTCGCGGTATTCATCAAGAAGTGCAAGAAGGTTATCTGCTTCGTCGGTGGAACCGACGAAAACGTCGTCGATATAAAGGCCGTAGCCTTCATAAACGCTTTGCCCCGAAGTTCCGAGGATGATGTTGGCAAGGTCTTCGGGCTCGGTAAGTTCAAGGCTGCTTACGGGAACAACAGCGAATTCCGGAGTAATGTTACCGATATCCACCGTTTCGGTGGTGGTACGGCTTCGGATGATCTGTTCCGCTTCGTTATAAACGCTTTCATCGGTTATGTAGGCAAGGGTTTTGCCGTTGGATATAAAAGCAAGTCCGTATTGAAGAGTGCTGAAATACTGAACGGTTACAACAAGGAGTATCGCGGCAAGAACGGGCGCCGCATAGTTGAAGATGGTGCAGAATATCTTCCAGACGAGAATGCTCCAGCATTCTATAACCGTTTTTGCGGCGGAAAGTTTTTCTTTTCCTTTTTGTTCTTTGCTTTTAAGTATTTCAAAGGCATCTGCGGCCCGGTTGCTATATGACAGAAACGCAAGGTATTTTCCGGTAAAAAAGTTTTTGGCGGAAATATAGATATGTCGCCCGGTGCGGATAAGCCAATCTTTCGCGCCGGTTATTATGTATCTTATCTGTTTAAGAACAAAATGATATCCGCCGCGGACCTGGCGGATAAAGCGAATTCCTGTGATATAGAAAAACTCGTAAATACGGAGATACAGATACTCAAAGACTGAATCAAAACTTGCCTTTTCTTTATCGGCAGGTTTCTTTGACAATAAGTATGCACCTCACTTTTCCATAAAAATACACAGCATATTATACAATAAAATAGCGGCAAATTCAAGCAAGTTCACAAATTGTTATTAATATTGGATAAAATTAGGGAGTTTTTTGCAAAAACAAAGCATTTTTTGAAGAAATGTGATGGATTTTTAAAGCCTTCCCCCGGGTAAACCGGATTTTTCGCTTGCAAGGTAAAAGAAAAATCCGGTATGGCTAAACATTATGATATTTCAAAATCGGGGAACTGCGCTTCGGAAGTTCGTAAAAAAAGAAGCACCCTTGCGAGGTGCTTCTCGAAAAACCGTTATCTTTCTTCTCTGAAATATGCAAGACCGAGGCTTGCGGGCGGAAGATTGCTTTTCTTTTTGCGGAATATCATTATGATAAGAACCGCAACGGTTGCAATATAGGGGAAGATTTCATAAATAGCGGAATGGATAAACGGGATCTGGTAGTAATAGGGGATGACGGAAAGGGAACCGATGACGAGGGAGCAAATAAGCGCTTTGACGGGGCTCCAGGTTGCGAAAATAACGATCGCAACAGCAAGCCAGCCATAGCCGCTTATGCTGTTATGAACCCAAACGCCGCCGGTGCCGTTTGCGGAGTTCATTACGATATAAAGTCCGCCAAGGCCGCTTATGCCGCCGCCGATGCAGGTTGCAAGATATTTATAAAGAGTTACGTTGATACCTGCGGCATCTGCGGTTGCGGGGCTTTCGCCTACTGCACGAAGGTTAAGACCGGTTTTTGTTTTGCTGAGGAAGTAAGCAAGGATGATCGTAAGGCCCAAAGCAAGATATACCATGAAGTTGTAATCGAAAAGAAGCTTTCCGATAACCGGGATATCTTTGAGCACGGGGATACCTTCGTCAAAGGCCGCTTTGATGACAGTTCCGACAGAAACGTATCCGCCGGCGGCATTGCCCATGATTTCGCCGAAGAAGTTACCGAAGCCGGTGCCGAAAGTGGTAAGCGCAAGACCGGTTACGTTCTGATTTGCGCGAAGGGTGATGGTAAGAAAGCTGTAAATAAAAGCGCCGAACATTGCACAAAGAAATGCGCATACAACACCGATTATCATTGAAACAACTGCGTTCGGTTCGCCGACGGCTTTTTCATAATAATAAGTTCCCGCAAGGCCGGCAACGCCGCCCATGAACATCATACCTTCAACACCAAGGTTGAGGTTACCGCTCTTTTCGGTGATTATTTCGCCAAGGGCGCCGAAAAGAAGGGGAGTGGCGGCAAGAACGGCTGCTACGATAAAGTTAAGCAAAGTATCCATCAGTCGTCACCTCCAACAGTTTTTTTGCGGAAAACAAAGCGGTAGTTGATGAAGAATTCGCTTCCGAGCATACAGAGAAGAATAAGTCCGGTAAGAACTTCGGATGCAGAAGCGGGGATTCCGAAATTGGTTTGAATGGTGTTCGAGCCTTTCTGAAGAACCGCAAGGAATACGGAAATAAGCACCATTACGAACGGGTTGAGTTTTGCAAGCCATGCAACAACGATTGCGGTGAAGCCATAGCCGTTTGCGGTGGTATCGCTTAAGGTGTAGTTGGTTCCGAGAACGAGCATCCAGCCGACTATACCTGCAATGGCGCCGGAAAGGAACATGGTGCGCATAATAATTTTTGAAACGTTCATTCCGGAATATCTTGCGGTGGAAATGCTTTCGCCGACTACGGCGATTTCATAGCCGTGCTTGGTGCGGGTCATATAAACGTAAATGAAAATAACAAGAACAAGAACGATTATCCAGCCGATATGAACGCCGAGAACATCCGGAAGGCGGGCCGATTTGCTGAACATCGGGATTTTGGGGAACATCTGGCCTTTATCCATCCAGGGACCGATGCGGAGATATTTTACAAAGCCGATGGCTATATAGTTGAGCATAAGGGTGAAAAGGGTTTCGTTGGTGCCCCATCTTGCTTTGAAGAAAGCGGGGATAAGACCCCAAAGCCCGCCGAAAATTGCGGAAACAACAAAGGTTACGGCGAAGAAAATCGGGGTGGGAAGGTTATCCACCTGATAAAGAGCAAAATAGGTGGAAGCGATGGCGCCGATGGTTATCTGTCCTTCTGCGCCGCAGTTCCAGAACTTCATTTTGAAAGCCGGTGCGATAGCAAGGGCCGCGCCGAGAAGCGGAACGGCGATTTTTGCGGTTGCTTTAAGCGCGGTGGGGGTCATAAGGGAACCTTCGACTATTCCCGCATAAACAGAAACAGGATTATAACCGAGAGCGAGAATAAGTATCCCGCCGATCATAAGAGCGACCAGAACGGAAGAAAACCTGATGAGCATCGCCTTTTTAGAAGAAAGCTCCGGGCGTTTTGCAACACGGATAAGGGGCTCTTTTTTAACGTTTTCGTATGTCATTATGCAGAAACCTCCTTTTCTCCGCCGAGGCTGGTCATCAAAAGACCGACTTCCTCTTTGGTGGTATTGCGTCCGTCAAGAATTCCGCTTACCTTGCCGTCGCAAAGAACAAGGATCCTGTCGCAAAGTTCCACAAGAACGTCAAGGTCTTCGCCGACGTAGATAACGGCGGCACCGCGGTTTTTCTGTTCGTTCATAAGGTTATAAATGGTATAGGAAGTGTTGATATCAAGCCCGCGGACTGCGTATGCGCTCATAAGAACCGAAGGTTCGGAAGCTATTTCGCGTCCTACGAGAATTTTCTGGACGTTGCCGCCGGAAAGGTTTCTTACGGGGACGTCAATACCCGGGGTGACGACCTCGAGCTCTTCAACAACTTTTTCCGCAAGTTCAGCGGGGGTTTTTCTGTCAGCAAAAGGGGATTTTCCTTTATTATAGCTGCGGAGCATCATGTTATCCGCAAGGTCCATATTGCCGATAAGTCCCATGCCAAGGCGGTCTTCGGGAACAAAGGAAAGGGAAACGCCGCGCTTGATGATTTCCATGGGGGATTTGCCGTTGAGCTCTTCGGGCTGTTTTCCGTCTTCAGGATAGAAGATTATGCTGCCGGTAACTTTCTGAAGACCGGCAATACCTTCAAGAAGCTCTTTCTGGCCGCATCCGGATATACCCGCAATGCCGAGAACCTCGCCGCCGAAAGCATCGAAGTTGATGTTGTCGAGAACTTTAACGCCGTCGTCATTGGTGCAGCAAAGGCAGCGGACTTCGAGCTTTTTCACGGGTTTTTCGCAGAGAGTTCTTTCAATATTAAGAGTTACGGAATGGCCGACCATAAGGTTGGTGAGTTCCTGAGGATTGGTTTCAGCGGTGACAAGGTCGCCGACGTGAATGCCCTTGCGAAGAACGGCAACTCTGTCCGAAAGCTCCATAACCTCGTTGAGTTTATGGGTGATTATAACGATAGCCTTGCCGTCTTTCTTCATGTTGCGGAGAACGGCAAAAAGCTTTTCGGTTTCCTGAGGGGTAAGAACTGCGGTGGGCTCATCAAGAATAAGAGTTTCTGCGCCGCGGTAAAGCATTTTTACGATTTCGACGGTTTGCTTTTCAGAAACGGACATATCGTAAATCTTTTTATCCGGGTCAACGTTGAATCCGTACTGTTCACAGATTTCGCGCATTTTTTCGCCGATGACCTTTGTGTTAAGGCGGCCTTTTTCCTTGATTCCGAGAACCATGTTTTCTGCCGCGGTAAGAACGTCAACAAGCTTGAAATGCTGGTGGATCATTCCGATGCCGAGATCAAAAGCATCGCGGGGGGAATCAATGATAACCTCTTTTCCGTTTACAAAGATCTCGCCGCCGTCCGGATAATAAATGCCGGAAAGCATATTCATCAGCGTTGTTTTGCCGCTTCCGTTTTCGCCGAGCAGAGCGAGGATTTCACCGTGACGGATTTCAAGGCTTACCTTATCGTTGGCAACAACGCTTCCGAATGTTTTGGTAAGGTTTTTAAGCTGGATTGCAGCTGCTTCCAAAAAATCACCCTTCCTCAAAGTGATAAATAATAACGTTTTGAAAAGACCATGGGAAAAAACGAAATTCCGCCGGTCAAAAAACAAAGAAAATAAAAATTTTTCGTTGCTTTTTCATCGTCGGAAAAACCAAAATGGGGCCGCCATAAAAACGGCCCCATTTTTTAAGTTCAAAGATTAGGCGTCAAGACGGGTGATGCCGTCGATGATATAGCCGAAGTAAGGAGCGGAGCGGGTTTCGGATTCTTCAACCCATTCGCCTTCGGCGCAGGTGAATTCGGTATTGTCCCATACATAGTAACCGGACCAGGGACCTGCGAATACGTGGATGGAACCGTCAACGATGCCTGCAGCGACTTCGTCAAGTTTTTCCTGAGTGCCGGGAGCTGCAACAGCGGTGTTGAGGGGGCTGGTAAAGTTTGCGCCTTCGGCATAGCCTTCGCACCAATCGGTTGCGATCTCTTCGCCGTCAAGAACGCACTGTACTGCATAGGTGAGATAGATGGACCAGTCAGCACGGGCGGAGATGATGGATGCTTTGGGAGCAGCTTCGCTCATGTCGGAGTTATATCCGCAGTGGAAAACGCCTGCTGCTTCAGCAGTGGTTGCGGGGGAAGTGTTGTCGGAATGCTGGCTGATGATAACGGCGCCCTGGTCGATAAGGGACTGTGCGATCTGGCCTTCTTTAACGGGGTCGGACCAGGAGTCTGCTTTGAGGGTGATCATGGTTGCGGAAGGGCAGACGGAACGTGCGCCGAGATAGAATGCAGAGAAGCCGGAGATAACTTCTTCAAAATAGAAAGCTGCAACGTAACCGATAACTGCTTCGTCTTCGGTGATGGTGCCGTTTTCGATGAGTTCGTTGAGTTTAAGGCCGGCTGCAACGCCTGCGATGTAGCGAGCTTCATAAATGGAAGTGAAATAGTTGTGATAGTTGGGGAGTTCGGAACCTGCTGCCTGGGAACCGGTTGCGTGGCAGAACTGGATTTCGGGATGCTCTGCAGCGGCTTCGGTCATATAGTCGCCGTGACCGAAAGAGGTTGCGAAGATGATGTTGCATCCTGCTTCGATAAGTTCATTGATGGCGGTTGCACAGCCTTCGTCTTCACCGATGTTGTATTTGTTGATGATCTGATCTTCGGAAATGCCGAGGTTTTCAGCCATTTTCCAGGTTCCGAGGTCGTGGTTATAGGTATAACCCATATCGGAAGGATCGCTTACGTGAACAAAGCCGATTTTGATGTTTTCAGCGGTGAGGGTTTCGGTTTCGCCGTTGTTGTTTTCTTCTTCGCCGTTGTTGTTTGCGGGCTCTTCAGAGCAGGCGGCAAAAGAAAGTACCATTACAAGCGCAAGGATGAGTGCAAGCAGTTTTTTCATGTTTTTCCTCCTAAATTTGCATTTAAAAGATTTTTTGATTTATAAATAAAAATACGCGAAAAAGCGCATTTTTACCGAGAATCATTTGCGGAATCCGATTTCGCCGGTTTCCGCATCGAGCTTGTCAACAATTGCAAGGGATTCAAGATGATAGCCTTTTTCGCGTAAGGAGTCTCCGCCGCCCTGGAAGCCTTTTTCTATGGCTATTCCAAGGCCTTCGACAGTTGCACCGGACTGCTGCACTATGTCTATAAGTCCGTTAAGCGCACTGCCGACCGCAAGGAAGTCGTCAATGATAAGGATATGGTCGTCGGGTTTAAGATATTTTTTGCTTACGAAAACATCGTAAACTCGTTTTTTTGTGAATGAAGTTACTTTTGAAGAATAAATTTCGCCGTCGATATTGAGGCTTTCGGTCTTTTTGGCAAAGACCACCGGAACATTGTCAAAGGCAGTGGCGGCAATGCAGGCGATGGCAATTCCCGAAGCTTCGATGGTCAGAATTTTGGTTATTTTCTGCCCTTCAAAGCGCTTTTTCCATTCGGCAGCCATCTCCTGAAAAAGAGAAATGTCCATCTGGTGATTTAAGAAACAATCGACCTTCAGGACATTACCGGCGCGCACTACTCCATCTTTTATGATTCTTTCCTCAAGAATTTTCATAAAAAGACCCCCATTTCTGCGGTTATGAAATAGATGCGTTATTCAATATGTTATGATTTTAACTTGAATTTCTAAAAATTTCAATAGTTTTTTCAAGAATTCTACAAAAAGATGATAAAACCGGCAAAAAAATGAAAGAACTTTGTCAGCAAAGACGAAAAATTTTTCAAAAAGAAAGAAAACCGTCAGATTGTCCATAGAAATGACGGAAAATTATGCAAAATATATAAAGATTTTTTCAAATACTTGACGGATTTAGTTAAATGGAATATCTTATTTTTGAGGAAATTTTGAGCGGAAGGGAAGAGAAAGCCATGGAGCATGAGGTACTTATCGGTACTGTAAAAAATAAAAACCAGTTTGAAGTAAATTTCAGCGAAAAATTTTATCATATTCCCGAGGCAGTCGTTCCGAAAAATATGCTTCCGGTGGAATATATTGCGCTTTATCTTCCTTCCGGAACTTTCGGGGATGGAGAAGGCTGTATAGAATATTACGGAAAAGTTGCCGAAACGAAGCTTGTGAAAAGAGGGGAAATCGAATTCATTCCTTCGCGGAATCCGGATATGACGTACTATAAGTTTGAAGTTGAGGAATGGCAAAAGCTCGATTCGCCCATAATCCGCGAATGCGGCGGAATTTATGCAAAGGCATTCACAAGCCTCGAAAAACTTCTTTCGGCAAAGAAACTTTCGGATATCGTTAATACCGAAAGGGCAGTTGCCAAAAAAATAAGAAACCGGGGTTTCAGTGAGGAAGAACTGGAAAAAATAGAAATTACAAAAGATCCCGTTGGGGTAAAGCTTCTTGCCAAAAGAATAAACAAAGCCGCCGGAAGAGAAAAGGTAACGCCGGTTCAGATATCAAAATATCTTCTTGAAAAAGGTTATCTTGAAATGGCTTTTGATGAGAAAACAAAAACAGAAAACCGAGTTCCAACGGAAAAGGGCTCCGCACTCGGAATAGAAAATTTCTGGGAGATAAACCGTTTTTATCGGGAATACAGCAAAAATTATTACAGCGAGGCGGCACAGAAATTCGTCATTGAACATCTTAATGAAATAATAATGATAACCCTTGACGAAGCATATAAAAACGATTAAAAAAACGGCGGGAGAAATCTCCCGCTGCTTTTTATAGGGTTCCGGAATAAAGGCGGTTTTATTTTTTACTGCGAAACGGTGAAAAGAGAATAGAAATATTCTTTCTTTGCCATAAGTTCATCGAAGGTTCCGTGCTCAAAAATCGTTCCGTTTTTGAGCACGAGCACATCGTCGTATTTTTTGAGCAGCGTTTCATCGAGAGAATGTGTTACGACTATTCTTGTATAGCCTTCAAGCCCAAGGATGGTGTTTGAAACGCGGAATGCCGTTTCGGCATCAAGCGAAGCGGTGGCTTCATCAACGAGAAGAACTGGAGTTTTGCGAAGAAGGCTTCGTGCGATGGAAATTCGCTGGCGCTCTCCGCCGGAAAGACCGTTTCCGTTTTCTCCGCAAAGAAAATCCGTGCCGCGCTCTGCAACAAGTTCCGAAAGCCCGGAAAGACTTATGGCGCGGTCAACCTCGGCGGAATCAAATTCACCAAACATGGTAATGTTGTTTTGAATCGAGCTGTTGAAAACAAAAACGTTTTGCTGGATTATCGAAATCAAATCATAAAGTGAATGGCTGCTGATAGAGCGAAGCTCGGTTTCGTCATAAAATATTTCACCGGAATATCCGCTGTTTCCGGCCATAAGAAGATTGAGAAGGGTGGATTTTCCGCTGCCGGAAGCGCCCACTATTGCATAGCTTTTGCCCGGTTCAAAAACGGTGTTTATTCCGCGGAGCACATCGGTTTTTCCGTCATAGGAAAAACAAACGTCCCGAAGTTCTATGCCTTTCTCAAGGGTATTGGGAATATCTTTTCCCTCATCGCGGATATTGGAATAAATTGCACAGGCCATTTTGTCAATAAGTGCGGCCGCCGCTTTGCGGTTTGCGAGCATCTTCGGAATTTCGCCGATAGGGCTGAGAACAAGCCCCATAAGCTGAAGAAACACAAGAACAACGCCGGGGGTCACGCTGTCATAGCCATTTGCGGCAAAATAGGCGCAGATGATAAAAGTTCCGAACTGAGAAATAAGTCCGGCGCCGCTTCCGAGCATGGTAAGAAGAGTTTCGAGCTTTTTGCGGCGGCATTTTGTATCCTCGGTTTCGCGGTTGCTTTTCATAAAAAGCCTTATAACCGCGGCTTCCGCCTTGAAACTTTTAACTACTGAAAATCCCGCAAGTCCATCCCGAAGGGTTGACATAAAGCTTTCGTTCCTGCGCGAAATTTCTTCTTCTGCTGCGGCGACCTTGTTGCCTGCAAGAAGAGATGCGGCTATGGGCAAAAGCGAAAACAAAACAGCCGCGGCGGTAAGCATGGGGCTATACCAAAGCATCATTGCAAAAGCACCGATAAAAATGAGGATGTTCCACACAAGGTCGAAAATATTCATAAGATAATTCTGCTCGATGCTTGCTATATCATTTGAAAATGCTGAAATATATGTTGCGGTGTTCTCTTTTGAAAAGGCGGAAATTCCTTTTTTGGTAAGTTCGGCAAAAGCGAAATCTTTATATTGCCGAAGGGCTTTTGAAATGAATTTCGGACGGGTGAAATAGATGAGTATACCGCAAACCGCGATTGCAAAAACCATCGCGACGGAAAGCAAGGTAAGCTCGATAAGGGTGAAACCGGTGTCATTGCCGGCGGAAACGTCAACAAGCTGCTGTAAAAGCCATGAAGCGAAAAGATTTATGAAAACCTGCATTATCATGGCAAACATGGCGCAGGAAAAGCTGATTATATTGCCTTTCCAAAACTGTAAAGTAAAACGCCTTCGCAGGGATTTTTTATCCATTTTCTTTCACTTCTTTCCATATTTCGGCAACAAGGGGGCATTTATCTGAGCCGCTGTTCACTATACTTTCGATGCCTTCCATTGCCGTTTCACCAAGGTCATCGGCGGAGGAAGCGGGTTTTTCTTTATAATAAAATTTTATATTTTTGGCCGAGTAATCGGGATTTGCGTCAAAGTTTTCGGCGGCTGC
>JAFUJP010000159.1 GCA_017473745.1 Oscillospiraceae bacterium
AATGCCTTGAATATTTTGACCGCGGCGCCAAAAACATCTCGTTTCATCGCCCACAGGGCGCGCTTCGATGTTTTTGCCCATCCACCGTGCCTACGGCAACGGTCCCCCTGTACTCTTGGCATTAGCGCCCGTCTGCGGCGGCATACGCCTTGCATACGGTCGATGCCTGCGCCAAATCCGGCTCGCTGTATCGCCCACCGGGCGCGCTTCGCCGTCTTTGCTCTCTGGGAAGGCATATAAACAATAATTTATTTAAATAAATAAAAACGGCGCCAGGAATCGGCGCCGCAACCGGTTTATTCAACTCTGTTTTTAATAAAATCTATGACCTCTTTGGGGTCGATCCCGAGCACCCATGCGAATTCGCCGTAAAGAAGCTTTTCGGCCCTTTGCATAATTGTTTCATCACTGCTGCGAAGTTTTTTGCCTTTTACGGCAAGCTCTTTTTTGTGCAGATAAAGGGTGCGGATAAGAACGGCGATATCCCGGCGAACTCCGCCTTCAAGAAGGCTTCGGAAAGTTTCGATCCTTTCCTTATCGTCGCGGATCCATTCCGCTTCGACGTTGGGAAGGGAATCTATGATATCAAGAACTTCATCCTGGGTAAGAAGCTCCCTTGCGTGGGTTGCGAATGCCGGTGCATCCACCGGAACGGATAGGGTGGAACGAAGGTCATAAACAGGCTGAAGAATATAATACTCCTTTTTGCCGCTGCCGTAATCACGGATGCAGATATCTTCAACTCTGCAAACGCCGCTGGCTCCGTAAACAAAAATATGACCTTTTTCAAACATCAAAATCGTTCCTTTCATTGCGGTTTTGTCAAAATGTGCTGATAAAGATAAAAAAGCAAACTTTTCACACATATATTGTAGCATATTTTAACAAAAAATGTCATAGGCAAATTCAACAAAAGGAGAAAAAATTAACGAAAAGAAGCGATATCAAATTCAAAAAGACCGTCTTTGTTGCAAAAGACAAAGATTTTTCCGCGTTTGCAGAGAGGAAAGCGCGCCGCTGCTTCCTGTTCGGGATAAAGTTTTTTCACGGTTACGGAATCAAACGAAGCAAAGGCAATAAAAGAGATATAATGCTCCTTCGTCATGGGGTGAGAAAAACGAATGTAAAGCTCGCCGTCATCGTTTTCCGCGCTGAACGAAAGGGCACCTTCGTGCTTTTCGGGCAAAAGCGCCGGAAGGGATACACCGCAGCAGGAAAAAGCCCCTTCGCCGAGAGAGAATATGATATTCCCGCAGATGGGGCAGACGTGGAATTTTATTTTAGCAACGTTGCCGGCACGGTTTTTGTTGATTATGCTTTCGCCCGAAAGAAGCTCCGCAACGGATATTCCGAGGGCGGAAGCAAGGGGCCCGAGAAGAGTTATATCCGGAAGCCCTTTTTCCGTTTCCCATTTCGATATGGTTTTATCCGAAACGGATATAAGCGCGCCAAGCTGCTTCTGGGTAAGATTTTTCTTTTCCCGAAGGGATTTTATTACGCCGCCGTTTATATATGACATGGCAGAAACCTCCTTTGCGTGATTCGATGTTATCACAGAAAACGGCCGAAGGCAACCTATGGAAAGTAGAGTCGGGATGACTGCCTGAAACAAAACGTTCATCGTGATGCAAACTATGTTTTCAATACCGCGGTACCGCTGCCGCCCCGCCCGTTTTTTGATTTGAAGGAGAAAAGCAGCCGCATTTATGCTCCGCAAAATTCCGCACAGCGGGCAAAATTCCGCCGAAAATCGAAAAAAATGAAATATAACGCCGGTTATGGGCATAATTTTATAAAAAACTATTGCAAAAAAGGCAAAAATATTTTATTATTGATAGTGTAAAAAATGCGCTTCTGCGCTTCATTTTAGGAGGTTTAACTTATGGTTTCTGCAGGCGATTTCAGAAACGGCGTTACTTTTGACGACAACGGTGATGTTTATCAGATCATCGAATTCCAGCATGTAAAACCCGGTAAAGGTGCCGCATTCGTACGTACCAAAATCAGAAACGTCATTTCCGGCGCGGTAGTTGAGCGTACTTTCAACCCTACCGATAAATTCCCCACCGCATTTATCGAGAGAAAAGAAATGAGCTACAGCTATACCGACGGTGACCTTTATTACTTCATGGATCCCGAAACTTATGAACTTATCCCGATCGAAGAAAACCTTCTCGGCGATTCCTTCAAATTCTGCAAAGAAGAAGACGTTTGCCGCATCCTTTCCTACAAAGGCAAAGTTTTCGGTCTTGAAGCACCCAACTTCGTAACCCTCGAAGTAACCGAAACCGAACCCGGTGTTAAAGGCGATACCGCAACCAACGTAACCAAACCCGCAACCGTTGAAACCGGTGCAAACGTAAAAGTTCCGCTCTTCATCAACGAAGGCGACAAGATCCAGATCGACACCAGAACCGGCGAATACATCGGCAGAGCTTGATCCGTTATAAACATTGAAACCGCCGTTACGGCAAAGGAGAAAAATTATGACTATTGCTGAAAAAGTTGCACATCTTAAAGGACTTATGGAAGGCCTCAACTGCGATGATAAAGTTCTCAACGCTATCGCTGATATCCTCGAAGATCTTGCATACGACGTAGAAGACGTTCAGGATGTTCTTGCAGAGGTCGGCGAACAGGTTGAACTCATCGACGAGGATCTCGAAGCTCTCGAGAACGACTATTATGAATACGACGATTGCTGCTGCGACGATGATGACTGCGATTGCTGCTGTGATGATGACGATTGCGACTGCTGCTGCGATGACGATGACCTCTATGAAGTAGAGTGCCCCGCTTGCGGCGAAGTTATCTGCATCGACGGATGCATCGTTGACGAAGGCGAAATGGATTGCCCCAACTGCGGCGAACATCTCGAATTCGACATGGATGAAGAAGAGGAAGACGAAGAATAATTCTTCTTTCCTATAAAGGCTCCCCTATCAGGGGAGCTGTCATTTCCGCAAGGAAATGACTGAAGGGTGGATTTTTTCACCATTTCGCCGCGGCATACGCCATGCGGCACCTCCCCTGATAGGGGAGGCAATAAATAAATAGTTTCGGGGCAGGGTGAGAATCCCTACCGGCGGTGATGCGGCATTGACCGATAAGTCCGAGAGCTTTTTGCAAGAACGGGTGAGAATCCCGTACCGACGGTGTGCGCAAATTTTTGCGTAAGTCCGGATGGCGAAACTGCGTTAAGAAACAAAGCCCCCTGCATATATTGCACGGGGCTTTTCTTTTTGCGATTTTGCCCTCTTTTTAAGAAACTGTTCACACTATTTTCAAAAAGAAGGGGTATCATTATGAAAAAGATGGACACTAAAAAACTCACAACTCTCGGCGTACTGGCGGCTTGCTCGATCGCATTGGTGGCATTTATCCACTTCCCGATTTTCGGCCAGGTTGCTTTTCTTGAATACGACCCGGCGGATATTCCGATACTTATAGGAACATTCCTTTTCGGGCCGGTTTGGGGATTCGTTCTGACGGTTCTTGTTTCTGTTATTCAGGGAATGACCGTCAGCGCGCAAAGCGGCGTTTACGGAATTGTTATGCACACCATAGCAACCGGCGCATTTGTTCTTGTTGCGGGTTCCATCTATAAACGCAAAAAAACCAAAAAAGGCGCGCTTATTGCCATTATCTGCGGTGTTGCGGCGATGGTTATCGTGATGTATCCGGCAAACCTTGCTCTTACTCCCATTTACCTCAACGCAATGGCAGGAATGGAAATGGAAGCCGCAAAGGGAATGGTTTCGAGCCTTATGCCGTTTATTCTTCTCTTCAATCTTGTAAAAGCGGGGATCAACGGTGCCGTTACCTATATCGTTTATAAGCGCATCCACAAGGTTCTTACAAAACTCAACCTTGCATAAAAAGGCAGTGATATTTTGAAAATCGACCCAAGCTGGCCGGCTCTTTCAAGCGAAGAAGCGAAACGCCTTGCCGATGAAGGCAAGGCAAACGTTTCGCCTTCTTCCGCTTCAAAAAGCAATAAACAAATCTGGATTTCAAACCTCTTTACCTTCTATAATATGCTCAACGTCGTGCTCGCGGTGCTCGTTATCACCACGGGCAGCTACCGCAATATGCTGTTTTTGGGCATAGTTATATCGAATTTCCTTATCGGAACGATTCAGGAACTTCGGGCGAAAAAGACCGTTGACAGTCTTTCGGTGCTCACAGCGCCGACGGCAAGGGCCATTCGCGACGGGAAAGAGGTTGTTTTGCCTTGCAAAGAGCTGGTTTTGGGCGACGTGGTGCTCGTGGGAGCGGGCGATCAGATAACCGCTGACGGAACGGTGCTCGGCGGGGAGGCAAGGCTCAACGAAAGCCTTATCACCGGTGAAAGCGATGCTGTTCTTAAAACCGCCGGTGATAAATTATTTTCCGGAAGCTTTGTCATAAGCGGCGAATGCGCCGTTTTGCTGACCGCAGTGGGCGCGGAAAGCTATGCCGAAAAGCTTACGGCGGAAGCCAAAAAACTTAAAACAGCAAAATCCGTGCTCAAAACAACCATGACGAAAATCATAAAAACCGTCACGGTGTTTATCGTGCCCATGGGCGTGTTCACTTTCTGGAACCACTACGTTGACCAGGGGCTTTCATACGTTGATTCAATGATCCCCACCGTTGCGGCGATGGTCGGCATGATCCCGGATGGGCTTTATCTGCTCACAAGCATGAGCTTTGCGGTGGGCGTTGTGCGCCTTGCGCAAAAGCGCACCCTTGTTCAGCAGCTTTATTCGCTCGAATCCCTTGCAAGGGCGGATGTACTTTGTCTTGACAAAACCGGCACCATCACCAGCGGAAACATGAAGATAAAGGGCACCGTCAGCTTTGAAGGCGACGATATCGGCGCCCTTGCGGCGGAAATTTATCTTGCGGTTCCTGCGGATAACGCCACGGCAAAAGCGATAGTTGATGCTTTCGGAAGCCGTAATCCCATTGAAAAAGCGGCACTTCACGCTCTTCCTTTTTCCTCTGCGCTCAAATATGTTGCGGCTGATTTCGGCGAAGAGGGCTGTTATATGCTCGGTGCGCCGGAATTTGTTCTCGGCGAAGAGTTTGCGGATATCCGCAAAAAGGCGGCGGAATATTCCGCCGACGGAACAAGAGTTCTTGCCCTTTGCCGCGGAAAATTCGACGGAAAATTATACAAAGCGGAAAAACCGCTCGGTTTTATACTCATAGAAGATGAAATCCGACCCAATGTGGCGGGAACTTTTGAATATTTCCGAAAAAACGACGTTGCAATAAAAGTCATAAGCGGCGATAATCCGGCGGCGGTTTCTGCCGTTGCCAAAAAAGCGGGGGTCATCGGTGCGGAAAATTTTGTCGATGCTTCTGCCCTTTCAGATGAAGAGCTTTCTGCCGCGGCAGAAAAAACAACGGTTTTCGGAAGGGTCAGCCCGGAACAGAAACGCGTTATAGTAAAGGCCCTTCAGAATTGCGGCCATACCGTCGCCATGACGGGCGACGGGGTCAACGACGTGCTTGCCCTTAAAGATGCGGATTGTTCCGTTGCCATGGCAAGCGGTGCCCAGGCCGCAAGTCATGCGGCACAGCTTGTGCTTCTGGATTCGGATTTTTCCGCCATGCCGGAAGTGGTGCTCGAAGGCAGACGGGTCATCAACAATATCCAAAGGGCGGCTTCGCTTTTCCTTATGAAAACGATTTACACCTTCGCGCTTACGGCGATCTTGCTTTTTGCGCCTTTTGCATATCCGTTTGTGCCGATACAGATGACGCTTATCGGGGCGGTTGCCTCGGGCATTCCGGGGATATTCCTTGCTCTTGAACCGAACTTCAAAAGGGTTCCGAAGCGTTTTATGAGCACCGTGCTCAAAAGGGCGGCGCTGGGCGCCGCAACTGTTTTATTCGGTGTTATGGCGGTGCTCATTATTGGTGAAGGCCTTGGCCTTACTATTGATGAATGTTCGACAATATGCACAGCCTATACAGGAACGGCAAGCCTTATGACGCTTTTGTGCTCGTGTATGCCGCTCAACAAATACAAAGCGGCGATTGTTATTGCAAGCACTGTTATATTTTTCGGCGGGCTTTCGCTTTTCGGCGAACTCTTTATGCTTGTGCCGCTTTCGGCACCGGGAAGAATTTTGCTTCTTTCACTTCTGCCGTTCACATTAATCCAGCTTATAGTAAGGGGTAATCAGTTACGGAAAGAAAAGAATTAGTCGGGAAAATCCGCTTTGCAAAAGCGGCGGATGCAGAAGCTATGCTTCGCATTTATGCTCCCTATATTGAAAACACCTCTATCACATTTGAATATGACGTTCCTTCTGTTTCGGAATTCGCTTTGCGCATTGAGGAAATTCAGAAAAAGTACCCTTGGATAGTCTATGAAGAAGAGGGGAAAATCCTCGGCTATGCCTACGGCGGGCCCATGCTTACGAGGGCGGCATACCAATGGACTGTTGAAAGTTCCGTTTATGTAAGTGAAAAGGCCAAAGGCCGCGGAATAGGAACTTTGCTCTATGATACCCTTCTGGATATGCTGAAAAAACAGAATTTCTGCGTTTGCTATGCGCTTGTTATTGCGGAAAACGCAGTATCCGTAAAAATGCACGAAAAATACGGTTTTCGCAAGGTCGGTTTTCTTGAAAACAGCGGATATAAATTTGAGGGCTGGCACAGCGTTATAATTATGGAAAAACAGCTTAACGATTTTGCCCCACGGCCGAAAAAAGTCATTCCCATAGGGGAACTGGAATATGACTTTAAAGGCCACCTTGCCTAAAGGGGGCTGGATTTTGTATGAATTATCGATATTTTTTGATGAATCCCTCCGAAATTTTTGACTTTCGGTCAAAAATTCCACCTCCCTTTAACAAGGGAGGTTATTTTTTTGCAATCTTAAGAAAATATTAATAATTTTACCACTTTTATCTTAAAGTTTTTGCTGTTATTATATAGTTGGAGGCGAGAAAATGTATAACCTTTTGATTTGTGATGACGACAGGGATATAAGAAATGCCCTGAAAATATATCTTGCGGGCGAAGGCTATAGGATATTCGAGGCCGAAAACGGAAGCGAAGCCATAGATATCGTTTCAGAAAACGAGATACATCTTATCCTTATGGATATAATGATGCCGAAGATGGACGGCGTTTCGGCAACGGCAAAGCTGCGAGAAACCTGCAACGCGCCCGTTATCTTTTTAAGCGCCAAAAGTGAGGACAGCGACAAGATCCTCGGCCTTACAGCCGGGGCGGATGATTACATAACAAAACCTTTTAATCCCCTCGAGGTTATTGCAAGGGTAAAGGCCCAGCTCAGGCGCTATGCCTATTTCGGCGGGATGGAAAGGAAAGAGGATGAAACGGTTTCTGTGGGAGATATCGAGCTTGACGATAACGGAAAAAGCGTCACCCTTAACGGCGACCCCGTTTCGCTTACCCCAACGGAATACGATATTCTCAGGCTTTTTATTCAGAATCCGGGCAAGGTGTTTTCATCGAAAGAGATTTATGCCGCCGTATGGAGCAGCGACCCGATGGGCGCCGAAGGCACCATCGCGGTGCATATCCGCCATTTAAGAGAAAAAATTGAGATAGACCCCGCAAACCCCCGGTATCTCAAGGTTGTTTGGGGCAAAGGGTATAAACTGGAGGGTAAAAAATGAAAAAACTTTTCGGAAGCCTGTTTCTGAAAATGCTTGCCTTCGTTATCGTCTGCATAGCAACGCCCGTTCTTATCGGCTGTGCCTGGTGCGCGACGGAAGCTTATGAAGAAGGCCTTTATTACGACGAATACAAAGAATATGAAAATACGAACGAATGTCTTTGGTTCGTTGCGGATAACCTTGCGGAAGTTCGGGAATATATTTATTGGAACGATATAGCCGGTCTTGTTGAAAACGAATTTTATTTCGACCACAAAAACTTTGCCTATACCATCTATGATGAGGGAGGCAACGCCGTTTTTACAACCCTTAAAAAGGGCGCAGTGATACACCAGCCGGAGGACAAAGGTTCCGAAGGATACATAGAAATAACGGATAACTACCCGGCGGATGAAGTTACGGAAAACGGCGATGTTATTGCCCAATACCGCATGACGGGATATATCCATATGCCTCTCGATCCGAACTATGACGGCTATACGGATTACGTCCGTTTTGAATTTATTTCGCAGAACAGCGATCTTTTTATAAGCGTCGGCATATTCTGCTTCTGTGTTTGCGCCGTGCTTTGCCTTTATCTTATTGCCGGCGCAGGCAAGGACAGCAGCGGAGAGTTTGAACTTCGCGGGCTTAACGCCGTTGATTATGACATCATGGTTTTTCTTTACGGAATGGGAGTTTTCTTCCTTATCCAGCTTGCGAGCGAGCTGCGCTGGGCCTATGAAGATATCTATCGGGCCGCTTCGTGGGTGCTTGTTTTTGCGGCGGCAACGGCAATTACCCTTATATTCCTTATAAGCACTTCGGCGCATCTCAAGATGAAAAAATGGTGGCACCACACATTTATCTGGCAGTGCGTCACCGTTTTCGGCAAGTTCTTCCGCTGGCTTATGCAGAATATCGGCATAACCTGGAAGCTTGCAGCGGCGGTTGCGGGATACAGCTTTATTATTTATATTCTCGGTGTTATGACACAGAGGTACGGAGTTGGAGCCTTTGCGCTTCTTCTGGCGATGTTCATTGCGGTTGCGGGGATCTGCATCGTTATCTGGTTCGGGGTACAGCTCGGGAAGCTTAAAAAAGGCGGCGAAGCCATTGCCAACGGCAACCTTGATTACCGCATCAACAGCAGGGAACTTTGGCCGAGCCTGAGGGGCCACGCCTATAACCTCAACAGTGCGGCGCTCGGAATGTCGAAAGCGGTCGATGACCGCCTTAAAAGCGAGCGCTTCAAAACAGAACTTATCACTAACGTAAGCCATGACCTTAAAACGCCGCTTACCTCCATCGTTTCGTACGTTGACCTGCTTAAAAAGGAAAATATCGAAAACGAAACCGCCGCAGGGTATATAGAAGTTATCGACCGCCAAAGCGCGAAGCTTCGCAAACTTACGGAAGATCTGGTGGAAGCATCAAAAGCATCAAGCGGCGCCGTTGCGGTGAATAAAGAAGTTCTTAACATCGGCGAGCTTATCAATCAGTCCGTAGGCGAATTTTCCGAAAAGCTTGAAGCGGCAGAAATAGTTCCGGTTATAAATCTTCCGGAAGAGGAGATAAAGGTTTTTGCTGACGGAAGGCTTCTCTGGCGCGTTTTTGACAATCTTATCCAGAACATAATCAAATATGCCCAGCCGGGAACAAGGGCCTATTTCGACCTTTCAGGCGCGGAAGAGAAAGCGGTGCTTACCATCAGGAATATCTCGAAAGAGCCGCTTAATATGTCCGCAGAAGCGCTTATGGAAAGATTTGTTCGGGGCGACGCTTCCCGCAACAGCGAAGGCAACGGCCTTGGGCTTTCCATAGCGAAATCGCTTACGGAACTTTGCGGCGGAACCTTTGAGCTGATGCTCGACGGCGACCTTTATAAAGTCATTATAAGCGTTCCGAGAATAGAAAACCGTTCACCGGAACAGAATACGGAAGAATAAAAAAGCGGCACTTCGTAATGAAGTGCCGTTTTTATCGTTTATTCAAAAATTATTCGGTTACGCCGACGCTGGAGGTTTCGGGCATGGTGGAACCGCCGTCGATGACAATGCCCTGGCCGGTGATATAGCTGGATTCATCGGAGGCAAGGAACGCCGCAAGCTCGCCGAGTTCCTCGATGGTGCCGAGGCGGCCCATGGGGATTCCTGCGCCGATGCCGGCGATTACACTTTCGGGGTCGCTTGAGTTGGAAGCTTCGGCAATACCTTCAACCATAGGGGTCATGATATATCCGGGCTGGATAGCGTTTACGCGGATGCCATAGGATACCATTTCTGCCGCAAGGCCCTTGGTGAAGCCCATAAGGGCGCCTTTGGTGGTTGCATAGGCAACTTCGCCCGGATCCGCAACGAGCGGGCCGGTTACGGAAGAAAGGTTCACGATGGAGCCTTTTTTCTTCTCCATCATGGTGGGAACAACGGCCTTTGCCATATTCCAGGAGCCTTTGATGTTGATGTCAAAATGAGCATCGCGAAGTTTATCGTCGGTGTTCATAAAGGTATCAAGCCATGCAATGCCGGCGTTGTTGACGAGAACGTCGATGGTGCCGTATTTTGCGAGGACGTCATCAACGCATTTTTTGATCATGTTGTTGTCGCGGACGTCGCAGAGATATCCGGAAACCTCATGGCCCTCTGCTCTGAGCTTTTCGGTAACTTCGGTAACCTTTTCGCTGTAATCGAAAATGGCAACCTTTGCGCCGTATTTAAGGAATACTTTTACAATGCCAAGGCCGTTGCCCATGGCGCCGCCGGTTACGATGGCGACTTTGTTTTCGAGTTTCATAAGAAAAATCTCCTTGCTGATAATTTTATAACAATATTATAATATATATTTCGGGATTTGTAAACCGTTCCGCCTTTCGGTGCGGATTTAAATAAATTGCTGTTTACAGCACCGAGGCCCCGAACGTGAATGCAGGGGCGCACCTGCGTGTGCGCCCGTAAAAAAGGATTTCCGGAGGGCAGGCTTCTCCTTGAGGAGAAGCTCCGCCGAAGGCGGTGATGAGGTGTTTGTCCGCTAATTTCCGTGTTTGCATAGGAACACCTCATCCGTCATCGCGAAGCGATGACAACTTCCCCTCAAGGGGAAGGCTTTAAAACATCCCCACGACT